>JAEYHP010000087.1 GCA_023409435.1 Bacillota bacterium | reverse complement strand
GCTTTGGCCCTGTCATACAGGAACACATCTTTATTACCAAACTCTACGCCGGGTTGTATTACAAGCCCGATTACACGCTGCCAGGCATCCGCAAGCCCAATTTCGGCAAAAGCATTTCTGAACGCTTCGTAAGTAGCCAGGCAGTCTGCTGGACGAGTAATCTCCACGGCATCCTCAGCTTCCTGCGCACCGCCCGGGATAGGTACCTCGCTGCCAATGATGTATACGGGGGCCATACTGCCGGGATTGACGGCGGCTCGCCTTACATAAGCTGCTTCTGCAGCTTTACACAACCTTGCCCCACGTCTGGCGATTGTCGCGTCGCTCAGGCGCTCGGCCTTGCTGTCCGAGGCAAGGCGCATGCTGGTATCCAGATGAATCTTTGTAAAGCCGGCTTCTACAAAAAGGGAGACCAGATCCTCAGCGTATACCATGGCTTCTGCTTCGGACAGGTCGGTCCATGTCAGCGGGCCAAGATGGTCGCCGCCCAGAATGATCTGGTCCTTAGGCATACCGTATCCCTGTGCTAAGCCCATGATATATGCGTAGAAATCCGCTGGGCGCATGCCGGTATAACCGCCGAACTGATTTACCTGATTGGCCGTGGCCTCAATGAGCAATGGAACGCCATGACGTTTGGCCCGAAGAATAGCGGCGCGCAGCACATATTCGCTGGCGCTGCAACAAGAGTAGATACCCGCAGGTATCCCTTGCTTTTGTTGCAGCACCATAGATTGTAACGGATGCATAGTTATCTCCTCCCGCTGCTCACGAACAGCGGCTTGCGTACATTATATATTCCAGTATTATGACTCAGTCCCAAACCTTATAAAGAGCAGGGCTTTAGACCGTCATGGTGCAAAGCTGCATCTTTTTGCGCAGGTAGTCCATCAAAGCTGCCTGCACCGCCTCGGGCAGGCGGAAGAAGTTCGCATCCGGATCCGAATAGTACTTTTTGATCGTTTCGGAATAAAGCCAGAAATACTCCGTACCCACATTGAACTTGTTGATGCCCTCCTGGAAGGCTATGCGCAGCTGGTCATCGGGAATACCGCTGCCGCCGTGGAGTACCAAAGGTACCTCAGTGACCCCATTGATTTCTTTAAGGCGTTGGAGATCCAGCTTGGGGGTCTCCTTATAAAAGCCATGGGCGCTGCCAATGGCCACAGCAACGCTGTCGCACTTGGATTGTTCGCAGAAAGCGGCGGCTACTTCCGGCTTGGTATACATATCCGTATCGTTCTGGTCGGTCACGATAGCGGCAAAGCCCACCCGGCCCAGCTCTGCCTCAACCTCGGCGCCCAGCTTATGGGCCTCATCGGCTACTGCGCGGGTTTTTACTATATTCTCTTCCACCGAGAGCATGGACCCGTCATACATCACCGAAGTGAACCCATCGCGGATCGCGCTAAGAATATAGTCCGGATCCGTGCAATGATCCAAGTGAAGGCCAACGGGCACCTTGACGTTACGGGCTATGGAACGGACCGTTTCCGCGAAGCTCTTGGGGTTGCACCAGTTGTTGATTTGGGCGTGCTCCGGGTACAACATGCAAATAACGGGTTTCCTGAGTTCTTCGGCAATGGTAATTGCGGAATATATGGTATTGTAGTCGGTGCAATTGAATGCAATTGCAGATGTGTTGGCCTTATCTGCCATTTTGAGGATTTCGCTGACCTTTACGAGGCTCATGTTTCGTTTTTCTCCTTTTATCCTACAAATTATTTTAATCGCCGTCTGACAGGCGACCATTCACATAATCGCTTATGCCCCTAAAAAACAGGGAAACAGATACAGCGCCAGGATCGGGTATTCCCAGCGTTTTTTCCCGAAAATTTTTGGAGCGGCCCTTGCGCGAAATCATGCTCTTCGTGTCCTCCACGCCTTGTAACGCCCCCTCATAAGCGGCCTCCAGTATAAGCGCCACATCCTCCGTCTCCTCCCGCTTCCGGCGCATGGCTTCCACGGCAGGCAGCAGGGCGTCCAGCATGGTTTTATCGCCCGGAGCGGTGCGTCCCCGCTTGGCGATGGAAGCGCCTCCCGCATCAAAAAAGGCGATGATCGCGTCGGCATCCATATCCGCCCTGCCGCGCACTCCTTCATGACCCGCAATAAACAACGTGCCGAATATCACCCCTGAAGCTCCTCCCATGGTTTTGACCAGGGCTATCCCGGCTTCCCGCATCAGGGCATAAATATCGGGATACTCACTCTTGATGAGCGTATCCCGAAGCACTGAGAAACCGTCCCGCATGCCGATACCATGATCCCCGTCGCCAATGACGGAATCAATCCGGGTAAGCAGAGGTTCACTGACGATGATCCTATCGCAGGCTGTGACGAGAGCTGCCTGCAATTGCCAAATTGGTATTGTACGCATCAGCATTCTCTCCTCGCCTGCAGCTCATTTGCAAATACCACGGTAGTTTGAGGGTTAAAAGCCTCATAAGGGTAGTCGTTCTGCCTTGAATCGGTAATCAGATAATCGCATACGATGTTTACGCGAGCCAAGTACATCTTCCCGAACTTGGAGCGATCCGCCAGTATGAACGACTGGTTTGCGGAAGCGACGGCGAGCGCTTTGATCTCCGCATCCTCGAAGCGTGGGGTGGAATAACCGAATTCCTCGTCTACGCCGTTGATTCCGATAAAACACTTATCCACCCGGATATCTTTAATAAACTTATTGGCAATATGCCCTTCTACCGTATTGTGGGCATAGTTCACCATTCCTCCCGCTATGATAACCTGGCAGGTCTTCAGCCCGGAAAGTGCCACGACGGAATGGGGCGAAGTGGTAATGATAATCAGGTGTTCCTTTTCGTTTTCCGCCAAGAGCTTCACCAACTCATATACGGTACTCGAGCCGTCCAGCAGAATGGTGTCGTAATCGTTGATAAGATCATAGGCCGCCGCCGCAATAGCGCGCTTTTCAGCCAGCAACCTCGTGTCAGCCATCAATTCGGGCACCTCAATGCTCTTGCCTACAGGGTAATATGCCATGGCTCCGCCATGGGTACGAATGATCTTCTTCTGATTGTGCAGCTCCTCCAGGTCCCTGCGTACCGTCACCTCGGAGATATTCAGCAGTTTACTCAATTGCTGAACACGCATGGACTTTTCCTGGCAAATCATGTCGTAAATCTTTTGTTGGCGTTCTTCTGCAAACATAAGCGCTCCTGATTTAGAGAATAAAGCTGTCGGCATAGCAGGTTCCGGCCAAGTAGGGCCATAATTCTTTTCCTGCACACTGGATGGTAACGCTAAAACCATAAACATCCATTATATTAGAAAAGTTCCCAACACGTATTTGCTCCACCGGGTATTCGCGGCTCAGATGGCGGTGTACCAGATTAGCGAATATGAACCCATCGGCATAGCTTGTACAGCGAAGCCTGTTCACCATCACATACAACCGTTCATCCGGCTGAGGATGCAGATCCTCCAGCAGCATATCGCAGGCTTCCTGGGCGCACCGCTCCATGTTCATATGGGATGCGCTACGGATGCCGGCCTCCCCCGAAAACCCTGCGCCGTAAGTAATCACACTGTTTTCAAAATCGACATAGACGCTTAAAGTACCAAGCCGGGGCTGAGCCCTGCGCAGGAGATCCGCTGCATCCGTAAGGGACATGTTTGCCGCTGCGCAACTTGCAGCCATTTTAATTAGGTAGGCAATGCCGCAACGGCCGCCGCGTGCGCTGCGCTCCTCCCCCACCGCAGAGGCAATATCGTCGGCAGAGATGACACTTTCCACGGCGATTCCGTCCATTTGAAGAAACTCTGAAGCCATATCGTTGTTCAGGTAATCGCCTGCAAAATTGTTATAAAGCAGCAGCACGCCCTTTTGAGAACCCAGATATTTGCCCGTTTCATAAATGGTATAAGCATTTGGGGCGGCAAAAGGAGCGCCTATCACGGCCGCATCCGCCAGCCCGTCGCACACATAGCCCGGAAACAGGGGGCCATTGCCGCCGCCGCCGCTGATAATAATGGCAAAGCGCGAAGGATCGTGTCCTTTGCGGATGATGGCGCCGGCGTTTTTAGTGCCAATCAGCGGCTGAAAGCGTTCGGGCAGGGCAAGACCCATACCCTCAAAAAAATCCGCCGCAAAACAATCCATCCGGTCTGTATTCCAGATCATACTTAAGCCCTCCGCTCGGCTAACTCACGCATGTTATACCTTGCGCTTCTTCTGGGCCATATCCAATATGACGGCCAGTAATATAATAACGCCGATAACCACTTTTTGCCAATAGGAGTCGATGTGCATCAGATTCATACCGTTGTTGATAACGGCAATGACCGCAACCCCGATCATCGCTCTGCCCACCGAACCGCTGCCGCCCGAAAGGCTGGTTCCGCCCAGTACTGTGGCCGCTATGGCGTACATTTCGTAACCGTCACAGGCGCCCGGCTGGCCGTTTTGCAATTTGGATGCGTTAAGTACGCCGCCCAGAGCAGCCATCACGGAGCAGATGACATGGCCTAAGAATATGGTACGATCGGTGTTAATACCGCTCAGATGCGCGACGTTGATGTTGGAACCTGTGGCATAGATATGCCGGCCAAAAACCGTCTTGGAAAGCAGCGTATGCATAATGAATACCACGATGATTACGAATATGGTGATGATCGGAATCCAGCCGGTCGGCTTATCCGGGGTTTCCAAAAGGCGGGATGCTCCCAGCCATGAATAGTTGCTCTTGACACCGGAGACAGAGGAGCCGCCGGAGAATACAAAACATAAACCACGGGCGATGGTGAGCATTGCCAGTGTGGCGATCATGGGTACGACCTTGAACTTGGAAATCATCAGGCCATTGAAAGAGCCGCAAATAAGTCCTACCAGCAGGGCCATGCCAATCCAGATGAGATTAGCAGTGAATATGGATGCGTTGGGATTTGCGCGGGCCACAAGCGCCCCGCAAACGCCGGCCAATGCCGCCACCGATCCTACTGAAATGTCGATGCCGCCGAGTATGATAACAAACGTGAGGCCGGTGGAAAGCATGGCGTTGATGGCCATCTGTGTCGTCAGGTTCACGATGTTCACAGTACTCAAAAACGCGTCCGATCCAAGGCCAAAACCCAAGCACAACGCAAGCAGGACGAATACGATGATATTTTTCTTTGCAAAACTGCTAATCTTCTCCATGGTCTTTAATCCCTTCTGAAATGTTGCTATACGTTGCTTTGCACACTGGCAAGCTGTATGATAGACCGCTCGGTAGCCTCTATTCCCGCCAATTCACCGCTTTGCACGCCTTCCCGCATTACGATGATACGGTCAGCCACACCCAGCATTTCGGGCAATTCCGAGGATACCATGATAATGCATCCTCCCTGCTCGACGAAATCGTTCATCAACGTATAAAACTCGGACTTGGCGTTGACATCAATGCCGCGGGTGGGTTCATCGAGAATTAAGATGCTGGAATTTGCGATCAGCCATTTGGCCAGGATGACCTTCTGCTGGTTGCCGCCTGACAGGTTAGCAATGATTGCATTGATGGAAGGGGTCTTGACGCGAAGCTTTTTGGTCATCCCCTCGGCAGTCTCGGCCTCCCAGCGGTTGTCCAGAAAGTTAAATTTGCGGTGATGGTAGGGCAAACTGGGCAGGACAATGTTATGCCGAAGCGATGCCTGAAGCATCAATCCGGTACGCCGTCGGTCCTCCGTCACCAGACCCACCTGATGCTCGATAGCGTCCTTGGGGCTTCTAAAAGATACCTCCTTGCCCTGTACGAACACCTTTCCGGATTCGGGCTTGCGGGCGCCGAATATTGTCTCCATAACCTCGGTGCGGCCTGCGCCTATGAGGCCATAAAAGCCCAATATCTCTCCCGCATAGGCTGCGAAAGAAATGTTCCTGAACTCCCGTCCGCGGGTCAGGCCCTCCACTCGCAGCATTTCCTGTCCCCGCTTATGACTCTGCCTGTGGTAATAATCCTTGATTTCGCGGCCTACCATGCTGCTGACAATTTCGGACTCGGTCACATCTTTCACCATACAGGTCATCACTTTTTGACCATCCCGCAATATGGTAGCCCTGTCGCACATACGAAAAATTTCCGCCATACGGTGCGAAATATAAATAATCGTAACATTATTCTTACGCAAGTTATCCAACTGTTCAAACAATGCGTTAATTTCGTGCTCAGAAAGAGACGAGGTGGGTTCGTCCATAATGACAACCTTAGCTTTTTTGTTGATTACCTTGGCAATTTCCACCATCTGCTGTTGGGCGGCGGTCAAATGCCGCGCGATATCCGTCGCTTTTATATTAGTAATCTTCATGTAATCCAGCAGCCGCTGGGTATCGCGGTTCATCCTGACACGATCCAGGAACATACCGTTTTTCTGCTTGGGCTCTGTGCCCAGAAAAATGTTTTCCGCAACGGTAAGGTCGTTTGCAATGCTTAATTCCTGGTGAATCACCGCAATACCCATATCCAGCGCTTCACCCGGTGAATTGAAATGTACTCCTTTCCCTTCAAAGAACACCTTCCCCTCAGTGGGCGTGTATACCCCGGAAAGTATTTTAATCAGCGTAGATTTTCCGGCACCATTTTCGCCTAGAAGCGCATGTACTTCGCCGGGATAGAAGTCAATCGAAACGTCCGTAAGCGCATGCACCCCCGGAAACCGCTTGTCAATATTGACTGCCTGCAGATTTGGCTCCATCGAAACGTCTCTCCTTGCTTCAAACTCTGTAATAAAACCCCAAACTGGGATGTGTGCCCGAACGTTTAGCGCCCGGGCACACGCCTCATTTCACTATATCAATTCATTGGTTACACTGCAAGATTATGCCTTTGCATTGGAGGCGTCTACCAGGTAAGGCGGGATGAGGATGGTGTCGACCTCAACACTTCCCTCAGTGCAGTACTTCACCATCTGCTCTGCAATCTGGTAGCCAATCTGATAGGGATCCTGTGCAACATCCGCGAACCAAATCTTCCCGTTCTCGGGATCGAGAATGGCCTCATGGGCCTCAGGATTGGCGTCAAAGCCGATCATAGCGGTGGATGCCCCTGCGGCCTTGATGGAAGCAAGCGCGCCGATGCAGGCGGGATCTCCAACGGTGAAGATGACGGCCATATCCGGATACTGGGTGAGCGCATCGTCCATCAGGCTCTTCGCGGTATCGGCATCGCCTTTATAGTTACCGATGTTAACGATGTTCAGGCTGTACTTATCCTTATACTCGTTTACAACATTGTACCAGCCGTTCTCACGGTCGATACAAGACTGAGGTTCGGGATAGCCAATGATACCGATGGTAGCGCCGTTGGTCAGGCCGAGTTCTTCGAGCTTCTTGATGGTGGCTTCGCCGCCTACCACGCCGCCCTGAAAGTTATCGGTGCCGACGAAACACTTGATCACGTTGGTCTCACTGGAGGTGCAGTCGAAAGCGAACATGGGTACGCCTTCTTTGTCAGCAGCCTCTATGGCGGGCGTGGATCCGGTAGGATCGTTCACGGAAAGGGAGATGGCGTCGCAGCCTTCTGCCACGAGGTTTTCGATGCGTTCGCTGGCGATGGCACCGTTGAGATCTGATTCGAGCACTATGGCCTCAAAACCCATTTCAGCGGCGGCAGCGTTGATGCCCGCTTCGATGTTGTTATAGAAGGCATGCTCGCGGGAGCCAAGGATAAAACCAAGCTTCAGGTCCTGGGCAGTCTTGGCAGGCGCTTCGGTTGCTTCGGCAGGCGCCTCGGTTGCAGCGGCCGCGGGTGCCTCAGTGGCAGCGGGAGCGGGATCTGCGGCGGGAGCCGAGCAGGCGATCATGGCGAACGCCATCAGGGCCGCCAAAAGGAAGGCCAGTGTCTTTTTCATGTTTTGTTTTCTCCTCCTAAGTATCTTGTTTTAATCAGCCGCAGCTGAAACTAAAATCGTCTTCGATTTACAAGAGTGAGTGATTTGTTTCATTTTATTATTTTTTGTGATTGTATGCTTACGTTTATGCTGCTATAATAACATCGTGTTATGGGCGTGTCAAGACAAGTTTTTCACGATTTATACCGAAAATCAATTATGTGGAAAACGAACATAATCAATCATTTCTATAATAAACGAGCGGATTCATAACCGGCAAGGAGAGGACGAGACGCATGGTTGATATCATTACAATCGGAGAAATCCTAGTGGAAGTACTTACAGAGCGCGTGGGCCAGGTCTTTTATGAGCCCGGCAAGCTACTGGGGCCCTATCCAAGCGGAGCGCCCGCCATCTGCATTGATCAAGCAGCCCGCATGGGTGCTTCCGCTGCCATCATCGCAAAGGTGGGCAAGGACGACTTCGGTCGCCTGAACCTTGAACGCCTTCACGGCAATGGCGTAGATGTTTCCCATGTCATCCAAACGGAAGAAAACACGACCGGCGTAGCCTTCGTGACATATTTTGAGGATGGGAGCCGCCAGTTTATCTTTCATTTTTCCAAGGCCGCATGCGGGGAGTTATGCCCCGCCGACGTGGACGAAGAAGCCATTAAAAACTCCCGTTACCTGCACATTATGGGGTGCTCCATTACCGGTAGCTCCACTTTGGGCGAGGCTATCATGCAAGCAGTTCGGCTAGCACACAAGAACGGCGTGCGCATCAGCTTTGATCCCAACATCCGCCCCGAACTGCTCCACGGCAAGGTAATGGATTACTTCCAGGAAATCATTGACGTATGCGACGTGCTGCTTGTCGGTAAAAGCGAGCTGCAAATATTGTTCGGGGATATGGAACTCGCCATCCGGCAGCTGCTTGCCCAGAAAGACCGCATTTTGGCCATTAAGGACGGTTCTCGGGGCACCAGCGTATACACCCGGCGTGAGGCGTTCTCCATTGGGACATACCCTGCCGTTGAGGTGGATCCCACCGGCGCAGGCGATTGCTTCGACGCAACCTTCCTGGCTATGCTTTGCGGTGGTGCCGATCTGCGCACCGCGACCCGTTATGCCAATGCGGCGGGCGCCAAGGCCGTAGAAAAGCGGGGCCCCATGGAAGGAAACACCTACAAAGAGCAGGTGGAGGCCTTCCTGCGGGAGGCCCCAAGCACGCCTGAGCAGACATTGGAAAACCCCTATCAGGCATTATAATACAACTAAACATCTAGGAGGCACTATGGCAAAGGTATTTGGCACACAGTTGACAAAGAACGAGCTACTCGATCGGGTAGGCAGCATAGATGCGCTCGCCAACGTGCGGCGCACGGTCCTTGAGGATGGACGCGGCCGCGGCATGCAGGTGTACGAAGTGGTATGCGGTAGGCTTCGATTTACCGTATTCATAGACAAGTGCATGGATATCGGCGAACTCTATTATGATGGTATTCCCCTGCATTTTTTGGCGCGGCCGGGTATTATGGGGAACCAATATTGGTATGACGGCCCCAATGCAGCTCGCAGTATTATGGGTGGCATGCTCTTCACCTGCGGCCTGAGCAATGTGGGTCCTGCCCAACAAGTCTCCGGCGGCGTACAGCCTCAGCACGGCTTTATACGCAGCGCCCCCGCCGTACAGCATGGCGCCCGCGGTTACTGGGAGGGCGATGAATACTATATAGAGCTGTTCGGCGAATTGCGCGAGGCCTCGCTCTTTGGTGAGAATCTGGTACTGCGCCGCAGGATTACCGTCCGGTTGGGAGATGATTTTGTGCGCATTCATGATCAAATCGAAAACGAAGGCTGTGCGGAGGCGCCACTAATGCTCATGTACCACTGCAACGCGGGTTATCCCCTGCTGGACCAGAACTCTAAGCTAGTAATGGCGTCAACCTCCACCACCTGTCGCGATGAGGTCGCAAAGCAAGGCCTGGCTCAAGAAAGCCCGCTTGTATTCGGCGACCCGGTCAAAGGGTACGCCGAGCAAGTATTCTACCATCAGCTTCAGCAGGATAAGGGCCGCTGCCGCGCCTCGTTGATCAACCCCGACAAGCAGCTTGCATTCACCATTGAGTTTGACGGCAAGGAGCTGCCTTACCTGATTCAATGGAAATGCAGGGCCTCCGGCGATTATGTTATAGGCATTGAACCCTCTAACTGCCACCCCGAGGGGATCCATAAGGAGCGGGAAAACGGCACGCTCCGCATACTGGCCCCTCACGAGGCGATTGAAACGGATCTGTGCTTATCCCTCTGCTCCGGCAGCGAAGCCATGGCCCTGATTAATAACTGATAGCGCTTATATAAGTACAGGTATGGCACCTACCACCACTCAGGCCCCGCAAAAAAAGCGGGGCCTACTTTTTTGAAGGATCCATGAATGGTCTTACCGCCAAAAAGCCAGCTTAAAGCTGGCTTTTTGTCATGGGCTCCGGCTACCCTTTCAGACAGTCAGAGATCAATATGCATTTTGCTAAACTTCATGCGCCGATATAATCGACCACAAAGGTTAACCGGGGACCAAAGTTCAATCCTTCGCTACAGGGTATTCCGTGCACAACAGTCTGTAAGGCGCCTCGTCCTCCTCGATGGTAGGGAAGCGGCCCAGCGGTTCAAGGAAGCGATTATCCGTCTTATCGTCGTTGCACATGGACACTTCGCCGATCAGTACCGAACCATATCCCTTGGGAATGACGAACTCATGGTAATAATAGGGATAGAGCGAAAGGCTGTCTCCGGGACGCAGTACGATAGGCGTGCCTGCAGGTACCATGTAGCGGCGGCCATCTTGGCATATTTCCACATCGGTGTCCGCGAGTCGTTCATCTTCCGTGGCGTTATAGAGCTTAAACTCGATGTTGCCGCCGCCGCGGTTAATAATATCTTCCATCTTGTTCCAATGAAAATGCATAGGAGAAACCTGCCCCTCGTCGCACATGATAATCTTCTCGGCGTAGGATTTGGTATACTTTTTATTATTTACGTTGCCGTTGCGCAGGGTAATCAGGGCCAGGCCAAGATGCGCATAATCCCCCATACCATAATCGGTTACGTCCCAACCCAGCATGTTATCCCGGATTTCGTCATATTCATGGCCCTTAAACTGCCACTCCTCCGGCGTGAACTTTAAAAAAGGCGGCAGTTCAAAGCGATGCTCCTCCAGCATGGCCTCAAACCGGCGGATGATGGCGTTAATTTCTGAGCGTTTCATATAATAATCCTCCATTACTCTTTAATTGTTCAGGTATCTTCTGGCAATAGGGGTCTCATTCTAAATTGGCATGGTACTGCCACAGTCCTTTGAGATCCAAGCCCTGCCTGTCAATAATCATTTTCGCCACAACGTCCCCCAACAGCAGCAATGTCTGCTCAAAAAGAGAAGTCATAGGCTGGCTGGAATCGATTTCGTCCTCGAGATAATACTTGGTTCGCACCGGAATACGTACCATAAAAGCGGAGATGTCCTTCAGAGGGCTATTAGGGTTTGAGCCAATGTGGACGACCTTTGCCCCCAAAGCATGTGCCTTTTGCGCAATGCCAGCCGGAAACAGCGTTGTCCCGCTGCCCGAGCCAACAATCAAAAGATCGCCTGGCGTGATGGCGGGCTCTGTAATCTCCCCCACGATATGCGTATCAATTCCCAGGTGGGCCCAGCGTTTGGCTATCGCTTCCAGGGAAAGCAGCACACGGCCTACGCCTACAAAGAATACCCGCCGTGCTTCAAGTACCGCCTCTATCAGCAGCTCCACTTCTTCCGCTTTGATGGATGAAAGCGAGGCATCCAGCTCATTTAGTACCAGTTCCCTTATGGCTTCATAGCTGAAACTAGGCATTGCTACTCCCTCCCTGTTCCGAAAGCACCTGTGCGCGCAGCGCGTTTAATGCCTCCATACTCTCAGAAATAGCATCCCGCCTAATGCAGGTACTCCCCGTGACAAAGATATCCACCTGATCTTTTCCATACTCTGCAATGTTTTTAGGGGAAATCCGTCCATCAATCTCAATTTTGGTTGGAAGGCCACGGCTTTGAACCATGCTTCGCAGCTCGGTTATTTTGCGTTGCGTATAGGGCACCTGTTGTTCCTTAGCGCTGCCCGCATAACCCGGGTTGATGAGCATTAGCATCACAGTATCGCACTTTTCCAGAACATACTCAAGAACCGTCAACGAAGTGGCAGGTTTCAAAGCCACACCAGCCCGTACCCCCGCCTGACGAATCATGTTGAGCCGGTTGTCGATATGGGGCTCTGATTCCGCATGGAATACCAGCTGCTCCACGCCAATATCCAGCAACTCGTTGACTAAATAGTCCTGCTGGTTAGCCATCAGGTGTACGTCGAAGGGCATGCTGGTCTTTTTTCGGAGTTGGCGTACCACATCCAGGCCAATCGGCATGCTGGGGCTGAAGTACCCGTCCAGAATATCCACATGGAGCATAGGGCACCCCTGCTCCTCGAGCTCCTTCACCTGCCGCTCGAGATTGCATAAATCCAGGCAGATGAGAGAGGGTGAATAAATAATCTTCTGGTCCCAAACGCTCTTACTCAAAGCGAAAGCTCCTTTCTGAGCGTATCAATCTGCTCCCATGTCGGCAAGGATTCGATGGCTCCTTTTTTCTGTACGCAAAGCCGCCCGGCCAGGTTTCCGTAGGTCATGGCTTCCCGAAGCAGTTCCTCGGTAAGTCCCACCGGCCTCTTCACGCCGCCACGGACAACCCTCGAGAGAAATGCACCCCAAAATGCGTCCCCCGCTCCCGTTGCATCCACGCAGTCGGCCAAAAAGCCTTCCATCAAGAATGTCTTACCGTTCCAGTAGCAGCGTGCACCCCTGGCGCCAAGCGTCACAACAACAGCGGTGATGCCGTATTCCTCTGCCATGGCCGGAATATTGGCCTCGCCCTCAGCAAAATCCAGTTCCTCCTCCGAAAGCTTGAGAAGGTCTACATGAGGAAGCACCCCGATCACAGCCCTCTTTGCTGCCGCACGGTTCCCGCCCCAGAGCAAATCACGGTAGTTCACGTCAAAACTCACCAGTTTGCCCTCCTCTGCGCCGATAGCCAAAGCATAGGCCGTCGCCTCAGAAGCCGGAGGCTTGGAAAGGGAGCAGGAGCCCGCGTGTACAATCTTCGCTTCCGGAATTCCTGCAGCATCCACATCCCTCTTGGTCAGGAACATGTCGGCGCCGGGCTTACGGGCAAAGGTAAAGCTTCGCTCGCCACCCTGATAAAGGGTAACAAACGCCATGGTAGTCGTAGCCTCGGCCACCGGCTCGGGACATAGAATAGAAACTTTATTGTCTTGAAGAGTTGTAAAGAGAAAGCGCCCAAAATCATCATCGCCCACACGGCCGCAAAAACCTGTTTTTAGACCGTTCCTTGCGGCTGCAATGGATACGTTAGCCGGCGCGCCGCCTGCCTTGCGTATATACGTGCCTTGCTCTTCACCGGGCAAGAAATCGATGACCATCTCCCCGACGCATATCAAATCAAACATGTAAGCAATCACCTTCCATGCTTTTTATTTTTGATATAAACGTAAGCAGCAAGCACGTAGTCAGTCTAGCACAGATATTGGAATGTTTCAATACGGCTTGGTTGGCAGGCCATTGTCTAATCTATCAAGGAGTTTCTTTTTGTCCATACCTTTAGCGACGACTTTATGGGCTGATGCGCCATTTTTCTGATGTTTACTTTCCGCTCATGCATTATAGCAAGCAACCATTAAACATGCTTACCACTCACGCCTAATAATTGCTATTTTGGCCATCCCGTTAAAAATCGGCATTATTCACAAATGAAGCTGACATAAAATTTATTATTTTCTCGCCTTTGAAAAATAAATATTCTGAACTTAAAGCAATAGACATAATGCGAAGTTCGGTTCCACTGCTGCGTTCTGGATAATCGGAAGTTGGTCGATGCGATTTATTAAACCTAATGCTTAGGTAGATAACCGCTTCATTTTAGTTTTATTATCGACATGGGAGGAGGCCATGTGATATTCCCACAAATCACGTACTAGCTCTTCAAAGCGTCTGTCAGTTCTTCTCACTTCTTGGTATAATATTACAAGAGAAGTTGAACCGAAAGCAGCGGCCAATAACTATTATCCTTATGGCAACTAGAAATTGCAGTGTGTTGTGTTGATGATTTGGTTTGTCTGAATTAAATTATTAAAGAAAGCGGACAATCTTTTTGTGCAAGCGGATGTAATGATAAGCCAGCTTCATCAGTAGCAAAATTGCTCCAGCGTGGGCTTCTTGGTTTTCAACAAAAAAACAAGATAAAACTTAAAAACCATTGCAGACCGGTGCTTCTATTTTCAAGCACTATTCGTTCAGGGCGAACCTCGTCAGCCACCCATATTCTAAAGTGCTTTCCATCCGGGCTAAAGTCGAAAGTATAATTCCACCAACCTTTAAAGTCGCGCGTAAGTTTGGACGATGCATATTGCAATGGAATATCTCGTTCTTTTTTCTTGTCTGATTTTTCCTTTATTTCTTCATCCGTAGGTTCTCTAGTCGGTCTACCATAGCTGTCACTGGCCTTTTAGCATCTTCTCCCATTTCTAAAATTTCTTGGGGATTAAGTCTAACATACTCAAATAGGACTTTAAGGGTTCTGGCTTTTGCTTCGGCCATTCCTGTTAGGTCTGTACGTCTCATATTATCAATTACATGGGGAAAGTAAATTTCAAATGCTCATGCATAAATAAAACGCCCACCTTGGCCATTATAGCGCGAGTGGGCATTTTTCCTATTATTTTGTTTAGTTATATTATTTTTGTCAAACTTTTTGTCTCCTCATAATACCTACGATCCGATAAACCCCTACTCCACCGTCACGGATTTTGCGAGGTTGCGGGGTTTGTCGATATCGCAGCCCTTGAGGGAGGAGATATAGTAGGAAAGAAGCTGCAGCGGCAGCACGGAAAGCGAGGGCAGCGTAAACGCGTTGCCTTCGGGCAGCCAAATGACATGGTCCGCCGCTTCTTCAACGCCAGGCGCGCCCGACTGTGCCAAAGCGATCACGTACGCGCCGCGCGCTTTTACCTCGCGGATGTTGCTGATCATCTTCTCAAGCAGCGGACGGTTGGTGCACAGCGCCACAACCAACGTGCCCTGCTCGATGAGGGAGATGGTGCCGTGCTTCAGTTCCCCCGCCGGGTATGCCTCGGAATGGATGTAAGATACCTCCTTGAGCTTTAAGGAGCCCTCCAGCGCCAGCATGTAGTCGAGGTTCCGGCCGATGAAGTAAACATCCTTGTGGCTGAAGAACTGGGACGCGAGATACTGGATTTCCGTATGGTCGCTTAGCAGCTTCTCCGCCTTCTGGGGCAGAAGCTTGAGCTCTTCCATGCGCTGTTCGATCAGCCCGGAAGCAAGCGTGCCGCGCATCTTGCCCAAATGCAGCGTCAGCAGGTAGATCATAGCCAGCTGCGTACTGTACGCCTTGGTGGTGGCCACGGCGATTTCGGGGCCCGCCCAGGTATAGAGCACGTCGTCGCTTTCGTTGGCGATGGCGCTGCCCACCACGTTTACGATGGAGACAATCTTCGCGCCCCGCGCCTTCGCTTCTCTTAGCGCAAAGAGCGTGTCGATGGTCTCTCCACTCTGGGAGATGACGATGCACAGCGTTTTGTCGTTGACCAGAGGATCGCTGTAGCGGAATTCGGAGGCGAGATCGCAGGAGGCGGGAATGCGCAGCGCGTCGCGCAGCAGCGTCTGGCCGATGCACCCCACGTGCCAGGCCGAACCGCAGGCGATGAGCTGTATTTTATCCACGCGCTTGAGATCCTCTTCTGTGATGTGTTTCAGCTCCAGCTCGATATTCCCACTGCGCATGCGGGGGGAGAGCGTATCGCGCAGGGCCTTGGGCTGTTCCATGATCTCCTTGATCATGAAATGCTCGTAGCCGCCCTTTTCCGCGGAGGCGACGTCCCAGGTGATGGTCTCGCTTTCGCGCACGACGGGGTCACCCTGTTTATCGTACAGCTTCACTCCATCCGGCGTGATAACGGCAAGCTCCCGCTCATGGAGACGCAGCACCTTGCGGGTGTGCTGCAAAAGTGCCGGTACGTCGGACGCAATAAAGTTTTCGCCTTCGCCCAGGCCTACAACGAGCGGGCTGTCCTTGCGCGCGGCGATAATGGTATCCGGATGGTCGGAGAATAAAATACCCAAAGCGAATGCGCCTTCCAACAGCCCCATCGCCTCCTGCGCGGCCGCTACCGGGTCGCCATGGTAGCAGTAATCAAGAAGCTGGGAGACAATCTCGGTATCCGTCTGGGAACAGAACGTATAGCCGTGGCCCGCGAGGAAGTTCCGGAGCGTCATATAGTTTTCCACAATGCCGTTGTGCACCACCGCCACCCTGCCGCTGTGGGAAAGGTGCGGGTGCGCGTTCGTGTCGGAAGGCTCCCCGTGCGTGGCCCAGCGCGTGTGGCCGATGCCGCATACGCCGTTTAATTTCGCACCGTCCTCTGTGCGCTCCTTGAGTATGGCAAGGCGGCCCTGCGCTTTGATGACGTCGATGCGCTCGTTTGCCGCCACCGCAAGGCCTGCGGAGTCATAGCCGCGGTATTCAAGCTTGGACAGGCCGTTTAATAAGATTGGCGCTGCCTGGCGCGTTCCGGTGTAACCGACGATTCCACACATGTTCATTACCTCCCATGACGCTTCAGTGAAAAAAACAGATACGGATACTATACCTTGCATGCGGTATAAAAGCAAAATGAAACTTCTTGCATTGAGTGACAAATGCAACAGTGACGAATGTTGGGTATCTCCTGAACTACAGCGCGCAGGCAATGGCGGCGGCCAGCCGCACGTTGTTGTATACAAGCTGGATATTGGAAGCGAGGCTCTCCCCGCCGGTAAGTTCCTTGACCCGGGCAAGCAGGAAAGGCGTGGACTCTTTCCCGCGGATGTTCTTCTTTTTGGCTTCCTGCAGCGCCTGATCGACTGCCTTTTGCATCATGTCTGCATCCAAAGAATATTCCATCGGAATGGGGTTTGTGATAAGCATGCCGCCGGGGTATCCCAAATCGCGCTGCATGCGGATGGATGCCGCAATTTCTCCGGGCGTATCCATGCGGTAGTCTACCGAAAAACCGCTTTTGCGCGTAAAGAACGCGGGAAGCTCACTGGTGCCGTAGCCGATGACGGGCACACCCTTTGTTTCCAAATATTCAAGCGTCAGCCCAAGGTCAAGTATGCTTTTTGCACCCGCGCAGACGACTGCGACGGGCGTTTGGCCCAGTTCCTCAAGGTCCGCAGAAATATCCATTGTGGTTTCAGCACCCCGGTGCACGCCGCCAATACCGCCGGTGGCGAATACGCAGATGCCCGCTATGGCCGCGATGATCATGGTGGCGGCGACCGTCGTCGCTCCATCTCTTTTTTGTGCGCAAAGTATGGGGATATCCCGCCTGCTCGCCTTGGCGACGGACGCCCCCGCCTTTCCCAAAGCGTCTATCTGCTCCTCCGTCAACCCGGCACACAGCTTGCCGCCGAGGATGGCGATTGTAGCGGGCTCCGCGCCCGCCTCCCGCGCGATGCGCTCACAGTTGAGCGCGGTCTGCACGTTTTCCGGGTAAGGCATGCCATGGGAGATGATTGTGCTTTCCAGCGCAATCACCGGGCGGCCTTCGTCGAGCGCCCGCTGTACTTTGGGGCTGATGGAAAGCAGTGAGTTATTGGTCATTACTTGTTCTCCTTACTGTAAATGCTCAAGCGGGTCCAAAAAATTGTGGAACAGGGAGGCGTCTAGCGTGCCGTTCAAAATGCGGGAACCTGCGGCCCGTACGCCCGCCAGCGCACAGCCCATCACAGAGCAGCCTTGAAGCTCCGCCCAGATCAACCCCGCCGTCATGGCGTCCCCCGCGCCGGTAAAATCGCGTATGGGCGTATCTGCATCAATCCCGGAAGATACGAAGCCCCGGTCCCGCCCATCCGTATAATATACGCCGTCCTTGCCCAAGGAAATATACACGCGCTTAATTCCGCGCTCCAAAAAGAAATCCGCCGCACGCCGAATGCCATCCTGCGTGGAGCAGTCAAACCCGGTCATAACCTCCGCCTCCAGCCGGTTGGGCTTTATGGCGTATATACGGGAGAGTATGGGCAGCACGCGCTCCGCCTTGTGCGCGCTCACCGGGTCGACAAACAGCGGCGCCGCGATGTGTTCCGCTAAGAAAGAAAGCGTGCTTGCGGGCAAATTCGCGTCCAGCGCCACAAACGGCGCGGCATTGCATACTGAAATAAGCGGCGCAAGAAAATCCTGGGAAAGCGTTTCCACGGCCTCCATTTGGTTAATGGCGCAAAGCATGTCGCCGTCCGCGTCGTGCAGGCAAAGATAGGTGCCGGTGCCGCGCGGCGCAATGATGGTATGCAGGGTACCGATGCCCTCCTCGCGGCAGCTTTTTAAAAGGGCTGCCCCAAAGGTATCGTTTCCTACGGCAGTAACAAGCTCCACCGGAATAGAAAGCCGCGCAATGCCCCATGCGATGTTGCGGCCCACCCCACCGGGGCGCAGCGTCACTTTGCCCGGGTTGGAATCCCGCAGCGTCAGCGGCGCGTGCGGCCTGCCCAGCACGTCCATGTTCATTCCGCCTATGACAACGACGGGCAACATGGCGGAACCTTCTCCCGGCCGGTTGGCCGAAACGTTGCTCACAGCCTTTCCTCGGGGAAGTCGGCTTCAAATAAAATTTCCGCGGGGCCGGTCATATACACGGTATCGTCCTCCGCCCAATCGATATGCAATACCCCAAGCTCCAGGTGTACGTCCACCGACCGGCTGGTAAGTCCACTTTTTGCACACAGTACCACCGTGCCGCAGGAGCCCGTGCCGCAGGCAAGCGTCGCCCCCGCGCCGCGCTCCCAGGTGCGCATCTCGATGTTATCCCGGTCGATCACGCGGAAAAAATTCACGTTGGTGCGCTGCGGGAATGTCCTGTGCCTTTCAATGGCCGGGCCGTAGACCCTAAGGTCGAACGTTTTCGGGTCTTCTACCATGACCGCCGTATGGGGCACGCCCATGCGCACGGAGGAGAAGGTGAATTCCTTGTCTAAGGCGATCAGCCTGCGGTTGAGGCATTCGCCCTCGCCCATTGCGGGCACATCCGCACAGTCAAACAGAGGTTTTCCCATATCCACGCGCACGCCGGTGACAAGGCCCGCTTCGTCCAGCAACAGCTGCGGTCTGATGACGCCTGCGAGCGTTTCCACGGTGAACGCCTTCTTTTTCACCAGCCCACGCTCATAGACGTATTTGGAAAACGCGCGGATGCCGTTGCCGCACATTTCCGCCTCGCTGCCGTCCCCGTTGACGATGCGCATGCAGATGTCGCAAACGGAGGAAGCAAGCACAATCAAAAGCCCGTCCGCGCCCACGCCGGTCTGGCGGTGGCAAAGAACGGGCGCTATGGCGCTGTAATCACGCGCCGGGGCCTGCGTGGCGTCGATCAACAGGAAGTCGTTTCCAAGACCATGTACTTTGGTAAAGCGCATAGGGCACCTCCTGAATATTGAAAGTCGGACCAGTTTATTATACTGCATCCACCCCGGTTTTTGCACCCTGGGGCGCAAACAGTTTACATCATGGTAACATATACCTGTAAATTGCGGATGGTATTGCAGATCATATATTCGTTCCGCATAAACGGCTGCGTGTCTTAACAGGCTGTACAGCAGTCGAAATTTATATTATTTTAGTATCAGGCACCTTTTTTGGTTCACCATATATGATGAAAATAAAATCCCGGTGCAATTGAGTACATACCGGGCAGGAAGAAAAGGCGGAAAAGAATAAGAATGCATATCCCATCAGATATTGAAATCGCCCAGAACGCAAAGCTTCAGCCCATTGAGAAGATCGCGGAGCGCGCGCAAATCGCGCCGGAATACCTGACCCCTTACGGAAAAAGCAAGGCGAAGGTTTCCCTTGACCTGATGCAGGAAGCGCGCACAAACGGCAAGCTCGTACTCGTCACCGCCATCACCCCCACCCCGGCCGGAGAAGGAAAGACAACCACCACCGTGGGTCTGGCGGACGGCCTGACGAAATTGGGCAAGCGGGCCTGCGTGGCGCTGCGGGAGCCGTCGCTTGGGCCGGTGTTCGGCATGAAGGGCGGCGCTGCGGGCGGCGGCTACGCGCAGGTGGTGCCCATGGAGGACATCAACCTGCACTTTACGGGGGATCTGCACGCCATAGGGGCCGCCAACAACCTTCTGGCCGCGATGATCGACAACCACATTTACCAGGGCAACGCCCTCAAAATAGACCCCCGCCGCATCACCTGGCGGCGCTGCATGGATATGAACGACAGGCAGCTTCGTAGCATCGTCTGCGGCCTGGGGGGCACGGTTGCGGGCATGCCACGCGAGGACGGGTTTGATATTACCGCCGCATCCGAGGTCATGGCGGTGCTTTGCCTTTCTGAGAGCGTTTCCATGCTCAAAGAAAAGCTCGGGCGCATCATCGTGGGCTATACCTATGAAAACCGGCCTGTCACCGCGGGCGACCTCCACGCGCAGGGCGCGATGGCGGCGCTTTTGCGCGATGCGCTTATGCCCAACCTCGTGCAGACGCTCGAAGGCACGCCCGCTCTGATTCACGGCGGGCCGTTCGCGAACATCGCGCACGGGTGCAATTCCGTTGTTGCCACCAAAATGGCGCTCAAGCTTTCGGATTACGCCATTACCGAGGCGGGCTTCGGCGCGGACCTGGGCGCGGAAAAATTCTTTGACATCAAGTGCCGCCTTGCGGGGCTAGTTCCTTCCGCCGTCGTGGTCGTCGCCACCATACGCGCGCTCAAGCACCATGGCGGCGCGCCAAAAGGAACACTGCAGCAGGAAAATTTGGCGGCGCTTCAGGCCGGGCTTCCCAATTTGCTGCGGCATGTACAGAACATCCGGGAAGTGTTTGGCTTAGGCTGCGTGGTGGCGCTCAACCGGTTCCCCACCGATACGGAGGCGGAAATCGCGCTCTTACAGGAGCAGTGCCGGGCGTTGGGCATCAACGCCGTATTGTCCGAGGTTTGGGCAAAGGGCGGCGAGGGCGGTATGGCGCTGGCGGAAGAAGTCGTCAAACTGTGCGAGCAGCAGAGCACGTTCCGCTATTGCTATGACGCAGGGCTTTCTATTGAAGAAAAGATCAACGCGATCGTAAAAAAAGTTTACCACGGCGCGCGCGTGGAATTTTTACCCGGCGCAAACAAGCAGGCGGCGCAGTTAAATGACCTTGGCCTCAATCATCTGCCCGTGTGCATGGCGAAGACGCAGTACAGCTTTTCGGACAACCCCATGCTTCTGGGCGCGCCCGAGGGCTTTACCGTTACCGTGCGCAACCTGAAGGTAAGCGCAGGCGCGGGCTTTATTGTCGCGCTCACCGGCGACATCATGACGATGCCCGGGCTTCCCAAAGTTCCCGCTGCGAAAAACATCGACGTGGACGAAACCGGGAAAATCACGGGGTTGTTTTAGTTCCAGGCCGATTCGTAACTGAATACCGAGGCGGAAGCCAATGATTCGGCTTCCGCCTTTCATATTTTGTAAACCTTACTTTTCTGATACAATTCAGATACAGCCATTCGTTATGATATTGAGCAACAATCAAAAGGGGGAGCCGCGATGTATACCATACTCATCGTGGAGGACGAGCAGCCCATTTCCGAACTCATCCAAATGAACCTGACAAGCAGCGGCTATGCCTGCGTGTGCGCATATAACGGTAGAGCAGCGGCGGATCTTATCGAGCAGAACCGGTATGATCTTGTGTTGCTCGACGTCATGCTGCCCGAAGTGGACGGTTTTTCGCTGATGGAGTACATTGCGCCCACGGGCGTTCCCGTCATATTCCTTACGGCAAAGACGGATGTGCAGGACCGTGTAAGGGGCCTCAGATTGGGCGCGGAGGATTATATTCTCAAGCCCTTTGCGGTGGCGGAGCTTCTTGCAAGGGTGGATACGGTGATGCGCCGCCATCATAAGGCGGACGAAATCATCCGCTTTGAGGAGATCGAAATTTATCCCCAATCCCACGTGGTGCTGCGCGCGGGAGAGCCTTTGGAGCTTACCCCCAAGGAGTACGACCTGCTGCTTTTGTTTTTGCAGAACAAGAACATCGCGCTTTTTCGGGATGTGATATTCGAACGCGTGTGGGACATGAGCTTTTTGGGAGACAGCCGCACGGTGGACCTGCATGTGCAGCGCCTGCGCAAAAAACTCGGCTGGGAGGACAAGCTCAAAACCGTCTATAAGGTAGGGTACCGGCTGGAGGCGCGCGCATGAAATTCGCGTGGAAGGTATTCTTCAGCGCCATGCTCGTAATCATCGCGGCATTTTCCGCGTGGGGATACGCGCTGACCTCCGCCGCGTTTGAGACTGCGCTCGCGCAGGAAAAGACAAGGGGATTGGACAAAATGGCGCTGCTCGCTGCAGTGGTCTCATCGCTCGCTGAGGAATACGGCTTTTTCAGCGAGGAAGCCATGCTTGTCTCCGTTATGAAGGATGCCGGCACAGGCGAGTTTGCTTCGGCCAGGCTATATGCAAGCGACGGGCATCAGATCTACCCGGAGACGCTTGCCGAAAACCCGCTGCTTGATACCGCGCGCGAAGGGACCACCTACCGCATCGTACAGCGGGAGGAAGCATATATGCTTTTGTGCAGCACCCCCGTGCAGCTTGGCGTAAGCGCGGGCGTTTTATATTGGGAACAGGATATCAGCGCGCCGTTTCATCTTGCGGATGAGATGCTCAGCGCAAATATGGGGACAATGCTCGGTACCTTGGGCGTTGTCGGCGCGCTGCTGCTGCTGTTAAGCAACATCCTTACAAAGCCGGTGCGCGTTCTTTCTGCCGCAACACGGGAATTCGCCCTGGGGAATTATGAAAAGCGTTCCGCAATCAGGGGCCGGGATGAAATCGGCGCCCTGGCGGAGGATTTCAACCGTATGGCGGACGCGCTGCAGGGGCATATGCACCAGTTGGAGGAGCAGGCGCGCCAACGGGAAGATTTTGTGGCGAGCTTTGCGCATGAATTGAAAACGCCGCTCACCTCTATTATCGGATACGCGGATATGCTGCGTTCCCAGGACATGGAGGAAGAAAAACATTTCCATTCCGCCAATTATATCTTTACGGAAGGGCGGCGTCTGGAGCGGCTTTCGTTCAAGCTGCTGGAGCTGATGGTACTCAACCGGCAGGAGTTTGAGCGGTACGCCGTGCAGGCGGAGGACGTCTTTTTGCACCTGGAGGACGCAGTTTGCGCGGCGATTTTTGAAAAATACGGCGTAACGCTTTCTCTTTCCTTTGCGCAGGCCTGCGTCATGGCGGAGCCGGATCTGCTGGAGACCATGCTCATCAACCTTGTGGAAAACGCCGCAAAAGCGAGCGAGCGGGGGCAAAGTGTGCGCGTAACGGGCGCTTTGGAACAATCCGGCTACCGCATTGCGGTAACGGACAGCGGCAGGGGCATTCCAAAAGAAGAGCTTGGCAGGATCACGGAGGCATTCTACATGGTGGACAAATCCCGCGCCCGCAAGCAAAACGGCGCGGGCCTCGGCCTTGCGCTGTGCGCATCCATCGCAAAGCTCCATCAGACAAAACTTGCCTTTGAAAGCGAGCCGGGCAGTGGAACGTCGGTTTCTTTCCTGCTGCCCTATGGGGAGGAGGAAGCATATGAAGCGTAGGGCGCTTTTCTACTTGCTTTTTGGCGTGCTCCTGGTTGGCACGCTTGGCATTGGCCTGTTGCTGCCTAGGGTGCTGGTGGAAGGTGAGAAGCGGGCCGTTACAAAGGACGTTACGGTGATCCCCGCGGCGTCCCTTCCTAAGACGTATACGCTCGGCGCAGCCCCGCTCAATACCGCGCTGGATCTTTTATATCTGGGGGAGAGAAACGACGCCTCCGCCCTTAGGACCGACTACCTTGCGCCTTCATTTAAGGAATACGACAGCCGGCCAGGGATGATACAGGAGCTCGAGGAGTTACGCGGCGAGGGGTTTCTTTTAGACGAAAATATGGACCCGCAACAGCCGATTGAATTTGCTGTTTGCTACGCGAAAAACACGAATATTCGCGCGGATTATAACAGGTTTTCCCTGCGATCTGGACAGGGATATATTGATATTACTTCCGAAGCGTTTGAGGGTACCATACTTTCCGTATCGCAACGGTATGCCCCAAGCCTGCGCCAAAAAGCCAGCGTCCGCCAGTTGGCGGATGCATTTGCAAAGTATCTTGGCCTGCAGACTCCCTCGCCGCTTTCCGCACGGGAGGACGGATACCACTCTGTAAAAGAGTTTTTGTGCGTGAAAGAGGAACTTGTCATTGCCGTGCGGTTGAGTGAATACCAGATAGACGTTTCCGTGTATCCATACCGGCATTATCCCGCAAGCTGGATGCAGGGCACGTACGCTTCGCAGGACGGTACCAATTCTACCATGACGGAAGAACCCGCAGGGGAAGGTAAGCTGCCAAAGATGCGGCGCGAAGGCTTTGTCTGCCCGACATTTGCCTTCTATTCGGAGGATGGCGTGGCCTTCTCCCCCGCCGACCTTTCCTTTACCAATGCAAAAGGGCAAAAAGTTGCGATCAGCGCACAGAAGATGGCGGAAGACTCCATGCGCATACTATACGATATGTTTGGTTATTTGCCGGAATCCTGCGCAGTGGTCGTAACAAAGTTTGGATTCTACTTTTCGCATACGCCTTTTGCGCTTTATGGCACGCTGCCGGAGGACTCCGATCTTTTCTTTTCCGGGGACTTTGATCCATATACCGGAGAGATCACCGGATTTATGCTAATATACGGGTTCGGATTTCCCCCCAATGCAAATGATCTCGCAAAGCCCAAGGGTCTGGAGACAATCACATATGAGGAAATTGCGCTTTATTATTACGAAAACTCCTCCTATGGCGACAGGAGCCCCATTGTACGCACGGAGCTTTCCATAGAGAGCAGCAGTGACGTTACAGTAAAGCTCTTTCTGGCGGACGACCGGTTCTACGAGGCGGACATCAACAAGATCTCCCGTATCCCCACCAGAATGTGGGGCATATATGACAAAGGATACTCACATTAAAAACCCGCTGTGCGTCGTCTTGGGGCTCCCGTTTTCGGGAGCCCTTTTTGTGGAACGGAGCGTGCGAAGCGGCCAATTCTTGTCATGAACCATATCTGACAAAATGGGAGGATGTTCTCCCTTGTAATATCGGGCTGTATGCATGAAAATTACAGTATACCAATATCCCCGAAGGACCCCGTATCCACGGTGCCATGCGCAATGAAGAGCACTCTTCAGGCACCCGGGGCTCATCCTTTTCATCGTTTGCCGGCAACAATTTCACTTTGAGCAATCCGTTTCAATCCCAAAAAAAGAATATGGAGGGGTATGCATGGAAACTGCAGTCAAAACCAAAAGCGGCAGGCAGACCGTACAAAAAATCGGCCGGTTCATGAGCGGCATGATTATGCCGAACATCGGCGCATTTATCGCGTGGGGCTTTCTCACATCACTTTTCATCCCGGCCGGCTTGTTCCCTCATGAAGGGTTTGCCAGTATGGTAGGACCGATCCTCCGCTTCCTGTTGCCCATACTCGTCGGCTTCACGGGCGGTAAAATAGTGGGCGGTCTGCGCGGCGGCATAGCGGGCGCAGTTGCGACGATGGGCGTCATCATCGGCACCGAGGTCACCATGATCATGGGCGCCATGCTCATAGGCCCTCTGGCAGGCTGGGTCATGAAGACGTTTGACCGCGCGGTTGAGGGGAAGATCCGCGCAGGCTTTGAAATGCTCGTCGACAACTTCGGCCTGGGCATTCTCGCCATGCTGCTGGCGCTTTTAGGTTACTTGGTCATCGGGCCGATCATACAGGCCATCACCGCAGTCCTGACGGCAGGCGCGACGTTCATCAACAACATCCACGTGCTGCCCGGTATCTCCCTCTTTGTGGAGCCCGCAAAGGTGCTGTTCTTGAACAACGCCATCAACCATGGTATTATGGGGCCGATCGGTGCGGAGCAGGTAAAGGAATTCGGCAAATCCATCATGTACCTGGTGGAAGCCAACCCCGGCCCGGGCCTCGGCGTACTTTTAGCGTGCTGGCTGTTCGGTAAGGGCAACGTGAAGGCTTCCGCCCCCGGCTCAATCATCATTCATTTCCTGGGCGGCATCCACGAGATCTATTTCCCGTACATCCTCGCAAACCCGGCGCTGCTGCTTTCCGCCATCGCGGGCGGCGCATCCGGCCTTGCGGTGTTCTCTCTGCTTAACGCCGGTCTGAATGGACCTCCGGCGCCGGGCAGCATCATCATGGTCATCGTCATGTCGCCCCTGCCCGATCTGCTTAAGGTGCTGCTGGGCGTGCTCGTTTCCGCGGGGGTAGCCATGCTTGTCGCAATCCCCTTCGTGCGGAAGCAAAAGGGCGATGACGTGGACCTGGAGGCCGCGACCGAACAAATGAAGGTCCTGAAGGCCCAAAGCAAGGGCATTACCCCCGCAACGCTGCGCACCGTTTCTGGCCTGATCGCATTCGCGTGCGACGCGGGCATGGGCTCGAGCGCGATGGGTGCTACGACTCTGAAGAAAAAGCTCAGGGATGCAGGCATCGATATGCCCGTAAAGCACTACGCCATCGAGGATATTCCCAAGGAGGCCACCGTCGTGGTTACGCAGGCCACTCTGAGCGACCGCGCGCGTGAAAAAGCGCCGCAGGCGAAACTCTATCCCATCAACAATTTTATGAACGCGACGGAATACGACAAACTAATTGCAGAGCTAAAGGCCCAATAACACCCCCTTAGCCGGGCGGGCAGGAGCAATGCTCCTGTCCGCCCAAAATAGCCTTATATGGAAGGAAGAACGCATGCTCACTTCGCGACAGAAGCAGATCGTAAGCACGCTGCTTGAGAAAAGCGAATTTGTGCCGGTATCTGAAATCGCCGCGGCGCTGCAAATCAGCGGGCGCACGGTGATGCGTGAATTGGGCGCGCTGAAATACGAACTGCGCGCATACGGCGCAGAGGTGGAGCGCAAATCCAGCCAGGGTGTGCGGCTAAATTGCCCGGAACAACAAAGGGTGCAGCTGCAGCGCGCCGTGAATGCCAGAACAAAACTGCTGCTTTGCTCTAAAGAGGAGCGGCGGCAGTTTATACTTTCCACACTTTTGCATGCCGCAGAGCCCGTCAAAATGCTGGCGTTTACCAGCACATTGGGCGTAACGGACGCCACCGTAAGCGCGGACCTTGACAAATGCGAGCCGTGGCTTTCTCACAACCGCATCTCGCTCGTAAGAAAGCCGGGCGTGGGCGTGTACCTTACAGCGGACGAATGGCATTTGCGGCGCGGCATACTGAACCTTTTCCATGACGCGGTTCCCTGGCAGGAAGTGATCGCCATGCTAAGTGACCGCGACGTATTAAACGGCATGGCCGCGCAGGATATCATGGGGTTTTTGGACGCAGAGCTTCTTTGGCTTACGGCGGAGCAGGCGGGACAGGAAAAGCACCTTAGGGGGATCCTGCAAGCGGATAAGGATTACAGCGAATTCCTCATCACCGTGTTCTGCATGCTAAAGCGCGTGCGCGAAGGCCATACCGTAAAAGCCTCCAGGGAGCGCATGGGGGATTGGATCCGGACGGCGGAATACCCCGTAATCCTTTCCCTGCTTGGCCGCCTGGAACGCGCTTCAGGCATTCCCCTGTCCGAGAACGAAATGGATTACCTGATGCTGCAGCTGCAGCAAAGCCACGGGCGCATCACGTACCCGGAACATACGGACGAACAGACGCAGGCGCTTATCAAAGAGGTCATCCGCATTGCGGAAAGCGAAACCGGATATTTGCTCGAAGGCAACACCACGTTTTACCGCGGCCTGTGCGACCATCTGATTCCCGCCATCAACCGGCTGCGGCTGAATTTGGAAATACGGAACCCGCTGCTGCACTCCGTAAAAGACCATTACCCGCACCTGTACGCGCTGGCGAAAACCTGTACGGAGCCTTTGGGGCGCGAGCTTCAGGTTCCGGTGCCGGAAGAAGAGATCGCCTATATCGCCATGCACCTTGGCGTGGCGCTGGAAGATAAAAACCTCAAGCGCAACCGCGTCTTCCGAACGGTTGTGTGCTGCCCTGCGGGCATGGTTTCCGCACAGTTTTTAGCCACATTGCTGGGAAGAGAGTTCCCGGAGCTGCTGGTGACGGATATTTTAGCCACCACCAACATCAGCGAGGCGCTTTTATTGGAGCGCGGCGTGGACATCGTGATATCCACCGTACCCATTGCGGGGCTGAAAACGGCGTTCCTGACCGTTTCCCCGTTTCTGCTGGAAGGCGACAAGGACCGGCTGCGGGCTTACCTCAAAACCGTCTCCCGCGGGCAGACGCCTTGGGGGAAGAACGCAGCCAACATCAAGGAACGCCTTTCCGGCGTCAAGCGCCTGATCGACGGGATTTTGCAGGTGCTCGATCATTTCTTTCTGATCGACGGCCTGACGTTTACCCGCGTACAGGAACTGATCGCATTTGCGGCCCAAGAGATCGGCGGCACACAGGAGGAACAGGAACGTATTAAGCAGGCGCTGCTGGAGCGGGAAAAATACGGAAGCACAATCGACTACGCTTCGGGCTGCATGCTGCTGCACGCGCGCACCGCAGGCGTTACGGAGCTTCGGTTTGGCATATTGCGCAACACGGCGCAGGATTTATTGAGCTGCGAAGGCAAGCCGCTGCATGTAAACGTCATACTCGTCATGCTCGCGCCGATGCAGTGCCCCAGCGAGGGCATCGCCGTGATGGGGGCGATCAGCCAAGGAATCCTCAACGAGGAATGGCTCTCCCCTGCGTTCCAGTACGGCGACAGGCAAACATCCTATGCTGCGCTTGAGCGGCTTTTGGCCGCTTTCCAAGGCGAATATTTTATGATGACAGGAAAGGAACAAAAATAGTGGGACTTTTTTCTAAAAAGCAGGAAACGCGGCAGGAAGACGGCGTCCTGACCGTACGAGATATTTTTACCGGCCTTCCCTCCACGGACAAATGGCAGGCCATATGCCTCGCGGGCGAAAAGCTGCTGCAAAAAGGCTGCATTGAGGAGCCGTATATCGCGGCGATGGCGGAGCGCGAAAAAGTTGTGACGACCTATCTTGGCCAGGGCGTCGCCATTCCGCACGGCGTGGGCGCGGCCCGGGGATTTGTTAAAAAGACGGGGCTTATCGTGCTCCAATATCCGGATGGAATAGAGTTTAACGGCGAGAAAGCGCATCTTTTGATCGGCATCGCCGCGCTTGAAGACGAGCACCTGCCCATATTGGCGGGGGTGGCCAACATCATGATGCAGGAAGACGTATTGGAAAAACTTTTGCTTTCCACCGACCCGAAATTTATATACGATTGTTTTATGGAACACATGGAGGATGACTAAGGAGAAAGCATACATGATCATAACCGTTACGCTCAACCCCGCGGTGGATAAAACAGGCGTTGTGGAGACATTTCAACCCGGAGCGGTGAACCGTCTGAAATCCGTACGCATGGACCCGGGCGGCAAGGGCATCAACGTTTCGAAGACATTGAACATGCTCGGGCAAAAAAGCCGGGCGGTCGGCATACTCGGCGGCAACACCGGCGCATGGATCGAAGCGGCGCTTCATACCGCTGGTATCGATACGGATTTTGTAATGGTGGAACACCCCACCCGCACCAACCTCAAGCTGATCGACTGTGTGAGCGGCGGAACGACAGATATCAACGAGCCGGGCGCGACAGTAACGGAAAAGACTCTCGATGAAGCGAAGGAACGGCTCCTTTCAGGGCTGAAAAGGGATGACATCGTGGTATTTTCAGGCAGCTTGCCCCCCGGTGCGCCCGATACGCTCTACGGCGACTGGGCAAGTTTGTGCCGGGAGGCCGGAGCAAAGGCGTTTGTGGACGCGGACGGGGAAAGCCTGCGCCATGCCGTTGACGCCGTCCCCTACGCCGTAAAGCCCAACCTGCATGAGCTTTCCCGGCTCATTGGGCAAGAACTCGCGGGTATCAACAATATCCTGGCCTCCGGCAAGCGGCTCATTGACCGGGGCGTTACACTTGCCGCCATATCCTTAGGCGGGGACGGCGCGCTGTTTTTAAGCGGGAACGCCTGCTACCGCGGCTATGGGCTGACGGTGGAGGCGAGGAGCACGGTGGGCGCGGGCGATTCCATGATGGCGGCGCTCGCCTTCGGGGAAGCGCGCGGAATGGATTTTGAAGAAACGGCGCGCCTCGCAATCGCGGTCAGCGCCGCGAGCGTGATGCAGAGCGGCAGCCAAAGCGCCGACCCAAGTACGGTACAAGAGCTTCTTGGCCGTGTACGTCTGGAGAAGATTTAGGCGGACGGTTTAAATTCTTATAAGGGGAAGAACGGTATGTTTGTTACGGGCAACCCAGTATCTGGCGGATACGCGCTGGGGCGCGCATTCGTGCATGTCCCCTTTTCGCCTGTGATCGACCGCACCCCGCTGCAGCCGGGCGCGGAGGAAGCGGCGGCTGAGGCGTTTTTTGCAGCGCGCACGGTTGCGGTAAATGAACTTGCTGCCATACAAGCGCGGATGCAATCGGAAAACCCCGCGCAGGCTGCCATATTTGAAGCGCACAGGGAAATCGCAAATGACATCGGCGCGGAGGAAGAAATCCTCTTCCGCATCCGGGAAGAGCGCATGCCGCCCTCCCAGGCCGTGGAAGAAGCGTTTGACATGCTGACGGAACTCCTTGCGGGCGTGGACGATCCGCTCATCCGCGAGCGCGTTTCGGATATGCGGGACGTGAAGCTGCGGCTGCTGCGGTGTATAGAGGGTCTGCCGGAACGGGATTTGAGCCGTTTGGAGGAGCCTGTTATCATCGTGGCGCATGATCTGTTCCCCTCCGATACCGCGACGCTGGATAAAGCGCTCATACTCGCCATCGTCACCGAGGTAGGCGGTTCCACCTGCCATACGGCCATTATCGCGCGGAGCTTCGAAATTCCGGCGGTGCTCGGCGTGCCGGGCGCGCTTCAATCTATCCGGCATGGCGACCTTGTAGCGGTGGACGCTATCAAGGGCGTCATCCATTTGGAGCCTTCCCCGGACGAACAGGCGCAGACTCTTGCGCTGCGGGAGAGCCACCAACGCGAAGCCGAAGAGACCAAACGCTATCTGCAATATGAGACTAAGCTGGCGGACGGCACGAAAATAGAGGTGGAGCTGAACATCGGCTCCGCGGAGGAGCAGGAATTGAAAGCCTCCGCCTATACGGACGGCGTGGGGCTGTTCCGTACGGAATTTTTGTTCATGGGCAGGAACACGCTGCCAAGCGAGGAGGAGCAGTTCCATGCATATAAGCGTGTGCTGGAGCGCTTCGGGGAACGACCCGTCACCATCCGCACGCTCGACGTCGGCGGGGATAAGCAGCCCGAATGCATCCCCATACCGGCGGAAGCAAACCCGTTTATGGGCAACCGGGCACTCCGGCTCTGCTTTGAGCGGCCGGAATTATTGCATACGCAGCTGCGCGCCTGCCTGCGGGCGGGGGTATACGGCAACCTGTGGCTGATGTTCCCCATGGTGGGCAGCATGGACGATATCCGCCGCGCAAAGGCGGCAATGAAAAAAGCGCAGGAAGAGCTGGAAACGGAAGGTACCCCCTATACAAAGACGCTCAAAATCGGTATTATGATAGAGATTCCGTCCATCGCGCTTCTGGCGCACGCCGTTGCGCAGGAGGTGGACTTTGCAAGCATAGGCACCAACGACCTGACGCAATATACCCTTGCGGTGGACCGCATGAACCCCGCCGTGGCGGAATACTACCAGAGCTACCACCCCGCGCTGTTCCAGTTGATCGGCAGCGTAGCAAAAAACTTTGCAGCCGCAAACAAGCCCCTTGCGGTATGCGGGGAACTGGGCGGGGATAAACTTGCAGCAGCCGTGCTGATCGGCATGGGCATACGCAGGTTGAGCATGGGCAAAGCTTCGGTCGCCCCGCTCAAACGGATGCTCTCAGGGCTTACGCTCAATAGAGCGGAGGAAGCATACCGCTATACGCTTACATGCTCCACGGCGGACGAGGTGGAGCGGTACTTAAAGAATGAAATTGGAACAATCGGCGCATAAGCCGTAACGGAGGAACGCATATGTATGCAAAAAAGACGGTAATCACCAACCAGACAGGGCTGCACGCGCGGCCTGCCGCAGAATTCGTGGCGATGGCAGGCAAGTTTAAATCCCGCATCACTTTGAGGCGGCTGGACAACAACAAGGAAGCGAACGTCAAGTCCATCGTGTTCGTGCTTTCGCTCAGCCTGGCGAAGGGCACGCAGGTGGAGATCTCCGCCATCGGGGAGGACGAGATAGAAGCGGTGGACGCGCTGGTCAACCTGCTCGAAACCGGACTGAACGAATAGCGTAAAAATCACAAAAGCCAACAGATTATATGTCTGCTCAAGCCGTCGACAAAAATCGGCGGTTTTTTTGATTCTGTTTCCACTTCGCCTATTTTGAAATATATGAGAAATTTGGTACAATAGTGGTCTTGAGAATATCCAAGTACATCATTGATACCGGGAGAGCAGATGAAGAAAGATCTGAACGAAATATTGCAAAAGCTTTTACAGGACGTCGCCTGCATGAGCGAGGTCGCAGCCATCGGCCAGACGGGGGATGTAAAAGAAATCCCCAAGCCCGGCGAAAGCGACATCGACATCTTTGTATACGTGAAAACGATGCCCGCCCCGAAAGAAAGAATGGCGGCCTATCAAAAGAGCGGTACTGCCCTTCTCGACCTGCAGCTCAACGCATGCGAGGGCGGCAACTGGGGCACGGGCGACGCCATGCTGGTAAGCGGCGTAGAAATTTTTCTGATGTATTTCACCACGGAGGAAACGGTACAAAACCTGAACGATATCCTTGCGGGCAGGCTGCCTGACCGGATTGGGGCTTATTACCCAATCGGCCGCTGCGCCGCCATCAAAACAATGCATGTCCACGCCGACAGGACGGGGTTCCTGCATACTTTGCAGCAGCGGTTAAAGGAATACCCAGAGCCGCTTGCAAAAACGCTTTGCCTTCACCACGGCGCGCTGACCAATGATGAGGAGGATTTCGGCCGGGCATTGCGCAGAAGAGACCCGCTGTTCTACCACTTTGCGCTGGAAATCGCGCTCGATCATTTCCTGCAGGCTCTGTTTGCGCTCAACCGAACGTTCTTTCCCAGCCGGAAGCGGACGAAGCAATATCTGGACGGCTTTTCTTATGAGCCTGAGCGGTGCCATGAGCGGATGCTGGAAGTGCTTCGTTTGGGCGGGGAACCGGAACGCCTGCATGAATCTTACGCGATCTGGCGTGGGCTGGCGGAAGAACTGGACACGCTGATAAAAGAGCAGATGGGGTAATGGAGAGAAGAGGGCATTGCTCTCTTTTTTGTTTCTAATCAATCTAACTGTTCCACAGATTTCAGCAGCAGGCGCTTTGTAAACCCGCCGCGCTTTTCCCTCTTTTTTAGGCGGATATTTTCCAGTTCATCCGGCGTAACGCCCTGCTCCACTGCAAGCGCATAAAGCACCTCCAGAATATCTGCAAGCTCTTCAATCTCGCCACTTTCCAGATACTCCTGCGTTTCCTCCAGCAGCTTTTTTTGAAGCCGCTCTTTGAATTCCGCATCTGAGAGTGCCATAACCACAGGCGTTCTCCCTTGGGCTACTATTATATCCGGGATATTGTCGCGCACGAGTTTATCATACCGAGTGACGGCCATAGGATCACATCCTTCTATCTGCTGCGGTTATTATACCAAAGTACTGCCGTACCTGCTAAAATTTTGTACCCTCCACCCTTGCTTTTTTCTCTAAGAGTCTTTATAATAACCCCTTGAAGCAAAGGAATGGGAGAGCGCATGAACGATATCGTAAGGAGCCTCCATAACCGCAAATCCGTCCGCGTATACGAGGACAGGGAGATTTCCTCCTCTGTCAAGCGGGAGATTCTTTTAGCCGCCATAGCCGCGCCGAGCGCGGGCAACCAGCAGCTCTATACGATATTGGATATTACGGACCAGTCTATCAAGGACCGTCTTGCCGTTACCTGCGACAATCAGCCGTTTATTGCAAAAGCGCCTATGGTGCTTATTTTTTTAGCGGACTGCCAGAAGTGGTACGACGCGTACGAGGCATATTCCTGCAACCCGCGCCTGCCCGGCGTGGGGGATTTGATGATCGCGGTTTCCGATTGCAACATCGCCGCGCAGAACGCGGTGACCGCCGCAGAAAGCTTCGGCATAGGTTCCTGCTACATCGGCGACGTCATGGAGCGCTGCGAGGAACATCGGGAATTGCTTTTGCTTCCGCCGTACGTATTCCCTGCCGCCATGGTGGTGTTCGGCTACCCCACCGCACAGCAGAAGGCACGCAAAAAGCCCGAACGGTGCGAGTTGAAGGATATCGTGCACGAAAACGCCTACCGCCGCATAGACCCCGCCGCTTTCCCGGAAATGCTGAAAAAGCACTCCGGTACACAGGAATTCCGGGAATGGATCAACGCGTTTTGCACCCGCAAGTACAATTCCGATTTCGCAAAAGAGATGACGCGTTCCGTAGCGGAATATTTGAAACAATTTCAAACGAAACTTTAAGGTCCGGTTTTCCGGGCCTTTTGTTTTGTCATAAAGGGAGATGCATAAAATACATCAATAATAAATATTTATTCAAAAAATTATTGACATTGCACCCGTTGAATGTATAATTATAAGTAATATACGAAAAAAGGAGGCAGCGCATGCATCAGGTATTCATCGACGGCAGGGAAGGCACGACAGGCCTTCGCATATCCGAGCGGCTAAGCGCGCGAAACGGCATTGCGCTCCTCACCCTGGATGAAGAAAAGCGCAAGGACCCGGACGCGCGCAAGGAACTGCTCCACGAGGCCGATATCGCGTTTTTGTGCCTGCCGGACGATGCGGCACGCGAATCCGTTGCGCTCTCCGAGGGCGGCCGCGTACGCATCATAGACGCTTCCACCGCCCACCGCACGGCGAACGGCTGGCGGTACGGGTTCCCGGAGCTTTCGCAAGCGCACCGGGCGGGCGTTGTCTTCGGTTCCCGCGTGGCCGTGCCGGGCTGCCACGCAAGCGGGTTTATCGCGCTCATTTATCCGCTAGTTTCCGCCGGTATCCTTTCCCCGGAAGCGCCGCTTGCCTGCTTCTCCCTCACCGGCTACAGCGGCGGCGGGAAAAAGATGATATCGGAATACGAAGACAGCACGCGGGATGCGGCGTTCGACGCCCCCCGGGCATACGCCACGCTGCAGGCGCACAAGCACCTGCCCGAAATGCAAAAGTACGCGGGCACTGCGTTCCCGCCGGTATTCACTCCCGTGGTTGCGGATTTTTATGCGGGCATGCTGGTGAATGTACCTCTGCATCAAAGCATGCTCGAGAAGCGACTGCGACCGGAAGATATCAGCGAGATTTATGCGCAGCACTATGAGGGCAGCAAACTGATAACCGTCCTTCCCTATGAAGCGGAAAACCAGATGCTTGCAGCCAATGCCCTTGCAGGCAAGGACACCATGGAACTGATGGTGGCCGGAAGCGGGGAGCGCATGACATTGCTTGCCCGGTACGACAACTTGGGTAAAGGCGCTTCGGGCGCCGCCATACAATGCATGAACCTGATGCTGGGGCGGGAAGAGACGGAAGGGCTCTCCGTATAGGCATCATTGGGATAATGAAATCCGCTTTCTTTTGTTTCTTTTCTTTCGTGGAAAGAAAAGAAACGTACCTCGGACCATAAGGAGAGAATTATGCACGCAATACCCGGCGGCGTGTGCGCCGCAAAAGGCTTCAAGGCTTCAGGCATCCATTGCGGATTAAGAAAGAATAAGGCGTTAAAGGACCTGGCGCTGATCGTCAGCGACGTTCCGGCGAGCGCCGCCGCCGTATACACGCAGAATTTAGTCAAGGGCGCGCCGATACTCGTGACGAAAGAGCACATACAAAACGGCGTGGCGCAGGCGATACTCTGCAACTCCGGCAATGCGAACACCTGTAACGCGGACGGTCCGTTTGTGGCGAAGAAAATGTGCGAACTTGCGGGCGCATCGCTGGGGTTTGATACCACCGATATTATCGTGGCCTCCACGGGCGTGATCGGCCAGCCGCTCCCCATCGGTCCCATTGAAAGCGGCATGGGCGCGCTTGTGGATGCGCTGGGGTATGAGAATAGTCTCGAAGCGGCTCGCGCCATTATGACCACCGACCTCGCCGTAAAGGAGACTGCGGTATCCTTCACGGTCGCCGGAAAAGAGTGCCGTATTGGCGGGATCGCCAAGGGCTCGGGCATGATCCACCCCAACATGGCGACCATGCTGGTATTTATTACGACGGACGCCGCCATCTCCCTCGCCATGCTGCAAAAAGCGCTTTCCAGCGATATCCTCGACACCTTCAACATGGTGAGCGTGGACGGCGATACTTCCACCAACGACATGGTGGCGGTGCTTGCAAATGGGCTGGCGGGCAACGACACGATCATAAGCGAAAACGAAGACTATACCGCGTTCTGCGCGGCGTTGAAAGAAATCACCTCCCACCTCTGCCGCGCCATCGCGAAGGACGGCGAGGGCGCGACGAAGCTCCTGACCTGCAAGGTTTCGGGTGCAAACGATACCGTTACGGCGCGGACGGTCGCAAAATCCGTCGTCTGCTCCAGCCTGTTTAAGGCCGCCATGTTCGGCGCGGACGCCAACTGGGGCCGGGTGCTGTGCGCCATAGGCTACGCGGGCGCGGATGTGGATATCAACAAAGTGGACGTTTCCTTTGCTTCGAGTGTTGGATATATCGACGTGTGCAACGACGGCGCGGGCGTGCCGTTTTCGGAAGAGATCGCAAAAAATATCCTGCTGCAGGATGAAATCGACATCTATATCCACCTCAACAGCGGGGAGTGTACCGCCACGGCCTGGGGCTGCGACCTCACGTATGATTACGTGAAAATCAACGGCGACTACCGTTCATAAGGAGCAAGGGTAAGTCATGAAGGACATTACAAATGCCCAGCGGGCAGAGGTGCTCATACAGGCGCTGCCCTATATCCAGAAATACAACAACAAGATCATCGTGGTCAAATACGGCGGCAACGCCATGGTGAGCGACGAATTGAAACGGGCCGTGATGGGCGATATCGTGCTGCTCTCCCTCATCGGAATCAAGGTGGTGCTTATCCGCGGCGGCGGGCCGGAGATTTCCGATATGCTAAAGCGCGTGGGCAAAAAAAGCGAGTTTGTCGGCGGCTTGCGCGTGACGGATAAGGAAACGGCGGAGATCGTGCAGATGGTGCTCGCGGGCAAAATCAACAAGGATCTGGTTGCGCTCATCGACAGCATCGGCGGCAAGGCGATCGGCCTTTCGGGCATGGACTGCCGAATCCTCAACGCAAAGCCATTCGACGAAAAGCTGGGCTATGTGGGCGAGATCGTAAGCGTTAACACGCAGCCCATACACGATTTATTGGAAAAGGGCTATATCCCCGTCATCTCCACCGTGGGATGCGACGAAAAGGGTAACACTTTCAACATCAACGCGGATACCGCGGCCGCCCGCATCGCGGGATGCTTAAGAGCGGAAAGCTTTATTTCCATGACGGATACGCACGGCATCCTGCGGGATATGAACGACCCTTCTACGCTCATTTCCGAAATCCCGGTGAGTGAAGCGCCGCAGCTTGTACGGGAGGGTATTATCTCCGGCGGCATGATCCCCAAGGTGGACTGCTGCATCGACGCGATCCGGCGCGGGGTGAAGAAGGTGTTCATCATAGACGGACGCGTGCCGCACTCCATACTGATTGAAGTGCTGACGGACGAAGGCGTAGGGACGATGTTTAAGTAAGCAACCGGCTAAAGAAGCGTTGGGATTCCAAAGGGACGTGTCCCTTTGGCAGAGGTTTGGAGGCAGAGCCTCCAACGTACCTTTTCGGTAAGGGGGCATACACAATGACCATCAAAGAACTGGATCAAGCGTTTATCGCGGGGACATACGGCCGGCAGGACGTCGCGTTCATCAGCGGCAAGGGCGCGGAGCTGTATGATGAGGCGGGCAAACGATACATCGACCTCGGGGGCGGCATTGCGGTAAACGCGTTCGGCATCGCGGACGACGCATGGGCGGACGCGGTAAAAACGCAGGTGGATAAGCTGCAGCATGTGTCCAACTACTATTACACCGAGCCGCAGTCCGAGCTGGGGCAAATGCTGTGTGAGCGGACGGGGATGAAGAAGGTGTTCTTCTCCAACTCGGGCGCGGAAGCGAACGAGTGCGCCATAAAAGCCGCACGCAAGTACGCAAGCGACAAATACGGCGCGGTCGCCCGGCCAAATATCATAACGCTGTGGAACAGCTTCCACGGCCGCACACTCACCACGCTTTCCGCCACGGGGCAGGAAAGCTTCCATAAGGATTTCGGCCCGTTTACGCCGGGATTTGTGCATGTAGCGGCAAACGACATCGACGCCATAAAGCTTGCGCTTGAGGCGGACGACGTCTGCGCCGTGATGATGGAGCTCATACAGGGCGAGGGCGGCGTAAACGTGCTGGAGCCGGAGTATGTGCGCGAGGTCGCGGCGATTTGCGAAAAGCGGGACGTGCTGCTGGTGATAGACGAGGTCCAGACGGGCAACGGCCGCACGGGAGAACTGTACTGCTATATGCACTACGGCATCAAGCCGGATATCGTATCTACCGCAAAAGGCCTGGCGGGGGGCTTGCCCATGGGCGCAACGCTGTTCGGGGAAAAGACCATGTTTACGCTCACCACTGGCAGCCACGGTTCCACGTTCGGCGGCAACCCGGTGTGCGCGGCGGGAGCAATCTCTGTTCTCTCCCGCCTCACGGACGAGCTGATGCAGGAAGTGCAGGAAAAGAGCGCGTATATGAAGGAAGCGCTGGGTCCATTAAAAGGTGTGATTTCCGTCAGCGGCCTCGGCCTGATGCTGGGCATCGAAACGGAACGGCCCGCAAAGGATATTTTGCTTGGTTGTTTAGCCCGCGGGGTGATCGTGCTGACCGCAAAAAATAAAATCCGGCTTTTGCCGCCGCTCAATATCCCGACGCCGCTGCTCAAGGAAGCCATCGCCATACTGAAGGAGGAGATCGAACAATGAAGCATTTGCTCAAACTTTCCGACCTAACCCCGCAGGAAATCACGGATATTTTAAACCTTGCCGACCAATTGAAGTACGACAGCAAAAACGGCATCGCCCACCACTACCTTGCGGGCAAGACCTTGGGCATGATATTCCAGAAATCCTCCACGCGCACGCGCGTTTCCTTTGAGGTGGGCATGTATCAGCTGGGCGGCAGCGCCCTGTTCCTTTCCGCAAACGACCTGCAGATCGGCCGCGGCGAACCCGTGCAGGATACGGCAAGGGTGCTTTCCCGGTATTTGGACGGCATCATGATCCGCACGTATAAGCAGCAGGAAGTGGAAGATTTGGCAAAGTACGGCTCCATCCCCGTCATCAACGGCCTGACCGATTACGCACACCCCTGCCAGGTGCTTGCGGACCTGATGACGGTACGCGAATACAAGGGCACGTTCAAGAGCCTGAAGATGGCCTTTATCGGCGACGGCAACAACATGGCAAACTCGCTTATCGTGGGCGGTGTCAAAATGGGCATGGAAGTGGCCATCGCCTGCCCTGTGGATTACCAGCCCGATGCAGACATCATGAAATGGGCAAAAGCGAACGGCACGTTCACCTGCACCACGAACGTGCTCGCCGCGGCGAAGAACGCCGACGTCCTATACACCGACGTTTGGGCCTCCATGGGCCAGGAGGGCGAGGCGGAGAAACGCAAGGCGGCGTTTGTTGGCTACCAAATCAACGGCGCTGTGATGGGAGCGGCAAAACCCGACGCCATTGTGCTCCATTGCCTCCCGGCGCACCGGGAAGAGGAGATCACAACGGACGTTTTTGAGGCCCACGCCAATGAGATATTCGACGAGGCGGAAAACCGGCTGCACGCGCAGAAAGCCGTGCTCGTCAAGCTCCTTGGGAAAGCGGAGTAACGGCCATGAAGATATTAAAAAGCGGAACGGGAAACATTTCCCGCTCCGCTTTTTCTATATTCCTTAAAAATATTACGGGCGTATCAAAATGATTTTTTAGATAGAGAAGACTGGAAAAGGAGGAACACATGCAGACTGCTACCCTTGTGTTATCCAACGGCCAAACGTTTGTGGGAAAACGCTTTGGCGCCACAGGCTCCCCCACCGGCGAGCTGGTGTTTACCACCGGCATGTGCGGCTATGTGGAAACGCTCAGCGACCCGAGCTACTATGGGCAGATCGTGCTGCAGACATTCCCGCTCATTGGCAACTACGGCATAATCCCGGCGGATATGGAAAGCCGCAAAAGCTTTGTCACGGCCTATATCGTGCGGGAATGGTGCGAGGAACCTTCTAATTTCCGTGCGGGCGGCACGTTAAACGCGTTTTTGAAGGAACAGGGTATCCCCGGTCTATATGGCGTAGACACGCGGGAGATCACAAAAATCATACGTGAGACCGGCGTGATGAACGCCCGCATCGTGGACGAGGTGACAAAAGAGAGCTTTGACGGGCTTTCGGAGTTTGTAATTGAAAACGCCGTCGCTTCCGTCAGCGGCACCGGCCCCCGGCTCTACCCCGCTACGGGGGAAAAGCGCTTCCGCGTGGCGTTACTCGATTGCGGATTGAAACGCAACATCATCCGGGAACTGTGCAAGCGGGGCTGCGAAGTGCTGGTGCTGCCCTACGATACCGCAGCGGAGACGCTGCTTTCCCACAGGCCCGACGGCGTGATGTTATCTAACGGCCCCGGCGACCCGGCGGAAAATGTGGGCGTCATCCGCGAAATCAAAAAGCTGCTGGGACGCGTGCCGATATTCGGCATCTGCCTGGGGCACCAGCTATTGGCGCTTGCAAGCGGAGGAAAGACTGAAAAGCTCAAGTACGGCCACCGCGGTGCAAACCAGCCCGTGCGGGATGTGGAGACCGGACGCGTATACATCACCAGCCAGAACCACGGCTACGCCGTAATCAGCGAAAGCCTGGCGCGCTGCGGCGCGAAGCTCAGGCTGCATAACGCGAACGACCTGACCTGCGAGGGCGTGGATTACCCGGACATGCGGGCGTTCTCCGTGCAGTTCCACCCGGAGGCCTGCGCAGGCCCGCAGGATACGGGGTTTTTGTTCGACCGCTTCTTTGACCTGATGGGAGGGAACGTATGCCTTTAAACGAAAGCATCAAAAAAGTGCTGATGATCGGCTCGGGGCCGATCGTGATCGGCCAGGCGGCCGAGTTCGATTACGCGGGCGCGCAGGCGTGCAGTGTATTAAAGGATGCGGGCGTAAACGTGGTGCTCGTCAACTCCAACCCCGCAACCATCATGACGGACAAGACTCTGGCGGATGAAATCTATTTGGAGCCGCTCACCGTCACAACGTTAAAGCGCATCATTGAAAAGGAGCGGCCGGATAGCCTTTTAGCCTCTTTGGGCGGACAGACGGGGCTGACGCTTGCCATGCAGCTGCATAAAGAAGGGTACTTGACCCGCATGGGCATAAAACTGCTGGGCACCAACGCGGAGGCGATAGACAAAGCGGAAGACCGGCAGCTGTTTAAGGATACCATGCAAAGTATCGGCCAGCCCGTCATCCCCTCCGAAATCGCAAACGACGTCGATACCGCCCTTAACATCGCCGAGCGCATCGGCTACCCCATTATCATCCGCCCGGCGTTCACGCTGGGGGGTGCTGGCGGCGGTGTGGCCTACGCGGAAGAGGGATTAAAGACAATCGCCGCGAACGGCCTGCTGCTCTCCCCCATTACTCAAATATTGGTGGAAAAGTACATCTACGGCTGGAAGGAGATCGAATTTGAAATCATGCGGGACGGCAACGACAACTGCATCGCCGTCTGTTCCATGGAGAATTTCGACCCGGTGGGCGTGCACACGGGGGACAGCATCGTAATCGCCCCCGCCGTCACGCTTTCCGATAAGGAATACCAGATGCTTCGGAGCGCGTCGCTTTCCATTATTCGCGCGCTCAAGATCGAAGGCGGCTGCAACTGCCAGTTCGCCCTGAATCCAAACAGCTTTGAGTACGCGGTGATCGAGGTCAACCCGCGCGTGTCCCGCTCCTCGGCTTTGGCGAGCAAGGCGACGGGCTACCCGATCGCCAAGGTGGCGACGAAAATTGCGTTAGGGTATACGCTCGACGAAATTCAAAACGACATCACGGGCAAGACATGCGCCTGCTTTGCGCCGACGCTCGATTATGTGGTATTGAAGGTGCCCAAGTGGCCGTTCGACAAGTTCGTGCACGCCAGCCGCCGCTTAGGTACCCAGATGAAGGCCACGGGCGAGGTCATGGCGATTGCCCCTTCCTTCGAAATGGCCATCATGAAGGCGGTGCGCGGCGCGGAGATTTCGCTGGATACGTTAAACCTCCCGAGCCTTGCGGGAACCGATATCCGGGCGCGGCTCAAAATCGCGGACGATCAGCGCCTGTTTACCGTGTTCGCCGCGCTCAAAGAAGGCGTTCCGGTGGACGAGATTTTCGAGGTCACGAAGATAGACCGCTGGTTTTTATACAAGCTCAAGAAGCTCGCGGATTTTGAGCTTGCCGCAGCAGAAAAACCGCTGGACGCGGAAACATATCTTGCCGCCAAGCGGCTCGGGTACACGGACAAGGCGCTCTTACGGCTCACGGGACATCCGCTGCCGGAGCACCGCAACGCGGTATACAAAATGGTGGACACCTGCGGCGCGGAGTTCGACGCAAGGACCCCCTACTTTTACTCCACATACGACGATATGTGCGAATCCCGCGCGATTGTGCGCGGGGAAAAACCGCGCATCATCGTGCTGGGCTCGGGGCCTATACGTATCGGCCAGGGGATCGAGTTCGACTACTCCTCCGTCCACTGCGTGCGCACGCTGCGCGCTTTGGGCTACGAGGTAACGCTCATCAACAACAACCCGGAGACTGTATCCACGGATTTTTCCACCGCCGACCGGCTCTATTTTGAGCCGCTGACGGAGGAGGACGTGCTGCATGTCATAGAGGTAGAACAGCCCATCGGCGTCGTCGTGGCGTTTGGCGGGCAGACGGCCATCAAACTGACGCGCTTCCTTTCCGAGCGGAAAATTCCCATACTGGGCACGAGCGCTGAAAGCATCGACACTGCCGAGGATCGCGAACGGTTCGACGCGCTCTTGGAGCGTTTCCGGTTTAAGCGGCCGGCGGGCATCGGCGTCACCACCATGGGGGAGGCACTCTGTGCGGCGGAGCGGCTCGGCTACCCCGTGCTGGTGCGGCCTTCCTATGTCATCGGCGGGCAGAACATGACGATCGCTTACGCGGAGGAGGACGTGCGCGCGTACATGTCCATTATATTGGCGCAGGGCATCGACAGCCCGGTGCTGGTGGACAAATACATGATGGGCACGGAACTGGAGGTGGACGTCATTTCGGACGGGCGGGACGTGCTGATCCCCGGTATCATGCAGCACATCGAGCGCGCGGGCGTGCATTCCGGCGACTCTATCGCGGTGTACCCGCCCTACAACGTCAGCGACACCATGCTGGCGACCATCATAGACTGCTCGGAAAAGCTGGCGCTCGCTTTAGGCACCAAGGGGCTTGTGAACATCCAGTACCTCATTTACCACAACGAGCTGTACGTGATAGAGGTCAACCCCCGCGCCTCCCGCACCATCCCTTACATCAGCAAGGTGACGGGCGTGCCCATGGTGGAGCTTGCGACCAAGGTGATGGTGGATTACTGCTTAAAGGACCTCGGATACGGCACCGGGCTCTACAAGACCCCGCCGTATGTAGCCGTGAAGGTGCCGGTATTCTCGTTTGAAAAGCTCAACGATGTGAACGCTGCATTGGGGCCGGAAATGAAATCCACCGGCGAGGTGCTGGGCGTAGGAAAGACATTGGAGGAAGCGCTTTACAAGGGGCTGCTTTCCGCGGGCTTCCGCATCCCTTCCTCCGCTTATGAGCGGCGCGGCGGCGTGTTTATCAGCATGAACAAGCAGGACCGGTTTGAAATATTGCCGCTCGCAAAGACGCTCAACGACCTTTCCATACAACTCTACGCCACACCCGGCACGGCGCGGGATATCGAGCGCTTGGGCATCGACGTGGAGCGCGTGAACCCACTCTGCGTGGACAACGGCATACTGGACTTATTGGAAAGCGGAAAGCTCAGCTATATCGTGTTCACCGGCAACGGTGAAAAAGCGGAGGTACAGGATTATATCCGCCTGCACCGGCGCGCGCTGCAGCTTGGGGTGGCGGTCTTAACCTCGCTCGATACCGCGAACGCGCTTGCCTCCATCATCGCGAGCCGCTTCAATGAGCGCAACACGGAGCTAGTGGATATCAACCACCTGCGCGCTTCCCGGCAGAAGCTGCATTTTTACAAGATGCAGGGGACCGGCAACGACTGCATTGTGCTCGATAATCGGGACAATAGCCTCAGCTGCCCGGAATCGCTCGCCATACGGCATTCGGACCGGCACTTCGGTATAGGCGGCGAAGGACTGACGCTCATCGAAAACTCCGCCGTGGCGGACGCGAAGATCCGCATGTTCAACCAGGACGGCAGCGAAGGCAGGATGGCGGGCAACTCCATCCGCTGCGTAGGAAAGCTATTATACGACCAGGGCATTGTAAAAAAAGACCGCCTGTCCATCGAAACATCCGGCGGCGTCCGGCAATTGAAGCTGTATCTGTTCGATGGGAAGGTGCGCTCCGTGGAGGTGGATATGGGCAAAGCCTCCCTCCACCCCAACGACATTCCGGCGCAACTCCCCGGGGAGCGCGTGGTGGACGCACCCTTCCATGTGGCAGGCAAGTCCTGGAACATTACGCTGGTGAACGTGGGCAACCCGCATTGCGTGGTGTTCTGCGAGCGGGTGGACGCGATCGATATCAGCCGCGTCGGCCCCCAGTTTGAGCACGCATCCGCGTTTCCGGAACGCATCAATACCGAGTTTGTGCGGGTGGTCAACCGCCGTACGCTCAAAATGCGCGTATGGGAGCGCGGCAACGGCGAAACCTGGGCCTGCGGCACCGGCGCCTGCGCCGCAGTTGTGGCGGCGGTGGAAAACGGGCATTGCGACAGGAACGCGGACATCACCGTAAAGCTATTGGGCGGAGACCTCGTGGTGAAGTATACCGGGGAAGCAGTGTATCTGACGGGTAACGCAAGCTTGGTGTACGAAGGGGATATGGAGTACTGATATACAGGAATTTTCCAAGAAGAATCAATAGACCTTTGCAAGTTAAAGCGATTGACTTGGGATGTAACAATAGGCCATCAGCGTTAGCTGCGGCCTTTTGTTTTGCAAAGCGACCGTAAGCTGGCACCTATGCGGTATCTAGCGGGACTCGATACTGTACAGATATTGTGCGTTCAACAGTTTCCCATACATAAACCTGTTTGCTGCCGATTCGTAAAGAATATAGATTCTCCCATCTTTGTACACGATGCCTTCCGCTTTAGGCAGTATTTCTTTTTCCTCTATCAGATTTGTACCATCCAGGTAATACAAAGGGATATCCTTGTTATCCACTGTAAAATTGCCGCTTGCTTTTTCAAGCACGGGCTGGAGATCATATACATATAGTTGAGAGCCTGCAAAGATGCTTGACGCTGATAATATCAGCCTATTATCATCAGACACACACATCCCCTGAATTCTTCCTGCGATAGAAAAAGCGCGGCTTGCTTCAGGCTCAACTCCGAGTGGCTTGGAACCGTTTAGCTCGAATGCAAACATGATTGCTTTATTTTCTTCCCCTGCCAGTGTCGTAATGTGATGCGTTTTACTGGTTGCGTATTTCAAGCCGTGATAAAACTCGCCAACAAACAAATAGCCATCGTTAATCGCGGTAAAGGTTGCATTATTATCTGTTTGAAAGCCTCCAATAATTGTAGCGGATTTGGATTTCTCACCCATGACATCTTTGATCGATAACACATAGACATATCCGTCGCAACCTGCAACATAGACATATTCTTCGTAAGAACTAACGCCTCCCGCATGGCTTTTCAAGCAAGAGCCATCAGCTGATTTGACACTGATCCCACGATAAGAACCGTCTTTATTTACGACATATATTCTCGTCTCGCCGGTATTGGACAGATACCCGCTGATTAAAAACGCGTCATGTTCCGCAATGCATTCAAGGCCCTGCGGAACAAAATTATCGGTTAGTCCGGGTATTTCAAATTCTCTTATTGAATTGGCATAATAGTCCTGATAATGTGCTTTTAAAACAAGCAGAAACAGGGTCAAGCTAACGATGATGAATAGAACTATCGTTAAGGATACCTTGCATATGCGCCTGATAGTCGGTGCTTGTATTTTATTAGTCAAAAAGCTCTCCTTACATGGCCACATTAAACTCATACTCCGCGTTATGCTGAAGAATCAATTCGCCCGACACGAGGTATGGATGCTTTAATGAACAAGTACGACTTGTAATAATTATACGTTCTCAGACATAGAAACACAACCAAGGCCTCCGGCTTGTGGTATAATGACAAGCATATATTGCCGTTCGGGACCCGCAGCGTCGGGTACCCTGAATAGCCAAACTTGGAGGCTTTCCCCGTGGAGATTTCCCTCACGACCTACCTGATTGTCTGCCCGCTGGTATTCCTGGCGGGCTTTGTCGATTCCATCGCAGGCGGAGGCGGGTTGATTTCGCTGCCCGCATACCTGCTGGCGGGGCTGCCTGCACACGAAACGCTCGGCACGAACAAGACCGCTATGAGTATCGGCACATTCACCGCCACGCTCAAATACTTTAAGGCCGGGCAGATCGACTGGCGCGTCGGGCTCCTGTCCGCCGCAACCTCATTCGCCGGGGCAGTCGGCGGCAGCTCCCTGAGCATGATGATCCCAGACAATACACTTCGGATCGTGATGCTCGCCATTCTTCCGGCAGTCGCGTTGTTTCTGCTCCTAAAGCGCAACTTCGGAACCGCGCCCGCTATCGACCGGCAGTTAAGCAAAAGCCGGATCGCGGCGACTTCGCTTATTATAGGTCTTGTGATCGGCTGCTATGACGGGCTGATTGGTCCCGGGACCGGGACGTTTTTGATCCTGGCGTTTACGGCGTTTCTGGGCTTTGATCTTTTAAAATCCTCCGCCTGCGCAAAGGTGGCTAACCTCGCGTCGAACATTGCGTCCATGATCGTATTCAGCATGAACGGGAAAGTACTGTTTTTCTTAGCAATTCCTGCGGCGGTATTCGCTTCTGCGGGCAACTACCTGGGCGCAAAGCTCGCGATAAAGGGCGGCGCCAAATATGTCCGCTACACGGTGTTCATCGTTATTGGCCTGTTGTTTGTCAAAATGGCCGTGGACCTGCTCTAGAGCCATTTTACAAAAGAACGCTCCGAACGGAGCGCTCTTTTTTATTTCTTTTCTATTTTTCATTGATGATATACGGGATCGTTACCACCGCGAGGTTGCGCCGCCTGAACAGCGAGCTCTTCAATAACCGCGCCGTCTGGTTGTGCAGCGGATTGTTCCACCACTTGGGGATGATGAACTGCGGCAACACGACCGTGAGCATTTCATGTTTGTTCAGCGCAGCGTGCTTTTGATCCACATGGGAGAGCAGCACCTCGTTGACGTTGCGATAGGGCGCTTCCTCGATCACCAGCGGGATATCAAGCCCCAGCTGGTTATATTGGCGCACAAGCTTGTCCGTCGCTTCCTTGACGGTACTCACATGATAGATCTCAATTTCCCCGTTCAGGGTAAGCGCATAGTTGAGCGCCTTGATAAAGGATTTGTTGATGGACGCCACCGGCAGCAGCACATGGTTCTTGGGCGGCTCCTTAAACAAAAGCGCCGAAGGATCGCAGTTGATCATCAGATTTTCGCGTACATGGTCATAATGGCTGCGGATGCGCAGCATCAAAAGAACCAGCACGGGAATGCAGATGATCACCATCCATGCGCCGTGGGTGAATTTGCTTACCGCAATGATGATGCAGGTGACCGCCGTAATGATCGTGCCAAAGCCGTTGATGAACGCCTTATGCCTCCAGTTGCCTTCCTTGCGGGTGACCCATCGCTTATACATGCCCATCTGGGAAAGCGTAAAGGAAAGGAATACGCCCACAGCGTAGAGAGGGATCAGCTGGTGTGTGTCCGCATGGAAGAAAACGACCAGCAAGCTCGCCACGATAAAGAGCAGCATGATGCCGTTACTAAAACTCAGCCGCGCGCCGCGGTGCCGAAATTGCCGGGCCATGAAACCATCCCGCGCCAACAGGGATAGAAGAAGCGGCAGGTCCGCGAACGCCGTGTTGGCGGCCATAATGAGTATAATGGCGGTTGTGGCCTGCGCCACATAGAACATTACCGAATTCCCGCCAAATACCTGCGCCGCAATCTGCGCGACTACCGTCATGCCTTCCCGGGGAGCGACCTTGTAGACGGCAGCCAAAGCGCAGACCCCGCCGAATATGATAAGCACGATGAGCGCAAGGAACGTGAGCACCTTTTTGGCATTCTTCTGCGCGGGTTCCTTAAAGTTGGGAATGCCGTTGCTCACGGCCTCCACGCCAGTCAAGGCCGTACAGCCGGAAGAAAACGCCCTGAGGAACAGGAACAGCGTCAGATCCTCTGCGGGCTGCATAAGAGGCGCGGTGGGCTCGGGCACGATGCCGAGTACCAACACCTTAAAGAGGCCCACAAATATCATGGTCAGAATTGTGCCGATAAAGAGATAAGTGGGAACGCCAAACAGCACGGAGGATTCCCGGATGCCGCGAAGGTTCCCGAGCGTCAGGAACAAAATGATGATGAGCGCAAGGCCCACCTTATAGGGCAGAAGCTCCGGAAAAGCCGATGTGATGGCCGCCACGCCGGAACTGGCGCTGACCGCCACGGTGAGCACATAGTCAATAGACAAAGACGCCGCTGCAATAAGGCCCGGGATGCGGCCCAGATTATCGCTCGCCACGCTGTATGAACCGCCGCCGTTGGGGTAATTGTCTATGGTCTGCCGGTAGGAAAACACCAGGATAAACAGCAGTGCAATGATCGCGAGTGCGGTGCCCAGCAGCGGCTGGTATGCCGCCATACCCAAAAGCGGGATGAGCACCATTAAAATTTCTTCGCACGCATAGGAGACGGAAGAGATGGCGTCACTCGAGAGTATGGGCAATCCCCACAGAACGTTGAATTTTTCGGACGTTTCCTCGGCGCTTTGGAGGGAGCGCCCCAAAAAAATCTGTTTGAGCTTATGCAGCATGGGTTGGTGCGCTCTCTTCCTTCTGTATATTGCAGGCGTCCACCGTTCTTACTCCTTCTTTTCTCTCAGTTCAAGTTTTTTTATGCAGCGGCAATCAAAAGCGCCTAAGTTTAAAATAGCCATAAACAGGCAATCTTGGTTATGTGCATAGTATGAAAATGGTATCATAAGCGTTGCCCGTACGCTATAGCGCATATACCGTGTTTTGGTGCAAAAATACGCCAAATTTCGCAACGTTACCTATGGCGTAATGCTGTGGGATTGCTGCACGATTTTGCATGCGCAATCTTCCGTTTGCTTAGGTGCCGCTTCCCATCTTGAGACCAGGCCGGTCGAAACGAACCAATGCATTGAATATTATTGGAAATACTGGTCGCATCTGCTCGGGTTTGGCTGAAATTTGTTTTGATTTTTATTCATAAAGTCCCCTATGCACAAGCGCATTATGTTATACTGATGTAAAGTCAAAATCAAGCCCTTTACATTTCGCATGCGTTTTATGGAATTCACCCGCATTTTGCGGGTCAACCATTAAAAGAAACCGGCGCTTTGTAAAGGAAAGACTTCCACACGAAGAAGTGGCGGAGGCTTCTATGATGCGGGACAAGCATGTATGCACATTGTTTTCCGCTTCCGACCTCACGCTTTTCATTTAGAAAGGTTAAAAAACCGCATGCAGACCGGCCTTATACTCGTCATTTTACTCGTATGCGCGTCCATCTTTGTAAACGGCTGGACGGATGCACCCAACGCACTGACCACTGTGGTTTCTACCAGAGTACTGAGCCCCCGCAAGGCCGTCATACTCGCGGCGATATTCAACCTTTTGGGCGTGCTGCTCATGGGTACGGCGGTGGCCAAGACAATTTCCAACATCATAGAGCTGACTCCCGGAACGGATGGGCTCATCACACTGGCGGCGGCGCAGCTTTCCATCGTCATTTGGGCGGTGGGCGCGTGGCGCTTTGGCATCCCCACCAGCGAAAGCCACGCGCTGATTGCCGGACTGACCGGCGCAGCATTGGCCGGCGGCGGTATCGCCTCGGTCAGCTGGGCCGAATGGCAAAAGGTCTTTCTTGGTTTGGGCATTTCCTCTATACTGGGGTTCCTCTCCGGCGGGCTTTTCACTTCTCTTATCGCCAAACTCTTCCGCAACGTCAACCGTCATAAAGCAAACAAAATATTCTCCATCGGGCAGGTCGCTTCCGCCTCGGCAATGGCGTTCAGCCACGGCGCGCAGGACGGCCAGAAATTCATGGGCGTGCTTGTGTTTGCGCTTTCTCTGGGCGGCGTCGCTATGCCGGGCGGGGAAAACTTCATCCCATGGTACGTCATGGTGTTCTGCTCGCTGCTGATGGCGGTCGGCACCTCGATCGGCGGATACCGCATTATCAAAACCATGGGGCTTGATATGGTAAAAATCGAAAAATACCAGGGCTTTTCCGCAGAGGTCGCAGCTTCCGCCTGCATGCTGGCAGCCACTGTATGGGGAATACCGCTTAGCACCACCAACACTAAGGGTACCGCCATTATGGGCGCTGCCGCGGCACGCAGGTTAAGCAACGTGAACTGGGGAATTGTAAAAGAGATGGTCACCGCCTGGATACTCACGTTCCCCGCCTGCGGGCTGATTGGATACGTCATGGCCCTGTTGCTGCATGCAATATTTTAAATTCTAAGGGAGATTAGGTATGGCAAAGAAAGATTTGAATTACTACGATATGTTCGAGCAGGGCATCGCCTTCTGCTTAAAGGGCGCGAAGGCCCTTCAGAAGCTGCTGGATGAAAACCGGCTGCTCGAAGAGGAGTTCGCCGCCATCAAAAAGACAGAGCAGGACGCGGACTCCCACATGCACACCGTCTGCGAATATCTCAATGTAGCGTTCATTACGCCAATCGACCGCGACGATATTTACCAGATCGCAAAGGAAACGGATGATATCATAGACAGCATCGATTCCGTGGCGGCCAACCTGTGGATGATGAACGTGACGGAAGTCACCACTCCCATGCGCACCATGGCCGACCTCATCGTCAAGGCCTGCGAAGAGCTTGCACAGCTGATGAGCGAACTGCACCGCGGAAAAAAGAGCAACCGGCTCTACGAGCTGATTATCGATATCAACCGCATCGAGGAGGTCGGCGACCGCTGCTACAAGGAAGCGCTGCGGGAACTTTTCACGCATGAGAAGGATCCCATTGCGCTGATGAAGCTCCACAAGGTGTATGACGAGCTTGAAAACGCGCTGGACGACTGCGAGGACGTAGCCAACTGCGTGGAAAGTATCATTATCACGAAGACATAAGAAACCAGGTATCGGCGCTTACAGCGCCGACGTGAATTTTTATTGTGGGGGAAACTGCGTTTCCCCCACCCCCTTTCCTTAAGAACGGCCGTAGTGGAGCCCTTCCCGTTATGAAACAAATTCCGTGACGGCCCGCAAGCCTGGGCCTAGGCGCTTCCCACCGCTAAGGCGCCACCGCGGGAGCGAAACATATGTACACCTTTTTACAGCTCCGCCCGCAGAAATGCGGGTTTTTTGTTTTTTGCGGGTTGCTCCGTATGGTATGATAGATATATAAAGATTACTTCCTCGCTTTAGCACGCTACTTGACTACCGCGCGAAAGCAGAGTATACTAGCCAACAGGGAAACACGGAAGGAGAATATCGCTTGGAACTGAAACTGAATTCATTGCGCAAAAGCGAACGCACCGCGTACTTGCTGCGGAACTTGTATGAAAGCCGTGGCTACCGGAACTTTCGCATGGGCAAATTTGAAGAATACGATTTTTACGTGGACCACCGGGATTTTTTAAGCAGTGCGCAGATCATCACGTTCACAGATTTGAACGGCAAGCTGATGGCGCTAAAGCCCGATGTCACCATGAGCATCGTCAAAAACACGCGCGCCACGGCGGAAAGCCCGGAGCGGCTCTATTACAGCGAAAGCGTCTACCGGCAAAGCCGCGAGGTACGCGAATACAAGGAAATATTTCAGGTCGGCGTCGAATACATCGGCTCTGTGACGCCGTATACGGATATCGAGCTTATAGACCTCGCATTAAAAAGCCTTGCGCTGATCGAAAATGACTATGTGCTGGATATCTCCCACATGGGGTTTTTGACGGGCTTCTTTTCCGCAATCGACGCCCCCGCGGAAGCGAAAAAAGCGCTGATACGCTGCCTGGAGGGCAAAAACGCGCACGAACTAGCCTCCATCGCGCGTGAATACGGCATTGACGCGAAAGAAATCACCCTGCTTGAGCAGTTGATCCGTGTGAGCGGGCCGATGGGAAGCGCGCTTAGGGAAGCATGTCCGCTGGCCGTCAACGCGGCTATGCGGGACGCACTCAGCGAATTGGACACACTCTATAGCGTATTCGCCTCGGCGGGCAACGCGCAGGCACTGCGGCTGGATTTTTCGATCACGAACGATTCGAACTATTACAACGGGCTGACGTTCCGCGGATTTGTCAAAAGCGTGCCGCGCGCGGTGCTTTCCGGCGGGCGGTACGACCTGCTGCTCAAACGCATGGGCAAAGAAAATCTCGCGGCCATCGGCTTTGGCATCTCATTTGATGAGATCGACCGCTACTTCCGGCAGCCCGCGCAGAACAAATACGACGCAATATTGCTTTACGGGGAGAATACGGACCTAGTAGCGCTCTACCAGGCAATTGATCAACTCACAAAAAAGAACCTGCGGGTCTGCGCGCTGACCGCTCTTCCCGACGAGATAGGTAACGCAAAGGTATACCGAATAGAGGGAACCCAGCTTGCGGAGGTGGCGTTATGATCAACATTGCGCTGCCCAAGGGCCGACTGGGAGACCGCGTATACAAGCTGTTTTCCTCCCTGGGCTACGACTGTGCCGGGCTATCAGATGAAAGCCGCAAGCTGGTGTTTGAGGACGAACGTTCTGGCGTGCGCTATCTTTTGATCAAGCCCGCAGACGTCGCAATCTACGTGGAACGGGGCGCCGCGGATATCGGTGTGGTGGGCAAGGATGTTCTTTTAGAAACAGAGCCGGAGGTATATGAGCTGCTTGACCTGGGCCTGGGCAAATGCGAACTGGCTGTTGCCGCGCCAAACGAATATGAGGACGATCTCGGCGCGGTGGTGCGCGTGGCCACAAAATACCCGCATATGGCCAGGAAATACTACCAGAGCCGCGACCGGGAGATTGAGATCATTAAATTGAACGGCTCCATAGAGCTTGCGCCCCTACTCGGCCTTTCGGACGTGATTGTGGACATTGTGGAGACGGGCAAAACGTTGAAGGAAAACAACCTGCGGGTGTTTGAACATATCGCAGTTAGCAGCGCGCGGCTGATCGCGAACAAACGAAGCTACCAGTTCCGGCAGGAAGAAATCACGCGCATGGCGGATGCGCTCAAAAAGGCGGTGGGAAACGAATGAAGCTTTTACACAGTTCCGGCATAACGCCCGAGGAGCTTCGGCCCCGCTACGGCATGGAATACGATAAGGCGGAACAAACCGTAAGGGACATACTCGCGGACGTAAAGGAAAACGGCGACGATGCAGTTAAAAAATATTGCCTGAAATTTGACCATGCGGAATTATCCGCCCTTGCAGTGACGGAAGCGGAAATCAAGGCGGCGCTTTCTAAAACCGATTCCCGGCTGCTGTTCACCATGCGGCAGGCGGCGGAAAACATCCGCGCCTTCCACCAGAAGCAGAAACAGGAAGGATTTGTCATGTCCGAGCGGGAAGGCGTGCTTTTGGGCCAGCGCATCCTGCCTCTCGATCGCGTGGGTATCTACATCCCCGGCGGTACCGCAAGTTACCCAAGTACCGTGCTGATGAACGCCATACCAGCCAAAATCGCGGGCGTGAAGGAGATCGTCATGGTCACCCCGCCCGCCCCGGACGGTTCCATTGCAGCGCCCATACTCGCAGCGGCGTATATCGCGGGGGTGGACAAGGTATATAAGGTGGGCGGAGCGCAGGCGATCGCCGCGCTGGCCTACGGAACACAGAGCATTCCGAGGGTGGATAAAATCACCGGTCCTGGCAACATGTACGTGGCCACCGCCAAGCGGCAGGTGTACGGGCTGGTGGATATCGATATGGTGGCGGGCCCGAGCGAGATATTGGTGATTGCAGACGACAGCGCGGACCCGTTCTTTGTGGCGGCGGACTTGCTTTCCCAGGCCGAGCACGATCCTATGGCGGCGGCCATACTGCTGACCACCAGCGAGCAGCTTGCCCTTGCCGTGCAGAGCGAGGTCGCAAGGCAGCTCTACCTGCTGCCCCGCCGCGTGATCGCCGAAAAATCCATACTGGATCACGGGCGCATCGTGGTGCTCTCCTCCCTGCGGGAGGCCGCGGAATGGAGCAACGAAATCGCCCCTGAACATCTGGAGCTGTGCGTGGAAGACCCGTTTGCGCTGCTTGCGCTCATCCGCCACGCGGGCAGCGTGTTCCTGGGCCATTATGCCCCCGAAGCGCTGGGCGATTACTTTGCAGGCCCCAACCACACACTGCCCACCAATGGCGCGGCAAAATTCGCTTCCCCGCTTTCGGTGGACGACTTTATCAAAAAATCCTCCTTTGTCTACTACAGCAAGGAGGCGCTTCGCGAGGTACAGGAACAGATCGTGTTCTTTGCGCAGAACGAGGGTTTGGATGCGCATGCAAAAAGTATCAGCATGCGGTTTGACTTCGATGAAGACGGGGACGAGGATGGCGAGGAATAAATGAGCAAGTTTTTAAGCGCACGCTTTGCGGGAATGCAGCCCTATGTACCTGGCGAGCAGCCCCAAAATAGGCAGTATGTCAAGCTGAACACCAATGAAAGCCCCTTCCCACCTTCGCCTGGGGTGTTGGAGGCCGTCTCCCGCGCGGAAACAGAAAGGCTCAACCTCTATCCGGACCCGGATACGCGAAGGGCCGTGAAAGCAATCGCAGGCTACTATGGCGTAACCGAACGCGAGGTGCTGCTGGGCAACGGCTCGGACGAAATCCTTGCCTTCTGCTTTCAGGCCTTCTGCGACACGGATACCCCCGCCTGCTACGCCGACATCACCTACGGGTTTTACAAGGTGTTCGCGCGCATCTACGGCGTGCCATCCATCATTGTTCCTTTGGATGACGAGTTCCGGCTTGACCCGGCGGATTACCGCCCGGCGGGCGGCACCGTATTCATCGCCAACCCCAACGCGCCCACCGGTATGGCGATCGGCCTTGACGCCATTGAAAGCATCCTAAAAGCCAACCCGGAGCATGTTGTGGTGATCGATGAGGCGTATGTGGATTTCGGCGCGGAGAGTGCGGTAAAACTCGTCCATTCGTACGAAAACCTTGTGGTGGTGCAGACCATGTCCAAATCCCGTTCGTTAGCCGGCGCGCGCATCGGCTTTGCCATAGCGAACAAGGCGCTGATTTCCGACCTCAATTCCATGAAATTTTCCTTCAACCCCTACAACCTCAACCGCCTCTCCCTGCTCGCGGCTGAAGCCGCCATAGCGGATACGAAGTATTTTGCGGGCTGTACAAAAGCCATACAGGAGGTTCGGGCGTACACCGCGGGGGAACTCAAAAAGCGTGGCTTTACAGTGCTGCCGTCTTACGCAAACTTCGTGTTCGCAAATCCTTGCCGCATGGGCGGCGAAACGTATTACCAAAAGCTCAAGGAAAAGGGCGTGCTGGTTCGGCATTTCTCACAGGATCGCATCCGCGATTATGTGCGCATCACCATCGGCACGAAAGAGCAAATGCAACGGCTATTGCAGGCGACAGATGAATTATGGTTGGAGGAGCGATAGATGAGAACAAGCGTTATCACCCGCAAAACCGCGGAAACGGATATTTCACTGACCCTCTATCTGGATGGCGTGGGGAAAAGCGTTATCTCCACCGGCATCGGTTTTCTGGACCATATGCTCACGCTCTTCGCCCGCCACGGAAGCTTTGACCTCGATGTTACCTGCAACGGAGATCTCGTGGTGGATAGCCACCACTCCGTGGAGGACATCGGCATCTGTTTAGGTCAAGCTTTCCGGGAAGCGCTGGGGGATAAGCGCGGCATCGTGCGCTACGGGAGTTTTCTGCTGCCCATGGACGAAGCGCTTGTGCTCGTAGCCCTCGATATCAGCGGACGCGCACATTTGAGTTACGGTCTAAGTATCCCCACGCAAAAGGTCGGGGAATTTGATACGGAACTGGTGGAGGAATTCTTATTGGGCTTTTGCCGCAGCATGAGCCTGACGCTGCATGTGAAGCAGCTTGCGGGCACAAATTCCCACCATATCATAGAGGCCGCGTTTAAAGGATTAGGCCGCGCACTGAGGCAGGCGACCGCTGTTGACAAAGATCACGCGGATGAGATTCCGTCCACGAAGGGGATTTTGGAATGAGGAACGCTCCTTTTCTTTTGCAAAAGAAAAGGAGCAAAAGAAAACCTACGCGGTATTATCGTTCTACGCAGAAGTAAAGGAGCGCCATATGATCGCCATCATCGACTACGGCGTGGGCAACCTGTTTTCGTTAAGCGGGTCGCTTGCGCATCTGAATATAGAGAGCGTCGTCACGCGGGCCCCGGACGTAATCGACGCGGCGGAGCGCGTAATACTGCCCGGCGTGGGCGCATTCGGGGACGCCATGGAAAAGCTCAGGGAGCATGCTCTCATTCCTGTGCTGGATCGCCAGGTGCAAAGCGGCAAGCCGCTGCTGGGCATTTGCTTAGGCATGCAGGTGCTTTTTGAGCGCGGATATGAGTACGGCGAGCATGAGGGCCTGGGCTACCTCAAGGGCAGCATTCATTCGCTTGCGCCGGATATTCCAGCCAATCTAAAGGTGCCGCACATCGGCTGGAACAGCCTGTGTCTTGTTAAGCCTGACGATCCGCTCTTGACAAACACGAAGGAAGGGGATTACGTATATTACGTGCACTCCTTTTATGCGAAGGGCTGTGAGGACAGCGTTGTGGCGGGTTCCGTTTACGGCGCGTTTGTGCCGGGTATCGTGCACAAAGGCAACGTATACGGCACGCAGTTCCACCCGGAAAAGAGCGGAAGCGTAGGATTGGGCATACTCAAAGCGTTTTACGAGGTATAAGGAGAAACGGCAATGGAACTATTCCCGGCGATCGATATCCGCGGCGGCCAGGTGGTGCGGCTTAGGCAGGGCGATTATGAGGACGTGCAGGTATACGGCAGCGACCCCGTTCGTACGGCGGAGCAGTTTATAAAAGAGGGCGCTACGAACCTTCACGTGGTGGACCTGGACGGCGCAAAGGAAGGCGAAGCCGTAAACTTTGACGTGATCCGCGCCATAGCAAGACTTCCCGGCCTGTTTGTGGAGGTGGGCGGCGGCATAAGAGACCAGGAACGCATTGAAAGCTATCTGGAGCTTGGCGTGGGCCGCATAATACTGGGCACGGTGGCGGTGCGGAACTTCCCGTTTGTGGAGACCATGGTGCGGCTTTACGGCGGTAAAATCGCTGTAGGCGTGGACGCGCGGGATGGGTACATGGCCGTTTCCGGCTGGCTGGAAAATACGGGGCTCGATTCGTTCGGGTTCTGTGAGCGCCTGCGGGACGCGGGCGTTTCTACCGTGATCTATACGGATATTGCGAAAGACGGGGAGCTAAGCGGCACCAACATGGACGCCTACCGCAGGCTGCGGGAACTCACCGGCCTGAATATCATCGCTTCCGGCGGCATCAGCTTTGAGCATGAACTCGCGGCGCTGCGGGATATGGGCACATACGGCGCGATCTTGGGCAAGGCGCTGTATGTGAAAAAGCTGGATCTCTCCCGCGCCATCCGTATTGCGAAGGGAGAATCGCTATGATCACAAAGCGCATCATCCCCTGCCTGGACGTGCGCGCGGGCCGCGTGGTGAAGGGCGTGAACTTCAAAGGCATCCAAGACGTGGAAGACCCCGTGGCGCTTGCCCGGTTTTACAACGAAAGCGGCGCGGACGAACTGGTATTTTACGACATTACTGCAAGCTTTGAGGAGCGGAAGCTCTTTACGGACGTGCTTACCCGTACGGCAAAAGAGATATTCATCCCGCTGACGGTGGGCGGCAGCATCAACACGGTGGATGATTTTGACCGCGTGTTGAAATGCGGGGCGGACAAGGTCAGCGTGAACACCGGGGCCATCAAAAACCCGGCGCTGATTGGAGAGGCCGCGAAAAAATACGGGGATCAGTGCGTAGTATTATCCATGGACGTCAAGCGCGTGAACGGCGAATTCCACGTCTTTCAAAAAGGCGGGCGCGAGGATACCGGGATGGACGCGCTATATTGGGCGAAATACGGCGAGGACCACGGCGCGGGCGAGTTAGTTATCAACAGCATCGACACGGACGGCATAAAAAACGGGTTTGACCTCCCGCTTCTTTCCGCCATCTGCGCGCAGGTGAAACTCCCCGTGATCGCGAGCGGCGGCGCGGGCGGCAAAGAACATTTTCTGGAGTTGTTTGAGAAGGTGCCCGGGGTAGACGCAGGGCTTGCGGCCTCCATATTCCACTTCCGGGAGGTCGGTATTCGGGAGCTGAAACTGTATTTGCGTAACAACGGCGTGGAAATGAGGGTATAAATGATACTGGATACGTGGCTACATGAACTCAAGTTTGACGAAAACGGCCTGATCCCCGCAATCGTGCAGGATTATAGGACCGGCGAGATACTCACGTTAGCATACATGAACGCGGAGAGCCTGCGCATCAGTTTGGAGGAAAAGCGCACCTGCTTCTATTCCCGCTCCAGGAAGCAGCTTTGGCGCAAGGGGGAAACGAGCGGCAACGTGCAGCATATTGTGCGCATCAATGCGGATTGCGACCTGGACGCGCTGACGGTGGAAGTCATAAAAGACGGCCCTGCCTGCCATACGGGTGAGGAAAGCTGTTTTTTCAATACCCTCTATGACGGGGAGAAGCCGGAAAAGTTTTCGTTCTCTTCCCTTTACGGGCTGATATCCGAACGCAAACGAACCATGCCAGAGGGTTCCTATACAACATATCTATTTGAGAAGGGTAAAGAGAAGATATTAAAAAAAGTCGGCGAGGAATGCACAGAGGTCGTCATAGGCGCCATGAAGAACAGCCGCGAGGAGACCGTGTACGAGGCCGCCGACCTTGCCTACCACATGCTGGTGCTGCTGTGCGAAATGGGCATTGAGCCAGGCGAAGTGCTCAAAGAACTCCAAAAACGGCATGTGGTGGACCATAAAACCAAGCAGGAACCCATGATATAATTTTTCTAATACTTTTGATAGGAGTGAACGCATGCGCATCCGTTCCAATCTGCACACCCATACCATCTATTGCGACGGGCAGAACACCCCACTCGAAATGGTGGAGAAGGCTCTGGAACTGGGGTTCCGCTCCATCGGCTTTTCCGGCCATGCTTATACAGCGTTTGACGGCTGCTGCTGCATGACGCCTACGGGCACGCTTGCTTACCGCAGAGAAATTCGGGAGTTGCAACAGCAGTATGCGGGCAGGATCGATATTTTCTTGGGGCTTGAGAACGACGGCCTCGTCCCCTATCCCGCCGACGGCTTCGATTATATCATAGGCTCGCTGCATTACCTGTATGTGGACGACAGGTACCACACGCTGGATAATTCCCACGAGCAGATGCGCGCCTGCATTGACGAAAGCTTCGGCGGCGACGCCCTGAAAATGATACAGGCGTATTACGATCTCCTGGTTTCCTATGTGACCACCGACAATGTGGATATCGTGGGGCATTTCGACGTCTTCCAGAAGCGCAACGCGGACAACCGCTATTTTGACGCGCAAAGCCCCGCATACCGGCGCATCGCGCTCGACGCGATTGAGGCAATCGCAAATGCCGGAAAGATCATAGAGGTAAACACCGGCGCCATCGCCCGGGGGTTTATCAAGGACCCCTACCCCGCCCCGTTTTTATTGAGGCGGCTGCTGGAATTGAAAGCGCCCGTCATCCTCTCCTCCGACGCGCACGTCGCCGACAAGCTGGACGGGCAGTTTGACGAAATCTCCGCCATGCTCTATGACATGGGTTTCCGCGAAACCATGGAATTAAAGCGTGGGCAGGGCTTCGTGCCGGTGCGGCTCGAGTTATAGCGGCGCTACCATGCGTCTTTCGCGCTTGACAAAGGTCGCTTGAATTTGTTATAGTATTTTTCGGTTAGAGGAATCTAACCAATATTTCAGGATGTCGGTTAGATGTAACTAACCATTTTAAGGAGGATCCTATGGCGACCAGAAGAGGCCCGCGCTTTCAGGAATGCCGCAGGCTGGGAGTGAACGTATGCGGCCATCCCAAGGCGATGAAGCGCGCCAACGCGCCCGCGTTCGCAAAACGCAGGAAGGTTTCCGAATACGGCATGCAGTTGACCGAAAAACAGAAGATCAAGGCATACTACGGCATATTGGAAAAGCAGCTCCGGCGTTACTTTGCCGCGGCGCAGAACAAAAAGGGCAAGACGGGCGACGTGCTGCTGAACATGCTCGAATGCCGCCTGGACAATATCGTATACCGGGCCGGCATCGGCGGCTCCATCCGGCAGGCGCGCCAGTTGGTTACGCACGGCCACATCCGCGTCAACGGGGAGAAGATCACCATCCCCTCTTACCAGGTCAAGGTGGGCGATACGGTGGCGCTCAAGGAAAAAACGCGTTCCAACGAACACCTGAACGCGAATTTCCTGGATACGCAGGCGTTCAGCATGCCTTATATCGAGAAGCACCGGGACGCCTTTAGCGGCAAACTTCTCCGCCTGCCGCTTCGGGAAGAGATCCCTGTGGAAGTCAACGACAGCATGGTCATCGAGTTTTACTCGCGGTAATGAAAATATGAAACCGGCCGGGATACAATACAGCAGCCATACCTGCTGGGAACGGTATCTGACACAAAAAGACGTGTGGCGAAGCCTGTTCCAGCCCTCGGGCGCGAGGTATCCCTTATTTGTCAACACGGCAATTGAGGACCGGCGGCGCGGCATATCGGACGTCAACTGGGCGGGCTACCCGGATGTTTACGCGTTGCTTGGGTTTTTGCAGTATGTATTCCTGCCCACAGCATTCTACGGTATGCTGCATCCGGAAGCCCGCTGCCTGTATACCCCGGTGCTTCCGGCGGATGCGCTGCTGGAATGGATACAGGAAAGCAATGTGCTACAGAAGGACGCCCTGTGCACCTTTTTAAGCGAGCTTGACGAGTTTTGGGAACTGGACCGCGTACCACTTATGCATGCGCTTTCGGCGTTCTGCGCGCGCTTCAATGCATGCTTTTCCCGAGGCGGCGTTACGCTGTATGTGCAGATCTTCCGCAGCACCTATGAGGTGGCGCAATACGTCGAGGACGCCGTCTGGGCGGACGACCTATTCGAAGAGGACTTCCGCATCACGCCAAAGGAATTGGATGACTGGTGCAGGCGTTTTTACCACGAGCCGTTTGCACGGCACTGGTTTTTGAAGTTTCTCAACGAACGCGTTGGCCTGCTCGCATAGCATATATTAAACCGGAAGCATGCTTCTGGTTTTTTTACGCAGATTTTTCCATACTTCACACCTTCTTATCCGGGCCTTTACGGGTTTCTTGCAAACGCCCCCTACAATGTCCCTGTAACTATTTTTGTAAGGGGGAGTATTACCATGCTGAAAAAACTATGTACCGCCGCGCTGGTCATCGTTCTGGCAGCGGCAACGCTTGCAGGTTGCGCCGCGCCCGTACAGGCGCCTGAGGTGACCGCCGCCCCGACGGCAGCGCCCGCCACGCCCATGCCCGAACCCACAGAAGAACCGAAAAAGACCCCGAAGTATGTATTTGTGTTCATCGGTGACGGTATGTCCCACGTGCAGGTCAATGCCGCGCAGGTATTCCGCGGCGACAATATCTCCGGCGAAGTGACGCCCGAGCTTCTGAACTTCACGCAGTTCCCCGTGGCCGGCGTTGCCACCACGCATGACTCCACCTCTTTCTGCCCCGACTCCGCTTCCACCGCCACCGCAATCTCCTGCGGCGTAAAGACGCACAGCGGTGTCATCGGCCTGAATGTGGACAAGACCACGAAGCCCGTGAGCATTACTGAGCTTTTGAAGGCCAAAGGCATGAAGATCGGCGTCGTTTCCTCCGTTACCATCAACCACGCGACCCCCGCTGCATTCTATGCGCACATCGCCTCCCGCAACGACTATTATGACATCTCGATGCAGCTTGCGCAGAGTAACTTTGATTACTTTGGCGGCGGCACGGCCGGCCAGCCCACCGGCAAGGACAGCGACAAGGAAGATATCTACAATGTCATTGAGCAGAACGGCTACAAGATCGCCGACACCAAGGAAGAGATCCTGGCGCTTGACAACACTTCCGGCAAGGTCTACGCGGTGACCCCCGTGACGCAGGACTCCGGCGCGCTGCCCTATGCCATGGACGCGGAGGAAGGCGAGCTGGTGCTTGCGGACTACGTAAAGAAGGGCATCGACGTTCTGGACAATGAAAACGGCTTCTTCCTGATGGCTGAAAGCGGCAAGGTCGACTGGGCCTGCCATGCGAACGACGCCATGGCCGCCATCGCCGACGTATACGCCTTTGAAGACGCAATCCAGGTCGCGATAGACTTTGCCGCGGAACATCCCAAAGAGACCCTCATCATCGTCACCGGCGACCACGAGACCGGCGGCATGACCATTGGCTATGCGGCCACCGGCTACAACACGGCGTTCGATATTATCAGCCGCCAGAAGATCTCTTATGTGGCGTTTGACACTCTTGTAAGCTCCATGAAGGAACAGAACCCCGAGCTCACGTTCGCGGACGTATACCCGGCCATCAAGGAAAACTTCGGCCTCATCGCGCCCGATGACGCGGACGCCGCCGTAGAAGCAAACAAGAACTTCGTGCTCACCGAGTATGAATACGAAAAGCTCGTAAACGGCTTTGAGCAGTCTATGCTCCCCGCTGAAGAGCGCACCGTAAACCCGGAAACGGAACTTCTTTACGGCACGTATAATCCGCTCTCCGTCACGCTGACCCACATCATCAACAACAAGGCGGGCATCGGCTGGACCTCCTACGCGCACACCGGCACCCCCGTCCCCGTGTACGCCATGGGCACAGGCTCAGAACTGTTCGGCGGTTCTTACGACAACACGGATATCTTCAAGAAGCTCGTTGAGCTCACCGGCGTAAAAGCTGCCTAATCTCCAGCAAACTTATATGCTTCCCCGTATTGACGATACGGGGAAGCTTTCCCTATCAAGGCCGTTCCTCGGCTTTGATTGCCCGTTTAAACGGGCTTGTCGGAAAGGAGCATTCCATTGCTGCAAAAACCGAAAAACCGTACATTAAGCATACGCTTTAACCGCAAGGAGCTGATATTCACCCTTGTGTTTATGGGCATGATCGCCCTGCTGCTTGCCATGGACACAGGCTTTGAAAAGCAAATCTACATGAATTCGGAAGGCGTGCGCGCGCGCGTGGTTTCCGTAAACAACGAAGGCGTATACAACACCGGCCTTTTAAAACAGGGCGCGCAAAGCTGCGTCATCGAAATCCTGTCCGGCACCCACAAAGGCGAGACGACGCCCGCCACCAACTTCTATATAGGCAAGCTGGAGTTCGATAAAGCGTTTCTCCCCGGCGATATCGCATGGGTGCTGCTGGAACGCGATACAGCGAACAACATCGTGTTCGCCAACATGGTGGAGCATTACCGCATTGATAAGGAACTGACACTCATCGGCCTGTTTGCCTTGGGCATCGTGCTGCTTTCCGGCTTTACCGGCATACGTACGCTTCTCTCCTTTGCGTTCGCGCTGCTTTCCATATGGAAAATACTTGTGCCCGGCATGCTGCGCGGGTATGACCCCATCCTGCTGGCGCTTTTGATCGGCAATCTCATTACCATCGCAACGCTTTTACTGGTAGCGGGCTTTACCCAAAAAGCGTACGCGGCGATCCTCGGCTCCGTCGCCTGCTCGCTGTTCACATGCCTCATCGCCATCCTGCTGGGAGGGTGGTTCAACATCCACGGGGCGGTGATGCAGTGGTCCGAATCGCTGCTGTATGCGGGGTTTGAAAACCTGGATTTAACGGCGACCTTCCAGGCGGGCATATATCTTGCCTGCTCCGGCGCCATATTGGACCTTGCCATCGATATTTCTTCCGCGCTCGACGAAGTGGCGCTTGCGAACCCCGCCATCACCCCCAAGGCGCTGCTGCGTTCCGGCCTCACCATCGGCCGCTCGGTGGTGGGGAGCCAGACCACCACGCTTCTCTTAGCGTACATGGGCAGCTATATTTCCGTCATGATGGTGTATATGGCGCAGGGCACGCCGATGATGAGCATATTTAACTCCAAAATGGTGGCGGCGGAGATTTTGCATACGTTTGTGGGCTGCCTCGGCCTCATACTCGTCTGCCCATGTACCGCGGCCATTTGCGTGGCCATGTACAAAAAAGCTGCTGCTCCTGCGCAGGCAAAGGCCCGGGTCCATGCGGACGAACGCCCGCTGCAGCCCCTTACCGGCAATCTGCCTGTTGAATAAGAGCCTGTCCCGTGTTATACTGACAAGGATATTCCGTGAGGGAGTAGTTACGCAGCTTATATGGGCTGCGAGGCAAGTCAACATGCTGGCTTAACCGCCTGGTTTGCCTTTTTATAACAAGACTCATGGGCAACATAATGTTGCCCATGGGTTTTTTATTTGCCCCGATTAACAAATGAACGCTTGGAGGAAACGCAACGTATGTCGATTTGGGAGCTTATCTTTCTCGCAATCGGGCTTTCCATGGACGCATTTGCGGTCGCGGTATGTAAAGGGCTCGCCATGCGCGAGCTGAAGTACAAGAACATATTTTTAACCGGCGGGTTTTACGGCGTGTTCCAGGCGGTGATGCCAGTACTCGGCTTTCTTTTGGGCACGCAGTTCAGAAGCTACATCGTCCCGGTCGATCATTGGATCGCTTTTGGGCTGCTCGCTTTTATCGGCGGCAAAATGATATACGAATCCCGCAATACCTGCGAAAGCAAAGGCGAGTGCGGCCCGAGAACGGACGCGTTCTCTTTGCACCAGCTTACCCTTTCCGCAATCGCCACCAGTATAGATGCGCTGGCGGTGGGCATTACATTCGCGTTTTTAGAGGTGCGGATCATCCCTGCTGCGCTTTCCATCGGCCTTACGACTTTCACGCTTTCCTGCATCGGCGTGTGGCTCGGGCATGCAGCAAGGGGCAATTTGCAAAGTAAAGCCGAGATCGTGGGCGGCGTTGTGCTGATATTGATCGGCACAAAGATATTGCTGGAGCATCTTGGGGTCATAAGTTTTTAAAAAAGATTGAGCAAAAAGAAAAGAACTGCAGAAAATCCGCAGTTCTTTTTCTTTTTACACTGATACTATACCACAAAACGGGCATTTTTTCAAGACTGGTACTGAAGTTCCGATGGCGCTACAATGAGCCCGAGGTGACGCAAAATGGAACAGTTTCTTTCCCCGCTGATGTTACAGCAAACCATGGAAGCGCAGGGCCTGCGCGAAGTAAACGCGCTCACGGCAAGGTATGGGTTAACTTTAAGCGAACAGGACATTGCAACGCTGGTGGAAAAGCGTGCAGCCGCGCTAAAAGAAACCGGACGCGTGGAGTTCGGCAAGGGCATTTTAGAAAAGCTGGCGTTCGCCTTCTGCGATTCGCCCTACCTGTTTCAGGAGACGTATGTGGAAACCCTGCTGGAGTTGCAGGACGCATTTTATTACTTTAAAAACGAGTCGCTCGACGCCCTCACAGACGACGAACTGATCGCCTTCATGAAGGAGCATTTCGACGGAGACTGCGAAGGTTCCGTGGAGTACCTTACCGGCACCCTGCTCGAGGACCTCTGCCGAGACATCCGGTACGAAGAAGAGGAGGAGTAGCATGTCGGCTTCCCTGATGCACCCCGGGCAGGCGGCATATGCGGGCGGAGATTATTTCCACGCCGTGCTGCGCCACGGCGCAAATGCCGGGATACTCGACGCCGAAGACCTTCCCAAACTGCAGCTTAGTTTGTACAGACTGCTTGCGGACGAAACCGCACGCTATACCATGGGGGACTCGAGTTCCATCCCAGTGGAAACGGCACAGTCGCTGTACCGCTCCGTCTGCTTCTGCCTGGGGCTGCGCCTGCAGCAAGCCGGAAGCCTTGCTGACGCGGCTCGATTCATCAAAGAACAGGCTCTTTCCGCGCTGTTTTTGGAAGGCCGAACGCTAGTGCGCAAAGAGTTGGAAAGAGGAAAGGCGCTTTTCTCAGAGCTTCAGGAATGCGGCTTTACAACCCAAAACCTGGCGTATCTTGCCACCTGCAACGAAGCGCTGCCACAATTCTTCCGTCGGTACGATTTTTGGCACGGCACGCACGACATTCCGTGCATGATAGATTATCCGCTGTTTTTTCCGTTGGAGGGCGAGGGCATTGCCTACATCAGCGCCTATTTGGAGCATATACTCCCCGAAACCCGCTTCCTGACGCTGTTTGATCAAAAAACCGTCTCCCGCCTGCTGCGCGGGTACTGCCCGGAGCCGGATGAGGCAATTATCAACCTGTTTGAGCCGGTGTATTTTAACGCTATGGGCCGGGCGCTGCTGAAAAAGGAAGTCCAGCCCTTGAATATCCATAATGCCGACCGCGCGGCGCTGTGGCGGCTGATGGAAGCATGCTCCGAAGAGCAGCTCACTGAGCTCATTCGTCAGGCCGGGTCAAGGCTTATGAAAGTGGATGGGCTGCAAAATGACGCCGCGCTTTGCGCATATCTTAGGCGGGCGGAAGCGGAACTGCTCGCCCGCCTCCTCGCACAGCGGACGGAAGAGGCGCTGCAGGGCATATTCTCCGCCTTCCCCGAGGCGGAACAGAAAAAGCCTGGCGTACGCTACCGCAAACGCAAGCCCATGGCGGATGAAGCGCTGCGCGATCTGATTGAGGAACTGCGTGACATGCGCTTCCTTTCGGATAAGCTTGCGCTGCTGAAAAGCCAGATGCGTTCCCTGGAGGACTGGCTGGAAATTATCCCGCTGTGTTTTGAGGAAGAAGCGTTGCCCCAAGTATATCAAATGCTTACCAACGAAGAGCTGGCGGCCGTTTTGAGACGCCTGAACAGCCGGTATTCGGAGCAGCCCGCAAGTGGGCCGGAATGCTGGGAAACGGCGTTTCTCCGGTTTGTCAAAGAGTTGGAACCGCAACGGCAAGTTGAAATCCGCCTGCTGACGCAGGCGGACTGGAGCGAGTAAGGGACAATGGACTGCTCACGCGGGACCGCTCTCTTTTGGACGGTCCCGTGCGGGCTTTTCCTTTTCATCCTCCGCCGTCTTGATCAGCAGCAGGTGCAATGTGACGCCAATGCCCACGAGCAATAAAATGCCCCAGACGAGCGGCTGACGGAACAGGGCAGCAGACACGCAAAGCGTGCCCCATAAAAAGAAAATGGCTTCCCGCTTACGCTTTTTCGGCACGCCGCAGCCATGCCGGTAATTTTCAATAAACGGGCCAAAATGCTTGTTTCTGATCAGCCACGCATAGAGCCTGGGGCTCGAAGCGGCAAAGCAGCTTGCCGCAAGCAAAACAAAAGGCGTGGTAGGCAGCACCGGGAGAAAAATCCCCAGCATGCCAAGCGCAATACAAAGCACTCCGGCAATACGAAGCAACAGCTTTTTCATATGCTCTCCATTTTCTTTTTCGAAAAAGTGCCTTACGACACTTTTTCGAGGATTACAGGAACAACCTGTGCCCTTACGGTGACGGCGACGGCCCACAGGCCTAGTGTCCGAGGCGTCTCCCGCCGAGGACCGATTGTTCCTGCAAGGATAGCCTTGCGACGCAAGACTTTCCGCCGCCACCGCACATGTCGCTCTTCGGCGGTTGGAAGCCTCCGGGGCTGCGGCCCCGGACCCCCAAAGTTTTTTTTGATGTGATATCCCTGCTTATATTGTATTGGTCGACTGGCCCCATTCAAAACAGAATTAATCGACCGTTTATTAAATTCTTCTTATTTGTCAAATGTGGTCTTTGTTGACTGGCCTTTTTTCGCATAGCGCGTAAGCAAGCATCAAATACTAAGATCAAACTTCAAAAGGAGGTCTTACTCGCTATGAGCAATTTAACGGACAAAGAACTATCCGCGTTAGGCGATTTGTTGGGCTTTGAAGAGTTGTTGGTGAAAAAATACAATAAACTCGCCGAGACCGCAACGGATCAAGCAGTCAAGCAAAAGATGCAGAGCATTGCGCAGAAGCATCAGGAACACTTTGACAAGCTGTACAGCCAACTCTAAGGAGGAACAACTATGAACAACAACAGCGGAAGCAATTGCTTTACCGAAAAGGAAGTCCTTCACGATGCGCTCGAATCGCAAAAGCATATAACGGGGATGTTCAACAGCTACTCCAACGAGTGCGCGAACCCTCAGGTACGCAAGGTGATGCTGGATATTCTCAACGATGAGCACAGCATTCAGTTCGACGTATTCAACGATATGCAAAAACGCGGCTTTTACCCCGTTAACCCTGCTCAGCAGGACAAGGTGAATCAGATCAAGAGCACCTACGCGCAGCAGGCCTCCTCCGGAAGTTCCGGTGGCTCCGGCGGTATGGGCGGCATGGGCAATTCCAGCAACACATGGAACAACCTGGATACGACGGCCCTCCATACGCCCGGCGGCGGCAAGGGCAAATAGCCCGGCAGCTGGACAAAAAGCCCCTATCTTACAAAATGCCCGGCCAATGCCGGGCATTTTTTATATAGCAATGTCCCTGTGGATAAAACCTGCATAGAAATTCATATATTTTCCAATACGGTATTGAAGGCAAAGAAAACGGGTGCTATATTGAATGTAATATTTTAGCATATATTGCAGGTGAGGGGCTTCGATGAAAGACCGTTTCACAGCCTGCCTGCTGGGCGGGGCAATGGGCGATGCGCTCGGCTACACGGTGGAGTTTATGGATATGGGCCAAATCCAAAGCTGGTTTGGCCGCATGGGCATTACCGAGCTCCAATTGGAGAGCAGGACGCAGAAGGCCCTTATTTCCGATGATACACAGATGACGCTGTTTACGCTTGACGGCCTCCTTTGGGCGCACGAACGCTCCACGCCCTATCTTTCGGGCTTGTATCCCTCCTACCTGCGGTGGCTGTATACGCAAACGGGAAAGACCTCGCATCCGGAAATACTCGATTTACAGCCCCATGAAAAGAATGGCGGCATACTCGCAGAAAAGGCGCTGTTCTTCCGGCGCGCTCCCGGCTCCACCTGTTTGAATGCGCTCCTGGGCGGCGCTATGGGTACCATGACGCACCCGGTCAACAACAGCAAGGGCTGCGGCGGCATCATGCGCACAGCGCCGGTGGGTCTGTTTTTATGGAACGATCCCGCCTACGCCTTCCGCATCGGCGCGGAAGCGGCAGCCATCACCCATGGGCACCCGACGGGCTACCTGGCGGCGGGCGCGCTTGCCGCCATCATTGCGCTGCTGCAAAACGAACGCACCATATTGCAGGCCACTGCGGAGGCGCTGCGTTACCTCAGGCGCTATGAAAACCACGAGGAGACCACCGCCGCAATTGAGCGGGCGCTGGAGCTTGCATCCGGCAGCCTGAATGCCGAGCACGCCATACGCATGCTTGGCTTAGGATGGATCGCGGAGGAAGCTTTGGCCATTGCGCTCTACTGCGCATTAAAAGCCAAAAGCTTTACGCGCGGGCTGATTTTAGCGGTCAACCACGACGGGGACAGCGACTCCACCGGCGCGATCTGCGGAAATCTGCTGGGCGCAGCGGGCCAGTTTGAACTTCCCGCCGATTGGGAAAGCAGGCTTGAGCTGGCCGAGTATATTGCGCTTCGCGCGCAGGAATTGTATGAGATGCGCAACCCCTCTGCAAGAGCATAGAGCTATTCCGCCGTTCATAAAAGAGCCGTCCGTGAATATGGGCGGCTCTTCTGCTTACGCTAATATTTTATATTGCGAGAATATATCGTTGTCCTCAAGCGAGAATAATGATATTATACTAACAAGGCATTACATCAAGAAGAGGGAACGATGAAAAAGCTCCGTACACAGGACGCGGTAGGGCACGAATTATGCCACGATATTACCGCAATTGCAGACGGGAAGCAGGGGCCTCTCTATAAGAGGGGCCATATCCTCCAGGCGGGGGATGTGGAAAAGCTCATGGATATCGGAAAAGCGCACGTATTCGTATGGGACCCGGAAGCGGACGAGGTGCACGAGGAGGAAGCGGCGCAGCTTATAACAGAGGCGGCAATCGGCCCAAACGTCTCGTATTCCGGCCCTTCCCAGGGCAAATTTGTGCTGCGGGCGGAAATCGACGGGCTGCTGCGCGTGAATGGCGAGGGCCTGCTGCGTCTAAACCGTGTACCGGATTACACCATTGCGAGCCTGCCCGATCATATGCCCATCAAAAGCGGCGCACAGTTTGCGGGCGTCCGTATCGTGCCGCTTGTGACCAAACGGAAAAACGTGGAAGAGGCTGTCCGCATCGCCCGAGCATATGCGCCGCTGTTTTGCATAAAGCCCTATCGTCCGCTCAAGACCGGCATCATTATCACCGGCGGCGAAATCTATTATGGCCGCAGGCCGGACGCATTTGAACCGGTGCTGCGCCAAAAGCTTTCCGCGTTTGGTGCGGAACTATTGGGCGCAGTCAAGTGTCCGGATGAACTGCCCCCCATATTGGAAGCGCTTTTGGGGTTTATAGAAAAGGGTGCAGAGCTTGTGCTGTTTACCGGCGGCATGAGCGTGGACCCAGACGACCTGACACCCACCGCCATTCGGCAAAGCGGGGCAAGGCTTGTCTCCCAGGGAGTGCCCTTGCAGCCGGGCAATATGCTCACCATCGCATACTTAGGGGATGTCCCGCTCATCGGCATCCCAAGCGCTGCCATACACGCAAAAACTACCAGCCTGGACATATTCCTCCCCCGCATCTTCGCGGGCGAACGCATTGAGGAGGCCGATATGCGGGATACCGGCGAAGGCGGCTTCTGTCTGAACTGCGAAGTCTGCCATTTCCCCATCTGCTTTTTCGGAAGAAAGTAGCTCAAGATTACTCCTTGCGTAAGCAAAGCGAATGCTTTTGCGATATATTCCAAAATCAGAAGGAGGACAATCCATGAAACGCACTGCTGTATTTACCCTGCTGCTCGCACTGATGCTGTTCGTTTGCGCATGCGCAGCACCCGCGCCGGCCGCCACACCCACCCCGGTACCCACAGTGGCTGCAACCGCAACCCCGGAACCCACGCCCGAGCCGACACCCGAACCCGAACCCGTGGAGCTGTTCGTTTCCGCCGCCGCAAGCCTGACCGACGTACTGGCGGAGATTGGGGACGGCTACAAGGCCGTAGCACCCAATGTCACGCTGACATTCAACTTCGGCTCCTCCGGCACCCTGCAGACGCAGATCGAGGAAGGCGCGCCCGCGGACCTGTTCTTTTCCGCCGCGCAGAAGCAGATGACGGCATTGAAGGACAAGGGGCTTACCGCTGACGATACCATCAAAAGCATGCTCGTCAACAAGGTGGTGCTTATCGTTCCCGCGAACAGCGACAAGGGAATCGCAAGCTTTGAAGACGTTACCACCGATAAGGTGAAACTTGTCGCCGTAGGCGAAGCGTCCGTTCCTGTCGGCCAGTACACCGAGGAAATCTACACCACGCTTGGCACCTGGGACGCGGTAAAGGCCAAGGCAAACTTCGGCACAGACGTGCGCAATGTACTCTCCTGGGTGGAATCCGGCGATGTGGACTGCGGTATCGTCTATGCGACCGACGCCGCCACGACCGATCTTGTGAAGATCGTTGCCGAAGCGCCGGAAGGCAGCCACAAGCCCGTCGTCTACCCCGCCGCTGTACTGAAGAACGCGGCGCATCCGGACGAAGCCAAGGCGTTTTTAGACTACCTCTCCGGCCCGGAAGCCACCGCCGCCTTCGAAGCCGCGGGCTTCGCCATCTACAACGGCTAACTCAAAATCGGGCTTGTCCTGATTGCGGGCTTTATCAAAGGACGATAACATGATATGCTTGTGCCCGACAGGAAACTGCCGGGCACTTCTACTTCGATACACAGGGAGGAACAATTATGGATCTTTCCCCGCTGTACATTTCCATGAAGGTGGCGCTTACCGCTACTGTTCTGACGTTTTTTCTCGGTTTGTTCGCGGCCTGGAAGGTCGTGAAGCTGCGGCGTTTTAAGGGCCTGATCGACGGCCTGTTTACTTTGCCCATGGTGCTGCCCCCCACGGTGGTCGGCTTTTTCCTGCTGCTGCTGTTCGGCAAAAACGGCCTCTTAGGCCAGACGCTCGAAAAACTTGCCCTAACGGTGGTGTTCACCTGGGAGGGCGCCGTCATCGCCTCCGCAGTCGTCTCGTTTCCGCTGATGTACCGCACGGCGCGCGGCGCGTTTGAGCAGATGGACCAGACGCTCGTCTACGCGGCCCGCACGCTGGGCATTCCGGAGCTCCGCATATTCTTTTCGATCATACTTCCCTCCTGCTGGCCCGGCGTCGCGGCGGGGACGGTGCTTGCCTTTGCCCGGGCCTTGGGCGAGTTTGGCGCGACGGCAATGCTCGCGGGCAACATACCGGGAAGGACGCAGACCATGTCGCTCGCCATCTATTCCGCCGTGCAGGGCAACAACCGGGAAAGGGCGTACCTGTGGGTCGCCATCATCATGGCGATTTCGTTTTTGATGCTGATGCTGATGAACTATTGGGCGGGCTACCAGGAGCGCGCAAAGAAACGGGCGGTGCAGGATGCTTGAGGTCGATATCAAAAAACGATTGGGCAGTTTCCGTCTGAGCGTGCAGTTTGCGGCGCAGAATGAACTGTTCGCGCTTTTGGGCGCGTCCGGTTGCGGAAAAAGCATGACGCTCAAATGCATCGCTGGAATTGTGAAGCCGGACGAAGGCCGCATTGTGCTGGACGGCCGGGTACTATTCGATTCGAAAGCGCGCATCGATCTGCCTCCGCAGCAGCGGCGGGTGGGGTACCTGTTCCAAAGCTACGCGCTGTTCCCGCATATGACGGTGTGTCAGAATATCGGGGCAGGTATCCGCCATGTGGCAAAGGCCGAACGGGCGCAAAAGGTGGAGGAAAAGATCAAAAGCTTTTACCTGACCGGTATGGAAGAAAAATTCCCTGGAGAGCTTTCCGGCGGGCAGCAGCAGCGCGTGGCGCTCGCCCGGATATTCGCAAGCGAACCCAAGCTTTTACTGCTGGACGAGCCGTTTTCGGCCTTGGACAGCTATTTACGCTGGCAATTGGAGCAGGAACTGCAGAATACGCTCGAAGCTTTCCCCGGCACGACGCTGTTCGTTTCCCACAACCGGGACGAGGTGTACAGGCTTTGCAGCACCGTCTGCCTCATCAATGACGGCAAAAGCGAGGAACCGCTTCCCGTACGCGAGCTGTTTGCGCGGCCGCGCACGCTTTCCGCCGCCCTGCTTTCGGGCTGCAAAAACTATTCCCGCGTCATACCGGAGGGCGAGCGCCGCCTGCTTGCTTCGGACTGGGGGGTATCGCTTACTGCCGCCGTGGATATCCCTACCGGAACCAGGTATGTGGGTATCCGCTCGCACTATGTACAAAAAAACGGCCGGGAGAACTTGCTCCCCTGCCGTATTCTGCGCGTTGTGGAGGATGTATTCGGTAGCATTGTAACGCTGCGGCCTGAAACCGCGAAAGAGGATACGGATTTTTCCCGCATCCGCATGGAACTTCCGAAAGTTGAAGCGCAGGGGCTGAATCCGGGCGACGTCATTTCTGTCTCCCTTGCTCCGGAAAATCTGCTGCTGCTGCAATAGTTATTTTACTGTGGGCGCGCACACTCGTACGTATCCCCGCGCAGCGTTTCCACCGCGTGGGCGAGCACGGGCAATATGACCTCCATGCACTCCGCCACCGCCTTTGGGCTGCCGGGCAGGTTGATGATAAGCGTCCGTCCGCGTACGCCCGCTATCCCTCTAGAGAGCATGGCGCGGTTCGTTTTTTGCATGCTGTACGCGCGTATGGCCTCGGGGATGCCGGGGACCGAACGTTCAATTACGCTCAGCGTCGCCTCGGGCGTGACGTCCCGCGGGGCAAGGCCGGTGCCGCCGCTGGTAAACAGCACATCCACCGCTCCGCCGTCGCAGGCATTGCGCAGATAGTCCGCAATCTGATCTTTTTCGTCCGGCAGTATGGCGACAGACACGACATCCGCGCAAGTTTCCAAAATCCCTTTGAGCGTGGGGCCGCTTTTGTCCTCGCGCTCGCCGCGGAAGGCCTTGTCGCTTAGTATTAGGATGGCTGCTCGGATGGGCTGCATAAATAAATTCCTCCTGGAAAGAAAGCGGCAGATGCCGCTTTGAAGTAGATTACGTTGGGGCTCCGCCCCAAACCCCGCTTAGGGTCGTAACGACCCTAAGGACCCATATCTTTAAATCAACCCTTCCCACTTCTCGGTCAGCGTTTTCAGGTCGGCTTCCAATATCGTCAGCTTCAGCGGCATATCCGGCGAGCGGCGGACGAGGCTCCTGTCCACAAGCGTCTGCAGCGCACGCAGCTGCTCCTGCAGCTTGTAGCCGTATGCCCGGCCCTTGATATCCACAGCCTCGGGCTGTACGGTCACGGCGGCGACTTCGCCCGCGCGTTCGAGCTCATACCATTCTCCCAAGTGCGGAACCACCGTGGCATACCCCTGCACCTGAAGCACACCCTGGAAAGCGAGCAGCGTTTCTTCTTCACCGTGTATCAGGAACACCTGCTGCGGCTTCCGGGAAAAACCATTCAGCCAGGCCACGAGTTCGGACTTCCCCGCATGGCCGGAGAACCCTTCGATCTGTACGATGTTGGCGTTGACTCTCACCTCTTCGCCGAACAGCTTCACCTTTTTTGCGCCGTCCACGAGCGTGCGCCCCAATGTGCCCACCGCCTGGTAGCCTACAAACAGCACGGTGCTGTCCGCACGGTACAGGTTGTGCTTGAGGTGGTGGCGGATACGCCCGGCGTCTGCCATGCCCGAGGAAGAGATGATGATTTTGCTGGCTTTATCGTCGTTGATGAACTTCGATTCCTCCGCCGTCTGCGCCACGCGCAGGGTGGGAAAATCAAAGGGCGAGCCGCTCTTTGCCATCTCCCGCGCTTCTTCGTCGTAATAGCCTGCGGCGCAGCGCTCGTATATCTTCGTGGCTTCAATGCCCAGGGGGCTGTCGATATAAACCGGCACATGCTCAAGCGCGGGCAGCCTGCCTTTTAGCATGATGCGCTTAAGGTAGTACAAAAGCTCCTGCGTCCTGCCCACGGCGAACGACGGGATGACGATGTTCCCGCCGCGTGCGAGCGCGCAGCGGAGCGTTTCCACCAGCTCCGCTTCCTTATCCTCTTCGGTGCTGACTTCGTGCTCGCGGTCGCCATATGTACCTTCCATGACCACAAAATCCGCGCCGTCGATATTCTCCGGATCCTCCAATATGGGCCTGTCCCCACGCCCGACATCGCCGGAAAACACAACCTTGCCGGTTTTATCGCCTTCCGTCACCCAGATTTCCACGGCTGCGGAGCCGAGCAGATGGCCGATGTTTTTTAAGCGGACCTTGACGTCCGGGAAGAGCTGCACCGCCTCGTCGTAGGAAATGCCGCGATAAAGTTTCAGCGCATTCTGCGCGTCATCGATATCGTAGAGCGGCTCCACGGCGGGCTTGCCCGCGCGCATGTTTTTCCTTGTCTGCCATTCTGCTTCCTGCATCTGGATATGCGCGCTGTCCGGCAGCATGATGGTGCAAAGCTGCGCCGTGGCTTCCGTGCAGAGTATGGGGCCGGAAAACCCGCGCTTTACCAGCAGCGGCAACAGCCCGCTGTGGTCGATATGCGCGTGGGTAAGCACCACTGCGCTGATCTCCTTGGGATCAAACGGGAAGGTATCCTCGCCGTAAATCCCCTTTGCGTCCTCGCCCTGGCGCATGCCGCAATCCACTAAAAGCTTGCCGCCTTGCCAGGAAAGCAGATGGCAGGAGCCGGTTACCGTGCGCGCCGCGCCGAAAAATGCAAGTTTCATACAACAAGTCCTTTTCGCTTTTGTTTACAAGATAGGATACCCCGGAGTAAGGCGGGATGCTCACATCCCGCCGAACAGAAATTTGTTGCGGCGGCATGAAACATGCCGCCCTACACTTATCACATGACAATCCGGCTACTCCTTGATGAGCGCGCGGCTTTTGCCGAAGTAGGCGACCGCAAGCGTACCCGGCCCGGCGTGGCAGCCGATAACGGGGCCGACTGGGTGTATCCGCACGCCCTTGGGTTGAACTGCCTCTTTGATCATTTCCTCCAGCAGAAGCGCTTCGTCCATGCAATCCGCATGGCAGATGATGATTTCATGCTCCCCCGGCATATCGATTGTGGCGGCAATACGATCCACCAAAAAGCGGAGCGCGCGCTTGCGGCCCTTGATTTTTTCCAAAGGCACCAGCTGCCCTTCCGGGCTTTCGTACAGGACGGGCTTGATTTCAAGCACCGTGCCAAAGAACGCGGCCGCGCCGCTTAAGCGCCCCCCGCGCTTGAGATATTCAAGGTTATCCACCGTGAACAGCACGCAGGCGCGCTGCTTGTTATTCTCCACCCAATCCCGGATTTCATCCAGCGTATGGCCTTCCTCCTGCATACGGGTGGCTTCCTCCACCAGCAATGCAAGCGGAGCGGATATGGCAAGCGTGTCCACAAGCTCGATGCGGCGTTCGGGATATTTTTCTTTTAACTCCGCCGCTGCCGCCACCTCGTTGTGAAACGTACCGGAAAGCGCCGAAGAAAACGCGATGTGCAAAATGTCCTTGCCCTGCTTTAAAAAAGGTTCAAAATATTCAATAATTTCGTTTTGGTTGCGCAGAGCGGTGACGACGTTTGCGCCGTTTCGCATTTTCTCATAGAACGCGGGAATGTCGGTTTCCCGGCCGAGATCATAGGTGAGTTCCACTCCGTTGATGATGTAAGGCATGCGCAGCACGCGTACGCCCGTCCGGTCCTCCCAGGAAAACGGGAGTTCGGAATTGGATTCCGTAGTGATGACAAAGTTCTTTTCCATCGGCAGGACTCCTTTTTCGTTTTTGGATGTAGTGTCGACGTTATTGCCTGCTACTGCCGAAAAACGCGACGCCCACTGCGCCGGGGCCCGCGTAGCAGCCGCAGATGGGGCCCATGGGCAGTATAGTTGCGTCCGCGCACCCGGCAGCCAGGAGAAGTTCACTCAATTCCTTTGCAAGCTCCGGCGCGTCCGCATGCGTGACGCCCACCACCTGTTTGTTGAGCGCGTACCCGAGCCGCTCCGTTGCCTCCACCAGCGCGTTAAGCGCATCCTCTTCGCTGCGGGCTTTTCTTTCCGGGGACAGCAGGCCGTTCGCGTCCACCCGCAGTATCACGCGGCGGCCCATCAGCTCGCCGATCGCCCCGCCCTCGTACAGCCCGGCCGCGCGCAGCCACCTGGTATCCTGCGGCAGCAGCAGGGCGTTGACATAGCGGCGGTTTTCCACCACCCACTTGGCGACTTCATCAAGGCTTCTGCCCTCGCGCCGCATGAAGGCGGCCTCGAACACCAGCATGCCCTGCGCCGCAGCACAGCAAAGCGTATCCACCACCACGATACGGCGCATAGGGTAACGTGCAATGAGGTCCTCACGAGCATGCTGGGCCGCGACAAACGTGCGGCTCAGGTGCTTGGAAAGCGTCAGCATAAGGATGTCCCGCCCGGCAGCGAGGTGCGGCTCCCACAGCGAAATAAACGCTTCGGGCAATACCGGTATGGTGCTTACCTCGGCGCCGTTGCGCATGGCGAAATAGAAAGCGGAAAGATCGGTTTCGCGGCCAAGATCATAGGTATAGGCGGTGTCATCCATTTTGTAGTGCAGATGCGCAAGTTCGATCTGCTGCTGCTTTGCGCTGCCCCAGGGCATATCCGCACTGGTATCCGTAAAGAGTACATAAGCGCTTTCCTGGTTCATACTGGCGACCTCTTTTTATAGGCTGATTCTATTACTCCGGCAGCAAATATCCGGCGGCAACTTCCCATAACCATTCGCTGCCTAAGTAACACCATTATAGCCGATGCGCCTTCTGTTTACAAAAAAAATATGCCGTCACAGGCCGATATCTTCGGCACGAAACGGCATATTTTTAAAATTTCACGGTTTACCTCCTGCGGGTACGGTTGGCGAACATCATAAGCCGAAGGAATGTCACAAGCGTCGCAAGCGCCGCCAGCACATACGTAAAGGCGGCCGCGCGCAGCACCCGCCTGGCCTGCGGCACTTCCTCATCGGATAAATACCCGCACGTTTGCAGCATTTCGATCGCGCGGTGGCTGGCATTGAGCTCCACCGGCAGCGTTACAAACTGGAACAGCAGCATGGCGCCATACAGGATCGCGCCGAATATCGCGAGGTTGAAGCTGCTGAACAAAAGCCCTGCGATTACGATCAGAGGCGCCGCCTGCGTGCTGAAGCTTGCGACAGGCAAAATGGCGTTGCGAATGCGGATGGGCACATAGTCCTGCTCATACTGTATGACATGGCCGATCTCATGCGCAGCAACGGCAATGGCGGCCACGGAACGCTCGTTGTATACGGCCTCGCTCAGGCCCACAATATTGGTCTTGGGGTTGAAATGGTCCGTAAGTTCCCCGCCCACGGACGTCAGCTGTGCCATGCTGCCCTGCTGGTGCAGCAGCTCCCTTGCGATGTCCGAGGCGGATTTGTTTGCGCTGGCCGGAACCTTATTGTATTTCTGGAATGTACGCCGTACGGCCCCCTGTGCGATCATGCTGAGTATCAGGACGCCTATCATCAGCAACAGCGTGCTGTCATATCCGAATCCGAAGAAAGGGAAATACATCTAAAACCCCCCTTGAAGCTTTTTCTTTAGTATAACACGAATCAGGCGCAACATATCGTCACGCCTGTGAACCGTTTGTGATATTAGATTAATAAGCTGTTCTAATCTTCGGTAATGTTGTCTATTTTGTCCCCGTCAAACGCGAAGGAAAACACCCGCACGGGAACCACGCCGTCCCTGGGCGGATAGGTGATGCCGATCGCTTTGTCCTGCCGGGAAAACGGCAGCCGCACGCCCGTAAACTCCCCAAAGAACTGCCGCATGGTATCCGGCGTGAGCCCCTCTTGCAGCGCCGGGGCCAGGTAGGAAAGCGCTTCGTCCCAAAGCCCCAGCAGCACGGCCTCGCAGAACGCGCGCACAAGCTGCCTGCCCGGCATGGGCGCGGGCGGCGTATGCGTAAAAAAGCCTATGGCGGGATCCTCTTTTGCATATTCCTCGCCGGAATAGCGGTAGATTTCCTTACGCTCATGCATGAGCAGCGTAGATAGGCGCGTAAAGCTGACGGCGTGCTCCTTCTGCATGCCCACCGCATCCCCCGCGATGCGCAGCTTTTCCTGATACGACTGGTCCAGTATCAGCAGCATGCCGCCATATCCCCCCGGCAGGTCGCCCCCCGGCAGGTTCGCTTCCCCCGCCACCACGCACAGCAGGCGGTTTCCGACCAGCCGCACGCTCCCCGTCCGCCCTTCCAGTAGCGTTGTGCCGTAGAGTATGCGCACGCCGTTCTCCACGGCGAATTTGAGCCCGTTGTCATAGTAGAGCGTCGCCACGCAGCCATCCTGCAGCGAAATCTGGTCCACCGTGTAGGGAAACACCGTGACCGGCTGCACGGGCAGTATCCCCGGGGACAGCACGGCCTCATAGACGCTGTCCGGCCAAGCGTAAAGCTCCACATCCGCGCTCTGCAAGGGCTGCGGCGCGCCGTCCTGGAAGTGGATTTTGCGCACCATGGGATACAGGCTGTATGCGTCGTCCCGCAGCGGATACACGCCAATATAGTAATCCCTGTCGTTATCAAGAGGCAGCACAAGATGCCCTTCCGGCGAAGCCTCCCCAATCATCCTGCTGTTGAGCTCCACCGCCGCATGCGCGTAGCGTGTGCGCAAAAGCAGCATGGGCATATATGGTTTCATCCGCGTCACCTCCATATACATGCTATGCGGGCATTGGCGCGGACAGACCCCAAAAAGGCCGCTGATAAAGTCCTGCGGACTTTATCAGCGGGTTTTCTGTAGGTTAAAATGCCGCTCATGGCGACATTTTTCCGCCGATTTGACGCACATGTCGTCAAATCGGATGGAATGTGGAGGGATTGCGATCCCCCACACCCCCAAAGAAATGGGTTGTTCTTTCCCCTTTTTGCCGCTTGCCCCCTGTCTGCCTGGGCCATGCTGTGGTATACTCTAAGGAAGTTAAGGAACGCAAGCGGCGCGTATCCAGATTGCCGTTTGCTCCGAAAATATGAAAGCAGTTCTATGGAGGAATATTCCATGAAACACAAATTGAAACTTCTACAAAGCGACCCCGCAAAGTACGCCGGGCCGATCACCGTTTACGGCTGGGCGCGCACCGTACGCGAAGGAAAGACCGCGGGCTTTATCGAACTGGTGGACGGTTCCAGCTTTAAGCCCGTGCAGGTGGTGTTCCCGCGGGACGAGCGGAGCTTAGGCCACGCGCTTTCCACCGGCTGCGCCATCAAGGCGGAAGGCACGCTTGTTTTGACGCCGGACGCTCCCCAGCCCTTTGAAATACAGGCGACTGCGCTTACCGTACTGGGCGAGTGCCCGCCGGAATATCCGCTGCAGAAAAAGCGCCACAGTCTGGAATACCTTCGCACCATGCAGCACCTGCGCCCGCGCACCAACACGTTTCAGGCGGTGTTCCGTGTGCGCTCCGTCGCCGCCGCTGCGGTGCACGCGTTCTTCCAGCAGCATGGGTTCGTATATGTGCACACCCCCATACTTACCGGAAGCGACTGCGAAGGCGCGGGCGAAATGTTCCGCGTGACCACGCTGGATTTAGATGATCTCCCCCGCGACGACCAGAAACAGATCGACTATTCCAAGGACTTCTTTGGCCAGAGCGTGAACCTGACCGTAAGCGGCCAGCTCTACGGCGAAGCGTACGCGCTGGCGTTTGGCGATATCTACACGTTCGGGCCGACGTTCCGGGCGGAAAACTCCTACACCGCGCGCCACGCGGCGGAGTTCTGGATGATTGAGCCGGAAATGGCGTTCTGCGACCTTGCGGGCAACATGGAAACCGCCGAGGCCATGGTCAAGTATGTGTTAAAAGACGTGCTGGAGAAGTGCCCGGAGGAAATGGCGTTCTTCAACAATTTCATCGACAAGGGCTTATTGGAGCGGCTCGATAACGTGCTCAACAACGAGTTTGCGCATGTGACGTATACGGAAGCCGTCAAGCTTTTAGAAGAAAGCGGCGCCGAGTTCCAGTACCCCGTGAGCTGGGGATGCGACCTGCAGACCGAGCACGAGCGCTACCTGACCGAGCAGATCTATAAGCGCCCCGTGTTCGTGACGGACTACCCCAAGGAGATCAAAGCATTCTACATGCGCCAGAACGACGACGGCAGGACCGTGGCCGCCATGGACCTGTTGGTGCCCGGCGTGGGCGAGATCATAGGCGGCAGCCAGCGCGAGGAACGGCTGGACGTGCTCATATCGCGCATTGAAGAGCTGAAAATGGATATGGAACCCTACGGCTGGTACCTGGAACTCCGGCGCTATGGCGGGGTGTACCACGCGGGCTACGGCCTGGGCTTTGAGCGCCTGGTGATGTATTTGACCGGCATGGCCAACATCCGCGACGTGCTGCCCTTCCCGCGCACGACAGGATCGCTGGAGATGTAAAAACAATAATAAAAAACTGCCGTGCGGCACTGCTGCACAGCATAAGCCATCGACAAACCCTTCTTCAGGGGCTTTGCCCCCGAACCCCCACCCAAGGGACACATCCCTTGGGAATCCCTTACGTCTGAAACACCCTATTTTAGGCACTTTCTGGAATGGGTTCTTAGATGAGCCCGCAGGCAGAGCCCTCAACGTAACCCTTTGTTGAGACCCAGCGTCGTGCAGCAGCACTGCTGCACGGCATTTTCATGATTCGTTTCAGGAGGCGCAAATGGATACCGTAATCCCGGTGCTCAATACCGTTCTTCCCGTGCTGCTGGCTTTGGCCCTGGGCGTGTTTGCCCGCAAAAAGAAGCTGATCTCCCCGGAAGGGGCATCCTCCTTCAAGCGGTTTGTCGCCAACTTTACGCTGCCCGCCGTGGTGTTCTCCGCGTTTTACAACGCGAAGTACGACGCAACGATATTCGTGTTTGCCCTCGTCATGCTCGTCTGCTGCAGCCTGGGTCTGGTTCTGGGCAGGTTTGCAGGCAAGCTTCTGCGTATCCGCCAGCCGCTGCTTCCGTTTCTGACCTCCGGCTTTGAGGTGGGCATGATGGGCTATGCGCTCTACACCATGCTTTTTGGCGCGGAGCATCTGACCAACATGGCCATTGCGGACCTCGGGCAGGTGGTGTTTGTGTTCAGCGTATATATTTCGCTGCTCAACGCGCAAAACGGCATGGGAAAAAAAGAAACGCTGCGGGCCATGGTATCCTCCCCCGCATTTTTAGGCATATTCGGCGGCTTTCTCGTCGGCATAACCGGCCTTGGGGCAGTGATCGCCGCTTCGCCTCTGGGCGGGACGCTCAACAGCATTCTGAGCTTCCTTGGCGCGCCCACGGGGTATGTGATACTCTTTGCGATCGGCTACGAGATTTCGCTTTCCCGCGCCAATTTAAAGGACGCCGCCGTCGCCGCCGTGATCCGCCTGATGATTATGGGTTCCCTGTGCCTGCTTGCGCTGACGCTTGTGAATCTGTTCATCGAGGTGGACGAATACCTGAAATACGCGCTGCTGCTGGTGTTCCTGCTGCCCGCGCCCTTTGTGCTGCCCATTTATGTGAAGGACCCGGCGCAGTCCTCCTACGCCTCCACCTGCTTGTCGCTGTATACGCTGCTTTCCGTGGGGCTGTTTGCGGTACTTGCCGCCTATGCAAACATAGCGGGGTAATTGGGAGCGGCTTCTCCTCAACTACCGGTACACGGCTCTCGCTCTTGTGCATTGATATAGATTGCAACGAACGGCCTTATTCTGGCCTTCTCGGATAAGGCTTTTTCATATCTGTAAGCCCTAAAAGATAGTCGACACTAGTATGATGGATTTGGGCCAATCGAGCTAAAATTTCAGGAGACATGGCGTTTACGCCATTCTCATAAGCGGAATATGTTCTTCTGTTTATATACAGCAAGTCGGCCATATGCTGCTGCGTCCAATCCTTATCTTCCCTTAGGTTCCGTATTCTGTCACGAAACATCTGATCACCTCAAGCCGATTATATATGCCAGAATTTCTGCCATTGAAATTTGGCAGAAATTCTGGCATAATGCGGAGGGAGGTGTGAAAAATGGAAGAATACAAAGAGCTTTATTTTAAGTTGTTTCATAAGATTACCGACGTTATCGGTGACCTGCAATCCATCCAAACGGAGGCGGAGGAATTACTTCTTTCTCGAGACCCCGAACAAGAGGCACCGGGAACTCCTTTAGGTAAAGACCTGGGCCTTAACCACAAAAAAAGCGATTGTGGTAAGCTCCACAACCGCTTCCTAGATCTCCGAAACCGACCGAAGTGGTTTTATTCCGCAAACGGAAGCAACCCTCTATTTCGTGCCGAACAGCCGGTCTCCCGCGTCGCCTAAGCCGGGCACGATGTAGCCGTGATCGTTCAAATGGCTGTCCACCGCGGCGACGTAGATGTCAACATCCTCATACGCTTTCTGCACGGCTGCGATGCCCTCGGGCGCCGCGATCAGATGCACCAGGCGCACGCTCTTGCAGCCCGCCTTTTTGACGATGCGCACAGCCTCCACCGCCGAGCCGCCGGTAGCGAGCATCGGGTCCACGATGATGATGTCCCGCTCGCCCACATCCGGCGGGAGCTTGCAGTAATAGTCCACCGGCGCAAGCGTCGCGGGATCGCGGTACAGCCCGATATGACCTACCTTGGCCGCGGGGATAAGGCTCATCATGCCGTCCACCATGCCCAGCCCTGCGCGAAGGATCGGCACGATGCCCAACTTCTTGCCCGCAAGTATCTTGGTGTGCGCAAGCGCCACCGGCGTTTCCACCACCGTATCGCAAAGCTCCAAATCGCGCGTGACCTCATAGGCCATCAGCGTGGCAAGTTCCTGCACCAGCTCGCGGAACTCCTTGGTGCCCGTGTGCTTGTCCCGAAGCAAAGAAATCTTGTGCTGTACCAGCGGATGATCGATGATGACCAGTTTACCCATAACGTTCCTCCTAAAATTTAGAATTGCAGCATAAGAAAAAGGCTCCGCCAGCGGTTACTGACGGGCCTCAAAATCTGTTATTTTCTGAACTCTCCTGCAATGGCGCTCGCCGCCAGAGAACGGCGTGGTGAGCCAAACGCGGAATATCTCCTCCGCCATGGAATCGCCGATCATGCACGCACCGAGCGCGAGCATGTTTGCGTCGTTGTGTTCACGGGTGAGCCGGGCTGAAAGGGGTTCCGAGCAAAGCGCGCAGCGCACGCCTTGTGCTTTGTTGGCGGTGATGCTTGCGCCGATGCCGGTGTTGCAGAGCACCACGCCGCGGTCCAGTTCCCCTTTTGATACGGCCGTTGCGACCGCAGATGAGAAATCGGGATAATCCACGCTGTCCGGCGTGTTCGTTCCAAAATCGACAGTTTCGTGACCCAGTTCCTTTGCCAGCGCGATCAGCTTTGCCTTGAGCAAAAATCCGCCATGATCGCTGCCAAACCCAATTTTCATGTTTGTCTCCCTGCTATTTCTTAATAAGAACATTATGTCCTTATTCTGTTTTGCCAACTTAAGCTTCTTTTTCAAGCCGCCGGAGCACGCGCTCCATGGCCTCGCGGATCTCTTCCGCCGTTTCGATGTAAACATCCAGCGGCTCGCGGAACGGATCCTGTATATCGTATTCTTCGTCGCCCGGAAAACCGTCAACACCCGCGGCATAGCCCTTGAGCGTGTGCGCCTTGTCCCGCGCTTCGGGGCACAGGGCTTCCACTTCGTCGATATGCTGCGCTTCCATCGTCAGGATGAGGTCCGCTTTTTCCGCAAGCTCCGGCGTTAATTGCTGCGCGCGGTGGCGGCCCGGGCGTATACCCATCTGCTCCAGCGCCATTTGCGCGTACGGGGTCATTTCGGCGCCCTCGCACGCCATGGTTCCCGCGGACACCGCTTCAAGCGAGCCCGACAATCGTGGGTGGTCGTCTACCAGCTCTCCCATGATGGCTTCGGCCATGGGACTTCGGCAACTGTTGCCAGTGCAGACGAATAGCACGGTTTTCAAAATATCCTCCTGTTCATGCGGGGCTGCCGCAATTGTGCGCGTATGCGCGTCCCAAAAAAATTGGTTATTCCGCCTGTACGGTATGGAATCCGGCTGCTCGCAGCAGACGGTTCATGAACGCAAGACCTGCTTCTTCCGCGGGGATTTCCTCGCAAAGGAGCACGTCGGCCTTTCTGCCTTGTTCGCGCAATACGGAAAACAAGCTTTCGCAAAGCGATTTTGGGCGCTCTCTGTCGCCTATTATAACATACTCTTTTCCGTGATAAAAGTGCCGGGTTTGCTCTGTCGCCAAAATAACACAGCTTTTCCCCGAAAATGTATAGCTTTCATAAAGCTCCGCAATGCGGCGTGCAATCCGCTCCGGCTTCCCGGTGACGACGACGACCTCCGCCTCCGGCGCATAATGCTTATACTTCATGCCGGGGGAAGGCGCATCCTCGCCCTGCCCGAGCGGCTGCAGCAGGCTTTTATGCAGCTTCACCGGGCCAATCACGGCTTCGAGCATGCCCTTTGTCACGGCGCCCGGCCGCAATATGACGCACGGGGAACCGATTTTTAGGACTGTGGACTCCAGGCCATATTCGCAGCTTCCGCCGTCGAGTATGAGCGGGATAGTCCCCCGCATATCTTCAAGCACATGCTGGGCAGTCGTGGGGCTGGGCTTCCCTGAAAGGTTGGCGCTGGGGGCGGCAACCGGCACACCCGCCGCATGAATCAGCGCGCGCGCCGTCTTATTCTCCGGCATGCGCACAGCAACCGTATCAAGGCCCGCCGTTACAAGTTCCGGCACAATGTCCGCTTTTGTATGCACCAGAGTAAGAGGTCCCGGCCAGAAGGCATCCATCAGCTGACGGGCGATTTCAGGCACGGTATCCCACAGCTTCCTGACGTCGTTCTTGCGGGAAATATGCAAAATAAGCGGGTTATCCGCAGGGCGGCCCTTCGCCTCGAATATCTTCTGTACGGCCATCTCATCCAAGCCGTTTGCGCCAAGGCCATATACCGTTTCGGTTGGAAACGCCACAAGCTCGCCGGAACGCAAAAGCTGCCCGCCAAGCTGCGTGCCTGCTTCCGGATTGCCCCGGGCGTCGATGAGCGTTGTTTGCATGGTACCTCCAGAGTGGGATTATAAAGGGCTGTTACGGCCCTTTATCGGGGTATGGGGCGGAGCCCCATTCGTAATAGCACCCATTTACTCCACGCCTTGCGCGCTGCCCAGTTTGGCGGCGCGTTCGGCCAAAATCAGCGCGTCGAACATTTCATCCATGTCGCCGTCCAGAAATTGCTCCAGCTTGTAAAGCGTGAGGCCGATGCGGTGATCCGTCACGCGGCCCTGCGGGAAATTGTAGGTGCGGATGCGCTCGCTGCGGTCACCGGAGCCGACCATGCTTTTGCGCGCGCTTGCCTGCGCCTCATCCTGCTGGGACTGGTACATCTCAAGCAGACGGCTCTTCAACAGGCGCATGGCCTGCTCCTTGTTTTTCAGCTGCGAGCGCTCGTCCTGGCAGGCCACGACAAGCCCTGTGGGCAGGTGCGTGATGCGGAGGGCGCTGTCCGTCTTGTTGACATGCTGGCCACCCGCGCCCGAGGAACGGTAGGTGTCGATCCTGAGGTCGCTGTCCTTGATATCCACTTCCACGTCCTCCGCTTCCGGCAATACGGCGACGGTGGCGGCGGAGGTATGGATGCGGCCCTGGGATTCGGTTTCGGGCACACGCTGCACGCGGTGCACGCCGCTTTCGAACTTGAGGCGGCTGTACGCGCCGTGTTTGCCTCCCAAAGAGATGGCCACTTCCTTGACGCCGCCCATATCGGTGACGTTGTTGGTCAAATAGTCCACCTTGTAGCCGTTGCGCTCGGCATAGCGCAGGTACATACGCAAAAGGTCCGCGCCGAATAACGCGGCCTCGTCGCCGCCGGTGCCCGCGCGAACTTCGATGATGACGTCCTTGTCGTCGTTCGGGTCCTTGGGCAGCAACAGAACTTTCAGGTTTTCCAGCAGCTTTTCTTCGCGCTCAACGAGCTCGCCAAGCTCGGCGTGCACCATTTCCTTCATTTCCGCGTCCAGATGCTCATCCAGCATGGCGCGGCAGTCCGCGCGCGCCTGCTCTACGGCAAGGTAAGCGTCATACTCCTGCACGATGCCGCTTAAATCCGAATGCTCCTTGACCATTACGCGCCAAGCGGCCTGGTCGGCCATGGCATCCGGCTCCGCAAGGGCATGGCTCAGTCTTTCATACTTCTGTTTGATCAGCTCGAGCTTGTTCTTCATCGGGCTCCCCTTTTTCGTTTCGCATCCAATCGGGACGCGTTGTTATCGTTCTTCCAAATCTATTGTATACGTAATCATCCTGAGCGAAGCGAAAGATCTTGCCGCTGCTCATTCAAATTTTTGCTTCGCTCAGAATGACGTAAGCGGCTATCCCAACATGGGTACGGCGTTTCCCGCGACCCGCTGCACATGGGCGCGCGCGTTAGCTAGCTCCGCGTACTCCTGCGCGGAAAGCTCCCCGTATGGCGTGACCGCGGAAGTATCCGCAAGCGCTGGCAATACCTCGTGCAGCGTACGTCCCTCCACTCTATGTTTCGTACATAGGAGGGGCAGTATTCCAGCGCTGTTGAGAGAAACCGCGCCGTCCGGCGTTTTTACTAAAGTCAGCTCCACGTACATGCCGTACGTCTTGGGCGCGGGGGACATGTTGGAGATGAAATTCCCCATGGAGTATACCACAAGGCCGGTGTAATCCGCGCCGTTTCTCTGCACCGTCACATACTCGGCCGGTTGGACGACATGCGGATGCGCGCCCAACACGGCGTCCACGCCTTGCTCCAGCATCCATTTGGCGAGCTTCTTTGTGGAGCTTGCCGGGGTTTCCATATATTCGATATCCCAATGCGGGAACGCGATCAAAAATTCCGCGCCCGCTTCCTGCGCAAGGCGGATATCCTCCGCCATTTTCGTCTTGTCAAGCCTGCCCACGGCATAATTCCGTTCGTCGGAGCTGAACATGCCTTCATACCCGTTGACGCTGAACGTCCATGCGAGCAGCCCCACGCGGATGCCGTTGATATCTATCACGCGCGGCGTCGCCCTGTCCTCTTCCGAAAGATAGGCCCCAAGCTGGACAAGCCCCGCTTCCCGCAATACCTGCGCCGTACGGAATAACCCTGCGCTGCCCCGGTCCAGGCAGTGATTGTTGGCGGTGGTGATGACGTCAAACCCCGCGTTTTTCAAAGATATTGCCAACGCGTCCGGCGCGTTGAACGTCTGGAGTTCCCGTTCCGCGGGCATTCCGTCCGGCATTGGCGTGGGCGTAGCAGGCGCGGGGCCGGTATACCCGGCATCCGCTCCTGCAAGCGGGGTCTCAAGGTTCCCGCACAGCAGATCCGCCTGTGAAAACCAGGCCTGCATGGCATGAAAGCTTGGCGTGAAATCGTAACCCTGCAGCATATCGCTCCAGGCGCCGCTTACCTGGCTCTGCATCATCATGATATCCCCCACCGAGCCGATTGTGGCGTACACCGGAAGCGGCTCCGGCGTTGGGGTGGGTTCCAATGTAGGCGCAGGCGAAGGCTTTTGGGTGGGAACCGGCGTCGGTCTTGCCTCGGGGATTTCCAGCACACCCGGTTCAGGCATAAACACAGGCTGTGCGCAGCCGCACAACAGGATGACAAAAAGCGCGCACACAAGTAAGCGCACCGCTTGAAAAAAGCGCAGCTTCTCCCCCTTGCGCATCTTTCCTCCTAGGAAACGGCGCTAACGCGCATCCACCTGAACCACGCGCGCAACGCCGTTATAATCGTATATGCATTCCGTATGCCGCCCGGGGAACAGCGCACAAACATCCTGCGCCTGCCCTGCGCCCACCTCCAGCAGCAACACGCCGCCTTCGTTTAGGTGGGCTTCATACCCCAACGCAATCTCCCGGTAGGCCACAAGGCCGTCCTCCCCGCCATAAAGCGCGAGTTCCGGCTCAAAAGAAACTTCCCGTTGCAGCGAGCGCATATCTTCCGCCGTCAGATACGGCGGATTAGAGAATATCATATCAAATCGGCCGGATACGGGCGCAAAAAAACTACCCGTAAGCGTCTCGACGGATACGCCGTTCTTTTCCGCGTTCTGTCGGGCAAGCGCCACACAGTCGGTTGAAAGATCCGAGCAGGTAGACATAAGCCCGCCCAGCTTCGCCATGGAGATTCCGATGCAGCCCGTACCGCAGCACAAATCCAGCGCCGTTTTGTACCCGCGCGCTTTTATGAGTTTGAGCGCATGCTCGCAAAGCGTTTCCGTATCCTGACGCGGGATGAGGACACCGGGCGCAACTTGAAACGTCAGCCCCATAAAGCCCCACTCACCCAGCAGGTATTGCAGCGGTTCGCCGTTTTTGCGGCGCTCAAGCAAAGCGTCCAATTGAACCGACTGTTCCTCGGAAAGCGGATGTTCCCTTTTTATTAGCAGCTCGCCCGGCGCACATCCTAAGATATGGGCCACAAGCAGCCTGGCCTGCTGCGCGCTTTCCTCCCCCGCAACCAACAGCAGCTCCTGCTGCGCGCGCTGGAGCGACCATGCGACGGAGTTCATACCGCTTCGGCTTCCCCCAGCGTACGATCAACAGAGTCGGAGTCTGTAGGTCCATTATCCCCGGAATTTTCCGCCTGCTCTGCGGCTGGTTCCGCGTTTTCTTCTTCAGAATTGGCTTCGGCTTCTGCGGCTTTCTTCGCGGCTTCTTCCTCAGCCTGTTTCTTCGCAAAATACGAAGCGGGGTCCAGCGCGATTTTGAACGCGGTGATCGCCACTTCCAGCATGCCTTCGTCCGGCTCTACGGTGGTGATATGCTGGAGCGCCATGCCCGGCGCGCGTACGATGCGGGCTAAGACGCTTTCTGATCTCCCGCCAAAGCGCAATACCTCATAGGAAAGACCCGCCACAACAGGCAGCAACAGGATGCGGGAAAACAGCCTGAGCCAGAAGTTCGCGTTAAAGCCCACCGCGGCAAAGAACAATATGCTGATTGCCATGACAAGGAACAAGTAGTTCGTGCCGCAGCGAGGGTGCAGGCGGGAATACTTTTGGGCGTTCTCCGGCGTTAATTCCGCGCCGTGCTCATAGCAGGCGATTGTCTTGTGCTCCGCGCCGTGGTACATGAACAGGCGCTTGGTCTCCTTCATCCTGCTGATTAAAAACAAATATCCTAAGAATATGGCGAGGCGCACAAACCCTTCCGTTAGGCTCTTCCAGATCGTCGCGCCCACATACCCGCGCAAAATCAGGCCGCTCAAAAACGTAGGCAGCATGAAGAACAGGCCGACCGCCAACAGGATAGCCAGCACCACCGCGATATCCACTATGATTTTGTCCACCGGCCTTCCTGTCACCTTGGAAAGCCATTTTTCAAACTTGGAGGGCTCCTCTGTGACCTCTTCCCCATACAGCTCCGCGGAGCGGGTGATTGTGCGCATGCCGGTGGTCAGCGAGTCAATAAACGTGACCACGCCGCGCACGATCGGCCAGCCCAAGAAAGTGCCCTTTTTCGCCTTGTTTTCCTGCGCGGTATATTCGGTAGCGATGCTATTGTCCGCCCGGCGCACCGCAAGCGCGATACCGGTGGGGGCCTTCATCATGACCCCTTCCATTACCGCCTGCCCGCCGATGGTGCAGACATTCGCTTCTTCTTTTTTATTTTTCATCCTTATTCTCCTGTAGCGCAACCGCATTGCACGGCGGCTTATCTTTTTATTATAACACAGGAGCGCCGCTTCTGTCATTTTAGCGGGCATGGGATTGCCAAAAACTACGCCAAAAAGCCTTCCTCATCGGAAGGCTCCATAGCTTAGCATACTAGCTGGCTCTTGGTCTTACATTCCGTAACGCTTCTTGAAGCGGTCCACACGGCCGCCGCTGTCTACCAGCTTCTGCCTGCCGGTATAGAAGGGGTGGCACTTGGAGCAAATTTCCACCTTGAGTTCGCCCTTTACGGAGCCGGTCGTGAACGTTTCGCCACAAGCGCAACGGACGACGGATTCGCCATAGTTGGGATGTATATCCTTCTTCATTGTCATTCACCCTTTCCGGTACAACCGATGGTATCTAAAGCGGCCACGCCGCAATGCGTCAGCCTAAGTATTATATAACAGCGCGGCTCAAAAATGCAATGGGTTTTGTTTGAAATCCATAAAAATACGGCGCAGGACGACGCTCGCCCGTCCTTCGTCGTATTTGTGGTTCAAAAATTACTTGCCAAAGCGCGAGGAGGTGGTGTAGCCGTCCTTTTCGTATATGTTCAACCATTCCCTGAGGCGGCTTAAGAAATCCTCGTTGGTATTGGTCTTTTCGAGCATGTTGATGAACTGCTCCGTCACATCCGCCGGGTTTCCGCCGGAGAGCACGCGGCGCATGGTAAACACACCCTCAAGCTCCGCTTTACTAAGCAGCAATTCCTCGCGGCGCGTGCCGGACTTGTAGATGTCGATGGCCGGGAATATCCGCTTTTCGGACAGCTTGCGGTCCAGATGGATTTCCATATTGCCGGTGCCCTTGAACTCTTCAAATATGATATCGTCCATACGGCTTCCGGTTTCCACAAGTGCCGTCGCGATCACGGTGAGGCTGCCGCCGTTTTCAATGTTGCGCGCCGCGCCGAAAAAGCGCTTGGGCTTGTGCAACGCGCCGGGGTCCAAACCGCCGGATAGCGTCCTGCCTGTGGGCGGTATGGAAAGGTTGTAGGCGCGGGCAAGGCGGGTAAGGCTATCCATCAATATGATGACGTCCTTGCCCATCTCGACAAGGCGCATGGCGCGCTCCAGCACCATTTCCGCCACGCGGGTATGGTGCTCGGGCAGCTCGTCGAACGTAGAGAATAGCACCTCGCCTTTGATGCTTCTCTGCATATCCGTCACTTCTTCCGGGCGCTCATCAATGAGCAGCACCATCAGGTGCGCGTCCGGATGGTTCCGGGAAATACCGTTTGCGATGTTCTTTAACAGCGTTGTCTTACCGGCCTTGGGCTGCGCCACGATCATGCCGCGCTGCCCTTTGCCGATTGGAGCGATGAGGTCAATGAGGCGGATAGCGAGATTGTTCTGCCCCGGGTATTCAAGCGTAAGCCGCTCGTCGGGGTATACGGGCACAAGCTCTTCAAACGGCCTTCGCGGACCCATTTCCTCGGGCGTTACGCCGTTGATGGCGGTGATGTAGAGTAGCGCCAGAAACCGCTCGCCTTCCTTGGAGGGGCGGGTCTTGCCTGTGACCATGTCGCCGGTTTTTAAAGAAAAACGCCTGATCTGCGCGATGGAAACATACACGTCCCGGTTGCCGGGAAGGTAATTGTCCGAACGCAGGAAGCCGTACCCGTCGGGCAGGACTTCCAGCACGCCTTCGGCGTCCCCGCAATCGCCGCCCTGCAAAAGCTCGGGCACGGCGGGGTTGCTGGTGCCGTATTCCTTGTTATAATAGCCCTCCTGGCGGCGGAACCCCTCCCCCGCATCCTGCTCCGGCACATAAGGCTGCTGGGGCGGCTGAGGCGGCTGGGGCGGCTGGTAAGCAGGCTGCTGGTAGCCGCCGGTAGGCTGATAGCCGGTTTGCTGCTGGTAGCCCGGCTGTTGTTGTTGGTAACCAGGCTGCTGGTAAGAAGGCGCCTGCTGATAATTCGGCTGCTGCTGGTAGGAAGCGCCCTGCTGCTGAAAATTGTTGCCGTACGGCCTGCGCTGCTGGTAATTGTTCTGCTGCTGCTGCTGATAGCCGCCGCCGCCATACGTGCGGCGCGGCTGATAGGCCGTGTCATTCTGCTGCTGATAACCGCCATACGTGCGGCGCGGCTGATAGGTTGTGTCGCCCTGCGGCTTCGTCTGGTAACCGGGGGCAACGTAGGCGGGCTTACGGAATTCTTCCGTCTCCCGCGCGGGCGGAACAAACCCCGCTTGCGCCTGGGGTGCCGCCGCCGGGCTTTCGGGTGCGGCGGGGGGAACTGCTGCGCTCTTTGAGCGGCGCGACGGCTGTTGAACCTCCGCCTCTTCCTCCGAACCGAGCATCAGCGGCTCGTCTTCATCCGGCTTTTCTTTTGAGAGTTCCGGCGGTTCTTCCTCCGCAGCGCCAGGCTCGCCGCCAAGCAGCATATCTATGAGTTCATTTTTACGATATTTTGTGATAGATTTCACCCCGGCGAGCCTTGCGAGTTCTCTTAGATCCGCAAGGCTCTTAGTTTGTAGAGCTTCTTTATTCAACTCCACCTCTCCTTTCATAGACGTACAAAATTTTTATATGATCTGCGGCGCAATGGCAAAAACACACTGCGCACAGAAGATAACCCTGTGCATGGGTAAACGCATGTGCTCTTTTTACATGGACAATCGATGCTGATGCAATATAGGATACCCGAAAACCGGCTGCTTAAACCAAGCCTACACGGATTTAGGCAACACGTTGGTCTATTGCCCTAAGGGAAATTGCCAAAAAGATCAGCCCGGAAGAGATAACTCCAGTCGTAATAATCATAGAGTATGCGTATAGTATTGTCAATAGCACCCATAATGCGGGCTTTTTGAGAATCGGGCTGTTTTGGGGATGTTTCCTTTCGCGTCACAAAGAATTTACACATTCACCGTATAAACGCTAACACAGGCGCATAGCATGCTATGACACGGGGTTTAAGTAATCCCACACCAAAGGAGGAAAGGCATATGCCCGATTACCGGGAGCTGGACAGCGCAAAATCCCGCACGCGCACACATAACGTGCACATCGATAACCGAAACCGCACAAACATCACGGGCGTAAGCGATGTGGAAAGTTTCAACGAGCAGGAAATCATACTGGAAACCGAAGCGGGCGGGTTGCGGATAGAAGGCGAAGGGCTGCATCTTTCCAAGCTGAACCTGGACGACGGACAGGTGGTAATTGAGGGTGAGGTGCTCTCGCTGGAATATGAACCCGCGGCACAGGAACGCCGCCCCGGCCTGTTCTCCCGCATGTTCCGATGAACAACACCCTGCTCCAGCCCGCGGCCTTCCTTGCGCTTTTGTACGGAGGCGCCGCCGCGGGGATTTTGTATGACGGGTTTCGCCTGATCCGCCGCATATTCCGCGGGCGCTTGCTGTGCTCGCTGTGCGACGGACTGTTTGTTTTGGGCGTGACGGGGTTGCTGTTTCTAAGCCTCCTCTACGCCACGGGCGGCGAAGTGCGCGGATACTTGCTCTTGGGCTTTCTTTTTGGCTTCCTGCTGGAACAATGGAGCCTCAGTTACCTGTTTTTTAAGTTGTTTCACTCTATACTTGCAAGAAAATGGATGCTATAATAACAATACGCTTGGAAAGAATTACATGCTTTCGTATTGTCTATAAACGGTTACTATATAAGCTAAACTCGCACGCAATTGTTTCGATATACAAAAGCGAGGGTGATCGCTATGAAGAAGGCAAAACACAGCGTGTTGTTACGGCCGCAGCATATCCTGCTGGGATGCTGTTTGGTGTTGCTTGCGCTTTCTTTCGTATATCTCTCCCAAAGCGCCAAGCTTACGGAAATTGAAAAGGAAAAAACGCAGCTCAATGAAAACTATGAGACCATGCTGCTTGAGGAGCAGCGTTTGAACGGCATGCTGGGTTATGTGCAGACCGACGCATATATGATGCAATACGCCCGTGAAAAACTGGGCTATGTCAGCCCCGACGATTATAAATTTTACAGGGATACACCACAGGAATGAACGAAGTACGCGCCGCCGTTATCGATATCGGCAGCAACTCCATACGGTATTTCAATGCGACCGTCACGCCCCAGGGCGTGGCGGCTTTTGCGCCCAAGCACCTTATCACTACGCGGCTGGCGGAAGGGATATTACAGACCGGCTGCCTGCAGGAGGCCGCTATGGAGCGCTCACTTCTGGCCATTCTAAAGTTTTGCGCCCTCGCCGCGGAACATGGGACGCAGACGGTGTATGCCTACGCCACCAGCGCCGTGCGGGACGCAAAAAACCGCGACGCATTTTTAGGCCGCGTACGCCAAGCCTGCAATATAAAAGTGGATGTACTTTCCGGCGTTGAGGAAGCGCGGCTTGCGTACCTTGGCGCGACAGGCCAGTTTGGCGGAGGCTTAATCGACATCGGCGGCGGCAGCGCGCAGGTGATTGCGCCGAACTTGGCGCACAGCGCTCCCATCGGCTGCGTGCGGGCCAAAGAGCTATGCACAGGGCTTACGCAGGAGGAAGTTCCACAGGCCATAGAAGCCTGGCTTAATCAAACGATAAAGGACAAGCTCACCGGTATCGAAGAACAACGCTGGACGGGTGTGGGCGGCACCATCACCACGCTGGGCGCGCTGCAGGCGGGGCTTGCGGAATATGACAGCCTCCGCGTCAACCATGAGACGCTCGCGCAAGAGGACGTGCTTTCACTTTATGAGCGCCTCCTTGCCATGGGAGAAGCGCGGCGGCAGCACCCACTGCTCACCGACCGGCACGATATTATCCTGTTCGGCGCTTTGATATTGTATGGGCTGATGAGACGGCTGGACATCGATATGCTGCATGTGAGCGACGCGGACGGCATGGAAGGATACCTGATGGACCGGGTGGCGCGCTGACCTGTCCTCGCTCATCTTTTTATTCCGGAAAACCGTGCTATAATAAGGCAGGCGGCATCGCCTGAAACCGGCGGCTTCTGGATTGCGGGAGCCTTCTTGCGGAGAATAGGATGATAAAGATACTCTATGTTGGGCTTGGCGGTTTTATTGGCTGTATCCTGCGTTACCTGGTCAACCTTCTTGCGCCAAAACTTTTCGGGGCGCAGTTCCCCTACGCGACGCTGATTGTCAATACGCTTGGCGCGTTTCTGATCGGCCTTATTATGACGCTCGGAGAAAACCGTATTTCTCCGGAGGCAAGAGTGTTTCTTGTTACAGGAATATTGGGCGGATTTACGACGTTTTCCGCATTCAGCTATGAAACGGTAAGCCTGCTTTCCGCCGGGAATTACGGCGCGGGATTGCTGAACGTGGGGCTGAACGTAGCTTTCAGCCTTGGCGGCGCGGTATTGGGTATCTCCGCCGCCCGGCTGCTTCTTCGTTCTTAATATAAAGACAGGGCCCGCCGCATTTGCGGCGGGCCTTATATAGTAATTGGTTACGCCTTTTTCACAACGGGGATGTAAATATCGATCTGGAGCATGTCTTCCCCCATGCGGCTTTCCTGGTACAGCTCAAAGTCCGCGCAACCGGGCGCGTATTCGTAGCCAGATTGAGGGAACCACTGCTCATAGATAAATCTCCAGGTGCCCTGAATGGAAGGAACAAATCCTTCGTTGTCCGACGGCGGGGTGGTGAACACCGCGTAAGTCGCCGCGGGCACAAGCGCCTTGTGGAACCCTTCGGGAACGCTACCTGGGTCCGCCACTTCCACGCCGATGACATACGAGAACTCGTTCGTTTCGATATCCAGGTCCATGCAGATCCCGTATTCGTCGTGACTGACCGGCGCAAACGCGCCGTGCAGCGTATTCATATCGTTTTTCAGATACTCCTGCCAGAAGGCGGGGATCGCCTTGCTGTTTTCTCCGTTCACCGAGGTGGTGCGAAGATGGTAGCCCGCTACATAGAACGCGGGGCGGGTGATAAATTTCGGTTCCATGACAATTCCTCCCGTTAATTGATAGCTGCATAGCTGGTTAAGATCCACAGGGGTGGGTACCCGGCCGGTGCCGTGCAGGCGATACCGCTCCGGCGGCACGCCAAACGCTTTTGTAAACGCGCGGGTGAACCCGGCGTGGGTATCAAAGCCCCAGTCCAGAGCAAGGTCCAGAACGCGCTTGCCCTTAATGAGCTCCGCCGCAGCGTGCGCAAGGCGGCGGTAGCGCACATAGCTCATGACGGGCATGCCGACATACGCCTGGAAAATACGGTAGAAGTGGTAGGGCGAAAACCCCGCCAAAGCGGCCAGCCGCTCCACGGTGATTTCCTCTTTCAGGTGTAGTTCGATCTCATTCACGCTGTTCTGGATGCACGCTCTGTAGTCCATCTTTTTCCTCCCCGATCGGTGTACTTATCATACCATGCAGCATTGCGCGGCGCTTATCCGTTTTTTGCAATTTCAAAAAAGTGGCGGTTGCCACTTTTTTGAGTCTTTCCGTGGCGGGTTGACGTAGCAACCCGCCACGCAAGGTGTCCCATCTGACGCACAGGTCGCCAGATGGGACGGATTTATATGGATGCTTCTCAGTTTCTTGCGTTCGAGGCGGCGGAGCACCCCGCCATGCGGCTTTTTTCTGATATGCTCAAAAAGGTTTCTTGCCCCATTGCATGGAGGTTCCAGATTGTTTTCTTGGCTGGCGTGAAAATACAAAATGGAGTATCCTAATAAGGAGAGTGAATACTTGGAGGCACTATGGCAAGGCGCTGCATCATCATAACCGCGTACCTCAGGCGCGCACTGTTTGACCTATATACCCCTCGCGCAGGGGATCTCGTGCTCTGCGCGGACGGCGGGTACGCGCACGCAATGCGTGCGGGCTTAATACCTGACCGTGTGATCGGCGACCTCGATTCGCTTTCCGGCGTCGTTCCCCCGGAGGCCATACTCGAACTCGTTCCGGTGGAAAAGGACGATACGGATACTATGCTTTGCGCACGCTACGCGCTCTCCCACGGATGCGATGAATGCATCATCTTGGGCGGAATCGGCGGGCGGCTTGACCATACGCTTGCCAACCTGCAGACGCTTGCGTTCGCGGCAGCAAACGACATGCACGCGGAGCTTGTAGGGGACGACGACCGCGTGATCCTGTTAAAGGGTGGCTCGCTTACGCTTAAGCGCGGGGAAAACTGCTCGCTTTCCCTGCTGTCTTTTTCCGAACGCTGCGAAGGGGTCACGACCAGCGGCGTGAAATACCCGCTAAAGAACGCAACCATTACGCAGGACAACCCCATGGCGGTAAGCAATTCGTTCACGGCGGAGGAAGCGCATATCGAAGTAAAAGAGGGCATGATGCTGGTCGTGCTCTCTTATATGGAAAGATAATATCATCTCCTTTTCCTTTATCCCGTCTATGCCTGTGGTTTGCGCAAACGGCACAAGTAATCTCATGCGCATTTCTGTCCCGTACTATCGGGGAACGATTGCAGCCAGCCGGAAAGTGACAACAGTGTAAGAATTTATTTCAAACTGTAAGCCAGATCGATGGTCGTTCCTGAGGCGCTTGCGATACACTGGGTACATAAACCGGGCAGGGGGGATCGCACATGGCGCAGGAACCAAAACCGTCCATTTGGAAAAAACGGCTGGCCAGACGAAGCGCATATTTCTTGGGAACCATCGTATTACTGCTCGGGTGCCTGTCTGCCATTCAAGCAATCCTGACGCCTTTGGAAAGGCAGAGAATTCCCGCACCCGGTTCACTTGTGGAGGTGGATGGCCACAAGATGCATATCTACACCCAAGGAGAAGGCGATACCACTTATGTGCTGC
>JAEYHP010000064.1 GCA_023409435.1 Bacillota bacterium | reverse complement strand
TCACCATGTTCCATTCTCCGCCCGTATATCGCGCCGGCTTTTCAACGGTCCCCAATATGCCGTCTAGCGCCGAGTAATTCAATAGTACCTCCCAAGCCTTGCGGCTGTTTTAATTTTAACATTAATTGTATAGAGGGTCAATTCCTGCCCGAAATCGTCTTTTAGCGGCAATTCATACCGGTCAGCGCCGCAAAAGAGCGCCGACCGTTACATCCTGCCCGTAGCGCGCAATGCCGGACAATAGCTTTCCTTCGTCGAGCTGACCGATGATGTTGAGCTCTTCATCGAGCACCTGCAATAGATTATACCGCGAATACGAGAGTTGCCGCAAGGCCGTACCCGCACAAACGCTTTCGCGCACCGCAACATGCCGCAAAGGAAGCGCCTCCCCGCGGCGAAACGCGTCTTTCCGCCGCAATATCGCCGTCAACTGTGCCTGCGGCGCCTGCCTGAGCTCCTTGACGGCGCCAAGCACAAGGAATACGCCCATAATGAGCAGGAACAGGTTCACCACGCCCATATAGTACGCATATGCGCAGAACGCCAAGAGAGCCGCGCCAAACAGCACGCCGAGCCACGCGGTAATGAGCGTAGCAAGCCTTGCCCTTAAAAAGTTTCCCAGTATGGCGCGAAGCATCCGCCCGCCGTCAAGCGGCAGCGCCGGGATAAGGTTAAATAGTCCCAGCGCGAGATTGAGCGCAAAAAAATATTGCAGCTTGTAATACAGCGTTGGGAAAAGCGTGCCGACAAGCGCCACCCCGCCCGCGACAAGAAAGCTGCACAAAGGCCCTGCCAGAGCGATGATAAAATCCGCCCTGTTGGACATCGGCTGGCCGTAGAGTCTCGCGACGCCTCCGTAAGGCAGAAACTCGACGACGTCTATGCGGTAGCCCATCGCGTGGGCGACGATAGCGTGGGACAGCTCATGCAATGTCAGCGCAAGCAAAGCCTGTAAAAGGCTTGCGAGCATACCGAATATGCCCGCAAGTATCAGCACCACGATTAGGCCGATATGCAGGCGGATCTCCGTCTGGCCCAAATGGAACAGCCTCATCCCTGAAGGACCAAATCAAGGTAAGTATCGGGAGACTGCGGCTCTCCGGCAAGCAGCACGCTTAAATGCAGCATGCCGTCGTCGCCAAGCGTACCCAGCGTATCCCGCTTTTTGATGGGCTGGCCTTCCTCCACGTTGATGGTGTTAAGGCCGTAATAGATGGTTTCAAGGTCGCCCGGGTGCATCAGGCGCACGTATTGGCCCAATATGGAGTCCTCCCCGATTGCGCGCACCTCTCCGGCCGCGGAAGCAACTACCTCGGCGCCCGGCGCGTTCTGCCATATGGCGTATTTCTCTATGGGTTCCACAGATACGTTGGGCGCATTGACGGGCACGGCCAGCTTGCCATCGGCGGAGAATACCTCGAGCGTATCCGGAAGCTCTACAAATTCCAGTTTGCCAAGCATTTCGTCAAGGTTCGATTCCTCGTTGATGGCGGTGCGTACGCCGGATACCATCTGCTCGGTGCCGGGGATTTCGAGCGCCTTCATGCTCAGTATCAGCGCGCAGGCCACCGCGCAGATACCGATTTTCACAAGCAGCTGCCCGGAAACATGCGCCTTTCTTTCGGACTTTTTCGACTGTTTTCTGCGGTGTGGTTTTTGGAACGCCGGGAATTGACGCACACGCGGTGCGGCGTTGGGTTCTTCCAAAGTAAAAGGCGTGGTATTCATGCGCTGCATAATCGGGCGCTCCCCCTCTCAGTTGCCGAATACCACAATATATGCGCTGTTTTGTTGGTTTATTTGCGAATTAGAGCAACTGACGGATAGCCGCTGGATTAGTAAACTTCTTAACGCCGTATTTGACGGCGCATCCAAACATTGAGCACAAGCCCGACGCACATCATGTTTGCAAGCAGGTTGGAGCCCCCGTAGCTGACAAAAGGCAGCGGGATGCCTGTGACGGGCATCAGGCCAATCGTCATGCCGATATTTTCAAACACATGCGCTAGAAGCATGCCCATGCCGCCTATGGCGATGCAGGTCCCCAAATGGTCTTTTGCGTGGAGCGCGACCCAGAGCCAGCGGAAAATCAAAAGAAAATAGGCCAATATCAATATTGCGCCGCCGATAAATCCAAGCCCCTCCACAACGCCGGAGAATATAAAATCCGTATGGCGCTCGGGCACGTATTTCAATTGCGCAAGCGTGCCGTCCACAAAATATCCTTTGCCGTACATCTGCCCGGAGCCGATCGCCTGTTTGCTGCGTATGACGTGCATGGCAGCGCCCGTTCCCGTTGTATCAAGCGCGGGGTTTAAGAAAATATCGATACGAATCTTCTGATCTTCGTTCAACAGATAAAAATACGTCAAAGGCAGCAAAGCCGCAGCGCCGACAATTGCGCCGATGACAAATTTCCAGCTCAGCTTTGAAATGAAGAGGATGCATATGAATATCGCGAGCAGCACGACAGCCGTCCCCATATCCGGCTGCATGATGACCAGCCCAAACGGTATGGCAAAATACAGCGTGAGTATGCCAAGGTCCTTAAATGTTTTGATGCCTCCCTCCCGCTCCACAATTTGTGAAGCGACATTGGAAAGCATAAGTATAAGCGTCACCTTGCAGATTTCGGAAGGCTGAAATGCGCGCGTACCCAGATTAAACCAACCCATAACGCCGCGGGAGTCCTCCGAAATAACAAGCAGCAGCACTAGCAGCAGCACGTTGCCGATGTAGATGTATTTGATGGCATGACGAAACAGCGAATAATCGATGGCCAGCATAATGAAAAGCCCCGCAAGGCCGACCAGGAAGTTCACGATCTGTTTTTGTACGTATTCCAGATTGAGATTTTTTAATATATCGGAAACGCCGCTTTCAGCGCCCGTAAAGGGCTCAGCCAGAACGTTTGCGATGGTGATAAGGCCAAACGCAACCAGCCCCACGACAAGCAGCAGGGTGATCCAGTCTACATTCTGCGATTTTTGCCTTGCTTTGCGTTCGCTTTGCACGAAGTTTCCCTTTCGTTTACGCGGATGGAGTCGGGGTAACGGGAACGGGCGTATTGAGCCCGAACCACTCCTGCACCTGTTCGTAAAGAAGCCTGTACTTGTCCAAAGACGCCATGCGCACGATGGGCATGTTCAGCTTGACCGAAGCCGGCACGCTTTGCCCGGCCAGCAGACGGTCGATAAGCATGACGGACTGCGCGCTGGCCTCATAATAAGGTTCAAGCACAAACGCGTAAATGTCGTTCTCCTGCATCAAAGCGATATTCTCATCGCTGATGCCGTATCCCGCAATGGAGATGATGATGGACTTAATCAGCCCTTCAGGGACCGGCGTGGCCGAAGGACCCATGCCGGAAGCGGAGGCAACATTGGGCGTGGGCGTAGCCTGCGGCGTAGGCGCGGGGGATGCCTTACCATCCGTTTCCTTCCCCGCGTTTTCCGGCGCGCCGTCCCGCTTGAATGCTTTGTCCGCCTGCTCTGTAGCGCGCCTGGCGATGGAGGCGCCGTCCACATCCGTACAGAACAGGCCCTTGATATCCCTGTTCCAGAGAATATGGGCAGCAAGCTCGTCGATCGCGGCCTGCTCGTTCTGCGCGGTGCGCGTAAAAGAGGCGACGTTATACTGCGGGTAATACGTGGCGATGGCCTGCTTGAAGCCTTCATATGCATTGGAGGGGGATTTACCGTACACCAGGATCTTTCCGGCCTTGCACTGGCGTTCCACCATGCGCTCGGCAACGCCCAAGGCAACTTCCTCGGTATATCCCAGCACATCTGCAACAACGTTGGAGGACACGCCTTCCCCCTGCGCGCTGTGGTAGGGCACCACGGCATATAGATTGAACTCCGCCGCTTTTTGGAGCGCACCCGCGTTCGCGTTACCCGGGCTCCAGATCAGAAGCCCTTTGCAGCCGTCTGCAGCCGCCTGTTCCACCGCTTCTACGGATTTTTGCCCTATAGCGGCGGTATAGAGCTTTGCGGGATACCCAAGTGTTTCCGCCGTGCGCAAAAACCCATGCTTGGCGGAGTACAGCAAAATATCATCGGAATCCGGTACGACAAAGCCAATAAGCGTATTGGAGACATCTACCTTTACGGCTGCTGCCGCTGCCGCTCCGCTCTCCGTCGGCGCAGGCGTTTCCTCCACCACGGCGGCGGGCGCTGTGCAGCCCAGCAAAAACACAACGCAGCATAAGGAAGCCGCCATGCGGGATAAGCTACGGCAAAATGCTCCCATTGCGTTTCCTCCAAAATTACGGGCGCTTAACCCGCATACAGACTATGCTATATTTTACATCAAAGCGGACGCGCTGTCATTATAAGGCCGGTGAAATTCACAGCTTGGCCAAAAAGAGCCGCCGATTGGAGTATCCAAAAGGCGGCTTAAGTCTGACTGTTTTTATATAATCAGATGATATAGCGCTTCCGCCGCTCGGGTGTAGCTTTAAGCTCCGTACGCTTTTCGTCGAAGCCGGGCCTTCCAAGCAGCGCGTAGGTCGCGTTTTTGCCTTCCTCCACGCCGGGCTGGTCGAATGCGTTGATGTTTAAGAGCTCGCCCGCAAACGCGGTCTGCACCTCGAACAGGTATAGGAGCTGTCCTACGGTAAACGCGTTTGCCTCAGGCAGCACAATACTGTGGCTCATGTGCCCGCTTTTCAATATGGCGTACTCCGTGGCGTTTTGCTCGGCCAATATGAGTTCGTTCAAAGAATGCCCGCACAGGAACGAAACGTCCGGTATCTCCTCATATCCGCATGGAATGCCGTACTTCATGCGGTAACGGTCCACGCCGAGGAACGTGACCACCTTATCATACGGGCCTTCCGTGTAAAGCTGGACCTGGCTGTGCTGATCCGTCACGCCCAACGCCTTGACGGGCGTCTGGCCCTCGCGCACTTCGCGGCCATCCCGGTCAAACTGCTTGCCGAGCGATTCTGCCCAGAGCTGCGCATACCAGTCCGCAATGAGCTTTAAGGAATCTGCATACGGCATGATAACGGAAATATTCATGCCACGCCGCATGGCGATAAACTGCAGTGTCGCAAGCATGTAGGCGGGGTTGCGCCAGATGTCCTTCTCCCTGGTAACGCCGTCCATATACGCAGCGCCCGCAAGCAGTTCCTTAATATCAATGTTGCAGACGGCGGCGGCAAGCAGGCCCACCGGGCAAAGCTCACTGAAACGGCCGCCCACGCCGTCGGGCACATAGTAGGTCTTGAGCTCGAGCTGTTTGGCGATTTTGATGAGGTTGCCCTTTTTCTCGTCTGTCGTGGCGATGATGTGCTTTTTAAGCGCGTCCCTGCCAAGGCGCTTTTCAATGAGATCGGACACGATCAAAAGCTGGGACATGGTCTCGCTGGTGCCGCCGGATTTTGTAACGACGTTGAACACGGTCTTCTCAAGATCGATCACATCCAGCAGCGCCTGCATGCGCTCGGGGTCCACGTTGTCCTCCACGAACAGGCGCGGGCCGCCGCGCTTTTCACGCGGGAGGTCGTTGTATTTCAGATGGTTGAGCGCCTGCTGCACCGCAAGAGGGCCCAGTGCGCTTCCGCCGATGCCCAGCACCACAAAATCCTCGCACCAGGACTGTAAGCCCGCCGCAGTGTTTAAAATATCCGCAACGATCTCGTCCTGATTGTAAGGAAGTTCCCGCCATTTCATGCTGCCCCGGTTTTGCTCCATAGCCTGCGCGGTTTTTTGAAGCTGTTCGGAAAGCGTCTCAATTTCCGAGGACGAAATACCCTTTTCCCCCAGCATTTCCTCCATCATGTTGTTAAAGTCCACCCGGATGCGCATTTGTTTCTGCCAATTTTTATCCAAGTACCGGCTCATTTGTTTTCGTCCTTTCCCCAAATGCAATTATAAATGATACGCAAAACACGTTTTCACATAATCATAGCAGAGCTTTAAATCCTCTTCGTCGGCATACATATCGCTGTAGACCTCCACGAACGCGGGGCCGGTATACCCTTTTGCGTGCAGCGCCCGCCCCAACGCAAATAAGTTGCACTCCCCTTCCCCGGGCATCTTGGGTATCACACGCTCCGGCGTATGCTTATAATCGCAGACATGCAGGTTCACGAGGTATTCTCCAATGGCCGCAATATATTCTTCGGGCATATAGCCGCTGCGCGCGGCCTGCTTGATATCAAGCGTAAACCGAAGGTCGTCCGCCTTTGTCGCCTCCAGCAGCCTTGGCCCGAAGGATGGCGTATGGAACAGGCACCAGCTTACGTTTTCCCACGCAAGCGTCAGAGAATACTCTGCGGCTATTTCGCAAAGCTCCTGCACGATGGGGCCGATGCGTGTAATATCCATGTTTCTTACGGCGCCGTTTAACCCGGACGGGCCGTGCATGACATAACATGTCGCGCCCAAAGTCTTTCCCGCCCGAAGCACCTGTTCGAATATTTTCTTCGCGTCCTCGCGCTGCCGGTGATAGATGGAAAACAGCTGCGGTTCGAACTGGGTGCCCATGGGATGGACGCTGTATACATTAAGGCCGCTTTCGTCAACGCGTTTTTTGAGCGCCTGAACAAACCCATCCTCGTATTCCGAAAAGGTGTTTAAAAATATCTCGCATATGGACGCCCCCATGGCTTTCATATGGGCCGGGGCATCCTCAAGTTCATACCGGTTGAACAGGCTCGCCGTAGAGATGCCTACCTGCAAATGGATCGCCTCCCGTAATCGTTTAACAGTATATCATTCCCACGCCCGGTATGGAAAGAACTTGTTTTTGTCAAGTGTCCTATGTGCTATACTGGGCGCATGGAGAAAAAATCAGGCAACGTACGCATTACGATCGCAGCCGCCACAGCCGCCGCAGCCGCATGGAAGCGGGAATTATTCAGGCTCTTTTGGCTGCTCCTTCTTCCTCTGGCGGTGCTGCTGCCCCGGCTCGCCGGAAGGTATCCTCTTGTTGTGGAGCGGATTTTCGGCCAGGGGCTTTATCCCGTTATCAGTGCCATATTGCGTACCGTGTTCGGTATTGTGCCGTTTTCCGTTGCGGAATGGCTGCTCTATGGGCTTGTAATCGGCGTTCCCGTTCTTGTGCTTACAATGCTTCTTCGCACGGTATTAAAGCGGGTCAGCTGGCTGAAGTTTGCCCGTTTTTTGATCACGCTGCTCATTATAGGCTGCGTTGCGTTCAATGCGTTTTATGTGTTGTGGGGCTTCAACTATTTTCGCCCGGGGTTAAGCTGGCGGCTGGGGCTTGATGTGCATGACCGGCCGGTGGAAGAGCTGACGGGCCTTTGCTATGCGCTGGCGGAGGAAGCGAACACACTTCGGGAACAGGCGCCGGAGGATGTGCGCGGCGTATTTATACTGCAGGGCAGCGTACAAGAAAGTTTTAATAAAATCCCCGAGGCGTACCGTTCGCTTTATCAAGACATGCCGCAGATCGGCGCGAACGCGGCGCGGCCGAAAGCCGTGACGTTTTCAACGGGTTTGAGCTGGGCCGGGATTTCGGGTATTTTTATTCCGTTTACTGCGGAGCCCAACGTGAATATCGACCAGCCCGCGCTATTGATCCCCTCTTCCGCCGCGCACGAAAGTGCGCACTCCCTGGGAATTGCCCGGGAAGACGAGGCAAATTTCGCGGCATATCTCGCGTGTATGGCATCAGACGACAAAGCTACGCAATACTCCGGCGTGATGCTTGCGCTCATACACAGCGGAAATCAGCTCTATAAAGCGGACCGCGACGCATATTCCAAGCTGTATGAAACATACAGCGAAAAAATACAGCGGGACCTTGTAGATTATGACCTGTATTGGACGGCGTTTGAAGGGCCTGTGGAAGAGACCATGACCAAAGTAAACGACGGGTATTTAAAGTACAACCAGCAGGAAAGCGGCGTGCGCAGCTACGGCGAAATGGTGGACCTGCTTCTAGCGTACTTTGAACAGCGCAACAAATAAAAGGCTATTGCATTTCCGATTCCTGCCGCTTGAGCATATCGTACGTACGCTCCAGACGCACGACCAGCGCTTCAGGCAGCGGCAGCGCTTCCGTTTCCAACCCGAATGGGGTTTGCCTGTTTTTGCAGCCAAAATATACGCCGCCCAACGCTACGGCGCTGTAGTGCCACTCCCCGCGTAATGCGGGCAGTATGGAAAGAGCGCCCGAGGACAGCGCGGGCGCGATATACGGCTTAAAGCCCAGCGCGCGCACCACAAGATTTTCCTCCTCTGCTTTTTGGGTCAGTTCCAGGGACAGCGCCTCGTCATAGTTCGCTATACTGTTGGCGATCACAATTCCCCGCCCATGCGGGCCATACGAGCGGCCTTCCCGTAAATAAGAGGAAAGGCGCGCTTCTTTTTTTGCGTAGTACGCGGCGCGCGCGTTCATGACGCCCAAGCCATATCCCCGCACCTGTTCGGCCAACAGGCCGAGATGATCCGTCTCTCCCGCTTCGTTGCGGTTGCTCTCCAGATACGCATACCTGCTTAATAAATCCACAGGATCGGACATCACCACAAACAGCCCGGAAAACTGCTCGTTGCGCGCCATGCGCGCATATTCCTTTAAAATGCGCATGTTGGAGTGGAACTGCGCCATGCGCACATCGGGAACATCCGCGCCGATCTTCGGCACATTGGCGGAAGCGCAGAATACAAACATATCGCAGGAAAAAAGCTCCTGTTTTGTAATGACGGAAACTTCCGGCAGCGAATCGTACACAAAGGGCGGCAAAGTCTGGTTCATTTCCCGCTCATAGCGGGCAGCGACCGCCTCCCTTGGGGTATATATGCCGATTTGTGAAACGACGTCCCCTCCTAAGAGCCGCAAGCCTAAAAGCAGCGTGGCGCCCACATCCCCCAACGCGAGGATGTGGAGGCGTTTTTTCTGCGCGGGCTTATTTTCGCATTCTTCCATCAGCGCTTTTGCAGCTGGATGTGAAATATTGACGGCGCGGGCGCGGCCCGCTTTGATAAACTCCAGATCCCGTTTAGGCAGCGGAACGTCTTTGAGTGCGTTCTTATTGAGCCAGTGGACGCCTTCTTCCCCCGTTAGCTGGCCGGAATGTATGACGCAAAAGCCCGCCTTTGAAACGGAAGGATCGCGCTTAATCAAATACAATACGCTGTCTTTTCGGTATACGGTTTCAAATTCCATACTCAATCCTCTTTTAAGATCGGTTCCAGTCGCAGAAGCTGCTCGATATCATTTTCCACATATACGCTGGGAGAAAGCACGCGGTCATACCGCATGCAACCGCCGCGGTCGGGGACACGCGGGGTGTGCAGCGCCTCGCCCAAACGCCTTAATGTCAGGTTGAAGCCGAACAGCTCCTGGTGCCTGCGCTCCAAAGTGCGCAGTATCTCGCGTGAATTCTTCAGGCACGTTAACGAGAGCGTAAAGAGCGCCTCCACAGTCGTTCCGGAAATGAACGAAGGCGCGGTATAGGGCAATATCTGGTTGACGGAGGGCAGCAGGTACGGCCGCCTGCCGTTTCGCTCCACGCTGTCCCCTCCCAGGAACGGATACAGCTCGCTTTCCACAAACCAGTAGCGAAGATTCGGTATGAAATAGACGCAATCCGCCTCCCGCCCTTGTACGGACATCAGGTCCTTCCCTCTGCCGGACATCAGGCCGACGATGATCTGCTTTACGTCAAGTTCCGCCTGCTTGAACAGCGGATCGAGCGCTTCCAGGCGGTAGCCCTTGTGCAAGAGATCGTCCACCAGCAGCACGGGCCGGTTGAAGGATTTGATGGTGCGGATCTGGTTGATGAGCGTCGCGTACCCGGGATATTCCGTGATATGGAAACTCTTCATATCCGGCTCGTAGATTTTTTCCACATGCAGGCTCTTTGTGACGGTGTTGGGCACAAGCATGCCGCGCAGCGTCTTGCCGTAGGGTACGCACATATACTCCCCCAGGGCGCGGCTAATCTGCGGCATTTGGTCCACGCCGTTTGCGCGCATCACCTTGCTGATAAGCGCGTGGTTTAAAACGCCCGCATGGAAGGAGAGCACCAGCCGCCCCGGATACAGCCCCGCCATCGCGGAAGAAAAACGCTCATGCGCCTCCCTGAGCACGCGCACAACCTCTTCATCCGCCGAAAGCGGCATTTTGATGCGCTCATGGATATCCTCCACAATTGCGATGGGCGTGCGCATGTCCACGGCGTACACCGGCGCGCCCTTCACGGGATCCGGCATTTGCAAAAATCCCTGCCGTTCCAGTGCGCGGTAGAGTTCCTCATCCTGCGGGCAGTTCGCGCCAATCAGCATGGCGTAGGTATAATCCTGCCTGAGGCAGAGCGCCAAAGTTTCGTTGAGCAGCAGCCGTATAGTATCCCTGCGGCTAAACCCCCTGTTCACGTAAATGCCCGCCAGCACGGCGATTTTGCCGGACGTATGGCGCCTTACATATTCCGCGAGCCGGATGTTTTCAAACTCCGCGAACAGTTCCGCAGCGCTTGTGGCGTAATAGAGCGCCACACCGCGCACATTGCCCTTTGCGCCCTTCTGGCGAAGCAGCAAAAGCTGTGCACCGGGCTTTTTTAACAGAGCAGTCAGGCGATCGGCTGGCCAGCCATTCTGTTTCCCTTCTTTTAGAACCTGATCAAACGCAAGGGAGAATAGGTGTTTGCCCGCCTCCGCATCATGAGGGGAACAGCTTTCAAAGCGCATATTCTCCGGGTGCAGGAGTTCCTTATCCTGCGGCTCACGCAGATAGAGGCCGTTGTCATAAATATAGCCCTGCACGGTCGGGTCCACCAGGGTGGAAATATCGCGGTTATGGTCCACGCTTTCGCGTATGCTGGTGGAGCTGATCTCCTCTAGTTCCGGCGGCAGCATGAGTTCGGTAATGCTTCCGGCGATACGGCTAAGGACAAGTTCGCGCTCCTCCTGCAGCATGCCGCTTTCCGCTCCCCGCAGGAATATCACATGGTGGAAGCCGTGTATGGACCCGGGCGAAGGCGGGTTTTTATAGGCCGAGGCGTTGCGCACCACGTCGCTTCCCACCGCAATGTAAAGCTCCCTGCCGGGGAAAAGGAGCTTCAGCCGCATGAGGTCCGCGGGATTGGCGAGATTGATTGGGATGTCCTCCGGGAACAGATATACGCCATACATATCCGCGACGGACATGTTTGCGATACGCCTTCTTACCATGTGCGGCTGCGTATGCT
>JAEYHP010000059.1 GCA_023409435.1 Bacillota bacterium | reverse complement strand
GTATTGGGCTGCTGCGGGCTCATTCCCCGGCTGTGCCGCCTGAACTCTTCGCTGACAACTTGTATTATTATACGCTTTTGGCGCACAGTTGACAAGCAAAAACCGACCCCAAGCCGCTATGCAGGCTTTTTTAGCTGTAAAATAAGGCTTCCCGCAATGCCGGCGACAAATCCCATCACCATGTCGGCCAAAAGGCCGAGCGTGAACGCCATGGTCTTTTCCACCAGGGAAAACGCCACAAATGAAATCAGCACGTACACGGCGCCGCCAACACCGCCCCATATCCACCCGCGCCCTTCGCTGCCGCGCGCAGCCAAGAGGCCTGCAAATGCCGCACACAGAGCTTTGATGACGCTGGTGATGATGGGGATGGAGTCCTCGCCCAAAAGCTCAATTTTCAACAGCAGCGCAAAAAACAGTATGGCGATAATGGTGAGGATGCACCCTAAAAGCGACGCCTTTATAACCCGCAAAAGCGCTCCGCTCCGTTGATCCGGCTGCTTTTTTCTCCGCTTCGTTCTCATATGGTATTCCCCCTCATATCCTATGGCAATACCTATGCGAACAAAAAAAAAAACATACCGGCAACATAGCTGCCGGTATGCGTGAGGGCCAAATTTTTATTTAATTTCCTTAACCTCTTCGCTCATGGTATTTTCCGCCGCCACATTCTCAACCGTGGAGATTGCGCCGCGGGCAAATACGAGGCGAACCTTGTCCGGCCCGACGATGAGCGTAACAACGTCATCCTTGATGGAGCCGATGGTGCCATAGATACCGCCGATGGTGCGAACGCGGTCGCCAGGTTTTAATGCGCTGAGCATATCCTTAATCTTTTTGTCGCGCCTGCGCTGCGGGATGATCGTAAAGGCAATCATGGCGACCATGAGTACGACCAATAATAACATAGGGCTCTGAAAAAAGCTGGCGGCTTCCTGCGGCATTCTTATTACCTTCCTTTACATATGTTTGCGAGACTAAGTGTATAGCAAATACAAAGGTGCGTCAAGGGCTTTATCCAGGGCTAAACTTGGGCGTAACGAAATGTTGCGCTCGCTTCACAGCCCGGACACAAGCTTACGGCCTTAACACGGCGTCGTATTTTTCAATCAGTTTTATAGGCTGATAAGAGAGCTTTGCCTTTCTCATGCCGGGGATGCCCATATCCTCTTCGCGGTTGAGATATGTCATATCGCTCCAGGCATGCTCCGCAAACTGCTGGTTAATGATGGCATAAAGCCCCGCATAGGATGCGTCTGCCTTTTCGATATGGATAATGGCCAAATCCTCTTTGACCTGCTCTCCCAAAGAGAACGCAACGAGCTTACCCGCCACGTAAATGCAGCCGCCTTTTACATGGAGCGCATCCATATTGGGCAGCAGAAAAGAGATGGCCTTCATTTCCCCCAAAATGCCGGGTTCGTTGACATCCTTATCCTGCAGCCAGCTCATGTAAAGCTCCATGCATTCCTTTGTTCTGTCCGCTGTAAGAGGTTCATAGGTAAAGCTGTACTGCGAGGTAAACTGGTTGACATGGTTGCGCTTGGCGTGGTATTTGCGGCCTTTCAACGTGATCAGATCTTCCGCGCTGTAAATATAATCGAACGTGTCCCGGTCCTGTATTAAGGAAAACAAAGGCGCATGTTTATAAAAGAGGTCTACAAACCGCCCGCTTACGGCACGGAAACGCGGCCTGACGCCGATTGCGCTGAAATATTCAAATGCAGGCGCAAGCGCCTTGCCATAGTCCATATCAAAAGTCTTAGGGATGGGAGGAAATAGAAACGGATGCTGCTTTTTTGCAAACTGCAGCCGGATATAGAGCACTTCGTCCTGCTCTGCCCATTGGATCTTATCGTCCTGCCCCCAGATGATGAAGTTTGTAAATGTAAACTCGGAACATTCAAATGCGTGAGGCATCAAATATTGGTCGATTGTGGCCTTATCCGAAAGACGGATGGATTGGAACTGAAGCAACTTCTTTACCTTCCTTACAGCAATTCTTCGCGCGTTAGCGCGCACCCTTCTCTATTCTACCGCAAATTGTGCAATCTGTAACATATAAAATTACGAAATACGAAATCCCGCTTGTCAAACGCATCTTCATATTGTAAACTAATATAAAAATAAAGTTAACAATAAGGGGTCTTCCATGAAATTATCCTTACGGACCATGCTGTTCGCGGCCATGTTTGCCGCATTGACCGCGGTGGGCGCGTTCATCAAGTTTCCCATTCCTCCCTACCCCGTGCCAATGACGCTCCAGACTGCGTTTGTATATCTCGCGGGGCTGCTGCTGCCGCCTTCCGCCGCGTTCTTCTCCCAGCTTAGCTATGTGCTCATCGGCCTGATTGGCATCCCCGTGTTTACAAACGGAGGCGGGATTGGCTATATATTCGATCCGACATTCGGGTATCTGCTTGCCTTCTTAGCCGCGGCACCTCTATTGAGCCTGGTAGCCTCACGCACGTTGTACAAGGGCAAGAAATGGCTGTTTGTACTGGGCGGCTTTGGCGTGATACTTATGGTCCAGCTTCTTGGGGTTTCGTATATGGCGCTGATTTCCTCCGCTTATCTTGCAAAGCCTATTGCGCTGTCCCGTGCGATATACCTTGTTTATATTTTCCTGCCGCTCGACCTTATAAAACTGTTGCTTGTTACCCTGCTGGGGTCGCAGTTGAAAAGGCGCGCGCCCCGGCTTTTCCTGAACGCCTAATTCGGCCCGAGCGGAGAGACCCTCTCACGAAAAAAGTTCATGCAGCATACCATATCCATAGTCAAGTTCGACAATATGGAGGTGGCTTTGCATGAAACGGCTTGTTGCTCTGCTGTTGCTTACCGTTATCGTCTGCCTTGCCTTTGCGGGTTGCGCAAAGGAACAGGAAATCCGGAAGGTACGCCTCAATGAGGTGACGCGCTCGGTATTCTATGCGCCGCAATACGTGGCTGCGGCCAACGGATACTTTGCAGAAGAAGGGTTGGAAGTTGAAATCACCACCGGAGGCGGCTCGGACAAAACCATGACGGCGCTGCTTTCCGGCCAGGCGGATATCGGGCTGATGGGGCCGGAAACCGGCGTATATGTGTACAATGAAGGCAAAGAGGACCATCCAATAATCGTTGGGCAACTGACCAAACGGGATGGCTCTTTTCTTGTAGGCCGTACGGAAGAGCCGGATTTCAAGTGGGAAAGCCTCAAGGGCAAAACAATCATCGGAGGCAGAAAAGGCGGCATGCCGATTATGGCGCTCCTCTATGTGCTTAAGGATCATGGGTTAACGCCGGGCACGGACGTTACCGTAATAGACAACATACAGTTTAACCTTATGGGCGGCGCGTTTGAAGGCGGCACGGGCGACTATGTGACGCTGTTTGAACCCGTCGCTTCCACGTTTGTGCTTGCAGGCAAAGGCTACATTGTAGCCAGCGTAGGCGAAGCCTCCGGTGAGGTGCCGTATACCACATACATGGTCAGTCCGCAGACTTTGAAGGATGACCCTGCGTTCGTGGAAAGCTTCCTCCGCGCGATCTATAAGGCGCAAAAATGGGTCATGACAGCAACCGACGAAGAGGTAGCGAAAGCCATACAGCCCTTCTTCCCGGACGCAAGCCTGGAGGTGCTGACCTCGGTGGCGTACAACTACCGGGCAACGGATTCCTGGAAAGACGTGCCCACTATGGAGGAAAAGGATTTTGAGCGCATGCTCACAATCATCGACTCCGCGGGCGAGCTAAAAGCCAAGGTGCCGTTTGCGGAGCTGGTCGATAATACCTTAGCGGAAAAGGCAATGAAGTAACTACGCCGCGCGCTTAACCGGGAGCGCACAGTAGGCGTCGCTCCGCATATCGTGGACGTATAACTGACGACGGCTTTCACGGGCACGCTTTTTTTCCAAAATGCGTGCCTTTTTCTTTGCAGCTTGTACGCCTTCCCCCAACAGCAGGCCGATCAGTATCCCGGGGAGAACGAAGCACAATAAAATGCCGGCCATAAAAACATCCTCCTCATAAGTTTCCAAACAGGAAACATTATTTGAAATAAAAAACGTGCGATTGAAATAATGGAAGCATTTCGATAAAGCACGCTCATATCAAAAGAGCATTTTAACCATTTTGTTTCCATGCAACGCCCGTCCCTTGGCATATTTTTATTATAGTATCCATATTGGAAACCGTCAAGCGCAATTTTAGAAAAAGTTACTAAGTGAGGCGGTAATATGGCTTGCTTTGGGTTTCCATATAGGATACAATGGAAACGGATACAAAACACGCATGTTTCATTATGTAAAGGCAGGTGGAGTTATGAACCGAATTAAGGATTTGCGCATACAGAACGGCTATACGCAGGATATGCTGGGTAATTTTCTGGGCGTGCAAAAGGCCGCCATCTGCAAATATGAAAACGGCAGGGCGTCCCTTCCGCAGGAGATGCTCGTACGCCTTGCGGATCTTTTTAGCGTAAGCACGGATTATTTGCTGGGAAGGGAACCCTCGCCCTCTTCGGCGTTTGGGTTCAACATGGTACCTATTCCGGTGGTTGGACGGGTACATGCAGGTTTGCCCATACTGGCGGAAGAAAATGTGGAGGACCGCATTGCGGTCCCCGCGTCGGATATTCAAAACGGCGAATTCTTCTTTATGGAAGTTGAAGGGGATTGCATGACGGACGCGCATATCGTGGAAGGCGCGCTCGTGCTTGTCCGCCTGCAGCCCAGAGTTGAAAACGGGCAGATCGCCGTGGTACGTATCAACGATGAAGTGGTGCTGCGCCATGTCAAGTGGGTGCGCAATCAGCTCATCCTCTATCCCGCCAACCCGAACTACGAACCAATGGTGATTGCAAGCGGGGATGTACAGATTATCGGCCGGGTGATGGAAGTCCGAATCCGGGGGTTCTAAACCAATAGAAGAAGTAAAGCGCCGAAAAATCGGCGCTTTTTCTATGCTAATTGTTTTGAGCTGTTATTTGCCTTCCCGGCACATGGGGCAAAGTACGCTTTTGTCCACGGCGGGGGGCAACAGCAATGTGGTGAGCGGGGCAATCTCCTGAAAGAACGCTTCCGGGGGACGGAACGCGGGGCCGAAATGCATGGGCACCAACCGTACGGGTTGCATGGCCTCGCAAAACAGGATTGTGCCGCGGTAATAGTCGCTGCCCATGCGCGGGTCTACGGGGAAAAACGCGAGGTCTATGTGGGAAACGCTTTGCTTGATCTTTTCCAGCTCTTTGAGGAACTTTACTTCCGCCTCGCGCGCGTACTCCTCTCCCCCTTCGTCCCGCCAGTGCCAATCGTTGAGATCACCCGCGTGGAATATGGATACGCCGTCCCACACGATATGGAAGGATACACCTTCATCCGTGCTGCCGTAGGCGGTCACCTTCATGTCGTTGGGGAGCACCGTCTGCCCGGGGCGCAGTTTGGGTACGCCCAAGGGCGCGGGAACATCGTAGCCCGCCGCAAATTTGGAGGTTGCGAGCTTCCAGATATCCGGCGAGTAATGGTCAGAGTGCGCATGGCTGACGAGCGCGGTTACATAGCGCATGTCTTTTAAAGACTCTTCCGTTAACAGCGGATGCTTCTTCGGGTCATAGCAGTCGATCACAAGGAGGCCGCCGTCGCGCTCCAGCCCGAACCCGCTGTTGCCCAAGTACGTAATCTTCATGCGGCCCTCCTTGCGTTCATTTTGTTATGCCTTTTCGCCCAGTACCGCCTTGATGCGCCTAACACCCGCGGAAGATGCTTCTTCCTTTTTGATGGTAAAATGGCCTAAGGCGCCGGTATGCGTCACATGCGGGCCGCCGCAGATTTCCTTGGAGAAATCGCCCATGGTATAGACTTTGACGCGCTCGGCGTACTTGCTTTCAAACAAACCGATGGCGCCGTGCGCCTTGGCTTCCTCCACCGTCATTTCGTCGCAGGATACCTGCAGATCCGCCTCGATGACGGAGTTTACAAGGTCTTCGACCTCTTTGATTTCTTCCGGCGTCATCTTGCGGGCAAAGGAAAAATCGAACCGCAGGCGCTCGGCGGTGATGTTGCTGCCTTTCTGCGCTACGGAATCGTCCTTTAACACCTTGCGCAAAGCGGTGTGCAGCAGGTGCGTCGCGGTATGGAGCTTTGTGGTCTCCTCGGTGTTGTCAGCAAGGCCGCCCTTGAAGCGCTGCTCCGCGCCCGCCTGGGACTTTTTCTGGTGCTCCGCGAAGGCTAAGTGATAGCCTTCCACATCCACCTCATAGCCTTTTTCAGAAGCAAGCTCCTGCGTGAACTCCAGCGGGAACCCAAACGTATCATACAGGCGGAACGCGTCCGGCCCGCTGATGCGCCCGTCCGTGAGCGTTAAGGAGAGCCGCTCGAACTCGGATATCCCCTTTTTGAGCGTGCGCGCGAAGCGCTGCTCTTCCTTTTCAAGCTCGCTTACGATTTTATCGCTGTTGCGCGCAAGCTCGGTATAGAAATCGCCATACTGCGCGATCACGGCCCGGGCCACGTCCAGTAGGCCGCCTTCGGGGATATCCAACTGCATGGAAAAACGGATGGCGCGGCGGATGAGGCGCCTTAAAATATAGCCCTGATCCACGTTGCTCGGCGTGACGCCCCTGTGGTCGCCCAATATGAACACCGCGCAGCGGATATGGTCGACCACGATGCGGAACGCGCGTGTGGTTTCAGCGCTATCCCGGTACTGCTTGCCGGAAAGGCGGCTGATGGTGGAGAGGATGCCGGTGAACGCATCTGTATCGTATACGCTTTCCACGCCCTGTAGCGTGGCGATGGTGCGGTCCAGGCCCATGCCGGTGTCCACATTCTTCTGGGCAAGGGGCTCAAACTGACCCTCCCCTACCTTGTTGAATTCCATGAACACGTCGTTCCAGATCTCCAGATACTTGCCGCAGCTGCACGCGGGCGAACAGTCGTCAGAGCATGCGGGCTTGCCGGTATCGTAGAACATTTCGGTATCCGGGCCGCAGGGGCCGGTCATGCCCGCGGGGCCCCACCAGTTGTGCCTTTTTGGGAGATAAAAAATATGGGAAGGATCGACGCCCATCTCCACCCACCTGTCGTGGGAGACGGTGTCGCGCGGGGCGTCATGATCCCCTTCAAAGCAGGTGAAAAAGAGTTTATCCTTAGGGATGCCCAGCCAGTTTTCGCTGGTAAGGAACTCCCAGGAGAACGCGATGGCTTCGTGTTTGAAATAATCGCCCAAGGACCAGTTGCCCAGCATTTCAAAGAACGTGCAGTGGGAAGTGTCGCCCACCTCGTCGATATCGCCGGTGCGCACGCATTTCTGCACATCCACCAGTCGGGTGCCCGCCGGGTGTTTTTCTCCCATCAGGTACGGAACAAGAGGATGCATGCCGGCCGTGGTAAACAATACAGTCGGGTCGTTTTCCGGTATCAGCGAGGCGCTATCAATCACCGCATGCCCCTTTTCACGAAAAAAATCCAGATATAACTGACGAAGCTCGCGGGAGGTCAGGTTCCGCATGAAGATTAATCCCCTTTCTAATAACCCGCCTAGTTTCGGCAGGCACTCTCAAAAGGCGGCCAAAAAGGACAGGCCGCTACCATGTGATTTTACCCTCTTTTTCCTTGCAGCGCAAGCGTTTTGCACGCCCGTATGTCAGGCTGTTGCGCTATTCACTTTTCTCTTGCGTGCAGATTTCACCTGCAGGAACAGGCAGGCCCCCGCAAACGAAAACACAATGGACAGTACGCTCACGCAAAGGAACCTTACCCATGGACTGACAGGGGAAGAATCGAAGGAAACCTGGAGGGTTACCACGAACAAATTATGGATGATATATGCTGCAAACGCGCCCCGAGACAAAATGCGAAAAAGTGCGTTCGTCCGGTTGCAGAACTCCCTGAAAACAACGATCAACCCGATGGAGAGAAAAACAGCCATAAAGGATTCGTAGAAAGCCCAGCCTTTCCAAACGATATCTATGAACGGCCTGATAAAGCTTAAGCCGCTCAAATACACCGTCAATGCCATTATGGCGCCTGCAGCTGCCAGAATATAACCCGTCTTTTTTGGTATTGCGTTCAAAGAATCATGTTTATAGGCAATTATTCCGAACAGGAAAAACAGTACGTACTGCGGGACATGAGCCAGCTCCATGCCGATAAATCCAAACAGATCAATCCATCTGTCGATCGGGGAAACAAGCCGGACAAAATAAGAAATCAGACCGATCAAAGCCGCCAGTATGAAAAGATAGTATATCTTAAAACTTTGGAATGCCCTGCTTTGTTGTCTTTTTATAAATTTCGCCGCCAAGGCGTATATCAGACTATAGAAGCACAGATTCACTAAATACCATCCATGCTCGTAGGAGATCAGGTCGTTCTTCCAGTAAGTATTAAAATAGTAATCAAAAAAACCGATGCGAATGGGCGCATGCAGCATGGCCGCAAAGTAAAAATAGAGCGGAACGATTGCGACCACAAGAATCAAGACGGGTACCATCAAGCGCCCCAGTTTTTTCTTGATGAAGGCGCCCAATTTTTGACCTTGGAATGACGCCGGGATAAAATAGCCGGAAATTATAAAAAACAATCCCATAAAAAAGGATGCGTTTACAGCCATAAAGTTGCCCAGCCACATGATGGTACCATTGGAATTATGGTAAGCCCATTCGCCGCCGGTCGGCCCGTAAGCCTGCGAGGCGTGATGGGCAACTACAAGGCAGGTAAGAAAGATTTTCAGGTTGTCCAAATAGTACAACCGATTTTGACGCTCCGTATTGTAAAGTTTCAACGTATCCATATACACCACCCTATCCATGTGTAAGCATACTTGTTATTTTATAGATGCCTGGGAATCATAATAAGGATTATAACATATGAAAAGCCCGCTTTTCGAGCGGGCTTTTCAATGAACCAGCGTATTGCTATGCGTGTACGATGGCTTCAAACTTGCACTTTTCCATGCAGGTGCCGCACTTGATGCACTTTTGCTGGTCGATGACGTAGGGCTTCTTGATCTCGCCTTCGATCGCGCCTACCGGGCAGACGCGGGCGCACAGGCTGCATCCGCGGCATTTTGCGGGATCGATGGTGTAGGTCATCAGCGCCTTGCAAACGCCCGCCGGACAGCGCTTTTCGTTGATATGCGCCTCGTATTCGTCCCGGAAGTACCGGATGGTGGAAAGCACGGGGTTGGGCGCCGTCTGGCCCAGGCCGCAAAGCGCGGAAGCCTTAATGTTCTTGGCTAAGCGCTCCAGCTTTTCAATATCGCCGGGTTTGCCGCGGCCTTCCGTGATTTCCGTGAGCATTTCATACATACGGCGCGTGCCAATGCGGCAGGGCGGGCATTTTCCGCAGGATTCGTCAACAGTGAACTCCAAAAAGAACTTTGCGATATCCACCATGCAGTTGTCCTCATCCATGACGATCATACCGCCCGAGCCCATCATGGAGCCGATGGCGACGAGGTTGTCGTAATCGATGGGGATATCAAGGTGCGCAGTGGGAATACATCCGCCGGAAGGACCTCCTGTCTGCGCTGCCTTAAATTTCTTACCCTGCGGGATGCCGCCGCCGATTTCGTATATGATCTCGCGCAGCGTGGTGCCCATGGGCACTTCCACTAACCCCGTGTTGTTGATTTTGCCGCCCAGCGCGAACACCTTGGTGCCCTTGCTCTTCTCGGTGCCCATCGCAGAAAACCATTCCGCGCCGTTTAATATGATCTGCGGGATGTTCGCATAGGTTTCCACATTGTTTAAAAGCGTCGGCTTGCCAAACAAGCCCTTGACCGCCGGGAACGGAGGACGCGGGCGGGGTTCGCCGCGGCCGCCTTCTATGGAGGCTAAGAGCGCCGTTTCCTCCCCGCAGACAAACGCGCCGGAACCAAGCCGGAGGTCGATATCGAAGTTGAAGCCGGTCCCGAATATATCCGTACCCAACAGGCCGTATTCGCGCGCCTGATTGACGGCGATGCGCAGACGTTTGACAGCGATGGGATATTCCGCGCGGACATAAATATAGCCTTGCTGCGCGCCTATGGCATAACCCGCGATGGCCATGGCCTCCAGCACCGCGTGCGGGTCGCCTTCGAGGACGGAACGGTCCATAAACGCGCCGGGGTCGCCTTCGTCCGCGTTGCAGCAAACGTATTTCACATCGCTTTTCGGCTTTTGCGCAAGGCCCCACTTGATGCCCGTGGGGAAGCCGCCGCCCCCGCGCCCGCGCAGGCCCGAGCGCTTGACGGTATCCACCACCTCTTCCGGGGTCAGTTCCGTCAAACATTTCGCAAGAGCCTTGTATCCGTCGAATGCGATGTATTCTTCAATGTTTTCAGGGTCGATCACGCCGCAGTTGCGCAGCGCGACGCGGCTCTGCTTTTTATAGAAATCCACCTCGTTTAAAGAGCGGATGTTCTGGTTTTTATCGACGCTTTCCGAATACAAAAGGTCGCGCACGATGCGGCCTTTGATGAGGTGTTCGGAAACGATGCGCGGAACATCCTCCACCTTGATGTGGCTGTAGAACGAACCTTCCGGGTAGATGATGACGACGGGGCCCTTTTCGCACAAGCCAAAGCAGCCGGTGGGCACTATCTTGACTTCCCGCTCCAAACCTGCGTTAAAAATTTCCTCTTCAAATGCCTGGATGATGCTGCGGGACCCCGAGGACGTACATCCGGTACCGGTACAGCACAATACCTGCGAACGAAAATACTCCATGACGGCTCAATCCTCCTTTGTCTGCATCAGTTGGTGCGCGTTTCGTAATAGCCGATAGTGTATTCGTTCACAACCCTGCCATTTACGATGTGATCCGTTACGATCTTGCCCACCATATCTGGAACGACCTTCACGTAGGTCACTTTCTCTTCCCCGGGCTTATAGACCTCTACGATCGGCTCCAGTCTGCAAACGCCAATACATCCCGTCTGCGCCACAATGACATGCTGCAGGTTTCTTTTTGATACCTCGTCCATAAACGCGGTAAGAACCGGGCGGGCGCCCGCCGCAATGCCGCAGGTAGCCATGCCGACAACCACCCGCGTACCTTCGGATTCTTTTCTGAGGTTGATGGTTTCGAGCGTTTTATTCCGGATGGCTTCCAACTCCTGTATTGTCTTCATATCAAACACCTCCGTTTAATGCTTCAATGCTTTCATATAAATATTCTTTGAGCCAAGCGGACACTTCCGGCGTATGAAGGGGAACGTCCCCCAGCACGGCCTTGATTTCCCGCGTATCCGCCCGGAAATTTTTATCATCCACCGTATATGTGAATGCAAAGTCCAAGCTTTCATTGCAGAGTATGCTTGCGTAAAGCGTCTCCGCAATATTTCCAAGCGGCGGACGGTCCCAATGCGAAATTTGGTAGCTCGCTTCTATCCGCGTCCCCACCCCGATGGTTGACTCAAGGGAGAATGTTCCGCCCGCGGCTTCGGCCCCAGCCTGGAACATGGGGATGCCGAGGCCCACCTTGCGCGTGGTTCGGCTGGTGACGAAGGGGTCCAGGACCTCGCGCTGAAACGTTTCGGTCATACCGCATCCATTGTCGGAAATGGAAAGAACCATCCGATCCTGCGCGTGATCCACGTAAAGATTAATTTCAATGCGCGTGGCGTTCGCGGCGATGGAATTCTGTATGATATCGAGCGCGTGCAGCGAGATCTCCTTCATCATCATAAGAAGGGGTTACCCTTTCTTCCGGTACTTTTCAATGATGCCGGGGACGTCCGCAGGCGTGAGCCTTCCGTATACTTCGTCGTTTACCATCATGGCGGGCGCCAGGCCGCAGCAGCCGATACAGCGCATGGCTTCAAGCGTAAACAGGCCGTCTGCGGTGGTAGCGCCTACCGCGACTTTTAATTCCTTTTCCAGCGCTTCCATCACCTTTGCGGCTCCGCGCACATAACATGCGGTGCCAAGGCACATGCCAATTTTATAGATGCCCTTGGGCTGCAGCGTGAACTGGGAATAGAATGTGGCAACGCCATATATGGTGCTCATCGGCACGCCTGTTTTTTCCGAAATAAAGCGCTGTACTTCCTCATCCAGACAGCCGCAGATATCCTGTGCCTGCTGCATGATGGGCAAAAGGCCGCCCTGTTCGTCTTTCCATTTTGTAATTACGGCATCCAGCCGTTCGAACTCCTTTTGCCTTTCTACGATGGTGGGCATGCTGAATGTTCCTCCCAACTATAAACTTGCCAGATTGACCAAAGATTTTATTATTGACAGAAAAATATCATACCCATTTATTATAGCACACGACTTTGTAGAAAAAAAGACAATTTATTGGCTCTGAGGATAAAAAATTAACAAATAGAAAAGCCGCTAAAAGTTCATAAAACTTTTAGCGGCTAAAAAGCGTGAAGACGAGCTTTCCACATAGTTCCTTTGCGACGCCCATAGCAGCACCCTTGCGTAAGAGGGTGCAAAAAAAGCGGGTTCATAACCCGCCTGAAGATACCTAAAGAGTTCGTATTATTCTTCCAATATGGCCTGCGCGATCGCCAAAGTCTTGATATGCGAAATGCTGATATGTATGGCGCGGCCCCCCATGCTTTCCATGCGCGTTTTCGCGGAGTTCCAAAGCTGTACGTAGGGTTTGCCCAGATCGTCGTGTAATATTTCAATATCCCGCCATCCAATTCCGTTAAACCCTGCGGCAAGCGCCTTTGCGGTTGCTTCCTTGGCTGCGAATATGCCCGAAAGCGTCTGCGCGTCCTCGCCGCACTTCTGATAATATTGCCGTTCGTTCTGGGTAAATATCCGTTCCAAAAATGCATTCTGGATCGCAGCGCGTTTGATGCGTTCTACTTCTATCACGTCAATGCCGGTGCCAACAACCATGCATATTCCTCCAAGTCAGTATAGCCGGGTGTTCCGCGTTCCTGCATGGATAGCAGGTCCGTTCGGAACGCCATATTATTGTATCCTGTCACAACCACAAAGTCAAACAAATGCATGTTCAACCGCAAGCGCCATGGCTTCCGCCGCAGCCGCAAGCACGCCTTGGAAAGAGAACTTCTTGTGTTCCCCGGTCGAAAGCGCAAATATCGTATCTCCATCCATCATTGTATGCACGGGGCGGATGGAAAGCGCAAGTCCGTCATGCGCGAGTGCGGCCATTTTATTGGCCTCCTCCCGCGTCAGGGCGGCATTTGTGGCGATTACCCCAAGCGTGGTATTGGTACCGGCCAAAATCTGCGAAAGCTCGTTTAAATGATCCATACAGGAAATCATAACGCCGTCCTTTTTTGCCGATGCCAGCAATTTCCCGGTATGGTGGCCGTAGATATCCCCCACCGCATTGACGGCAGCAAGCGCGCACACCAGAATGCCGCCGGGCAGTTCGACGCAGCTTGAGCCCAGCCCGCTTGGAACGGAAAATTCCATTCCGAAGGATTTGCCTACCGTGGCGCCCGTACCGGCGCCTATTCTGCCGGAAAGCGCAGCTTCTTTTGAAGCGGCGGCGCACGCAAAATATCCCTCCTGCTTGCCGGGACGGACGGAAGGAGAACCGACCGCAAGATCGAACAGCACGGCGGCGGGCACAATGGGCACCACGCCCATGCCCACGTTCAGGCCTATTCCCTGCTCCTCCAGGTATTGCATAGCGCCCGAGGCCGCATCTAATCCATATGCGCTGCCACCCGAGAGCATGACAGCATGAATGCGGTCCACCAGGTTGTATCCGCGCAGCAGATCGGTCTCGCGCGTACCGGGCGCGGCTCCACGCACATCAACGCCAGCAACGGCCCCCTTGGGGCACAGGATGGCGGTGCAGCCCGTTTTTGCTTCGCCGTTTGTCCAGTGGCCGACTAAGATGCCCTCTATGGCCGTAATTCCACGATCCAAGCGCAGGTTCCTCCCTTGCCGGTTTAGGCCTATTATAGCGCAGATATTTGTACGCAGGCAACGCTACAGAAGGATGTTTACAATATTGATTGTATACAGAAAACAGGGATTCATACAGTCATACGGATAGCTGCTATGGTAGTCGGGTCGTCAGGGGCTCCTGCGCTTATCCTCCCGCCACTCGCAGACGGGTCATCAGGACTCGATTTCGGCCATCGGCAGGTCGAGCTTGCGATGGCCCGCAGGAAGGCGTCTCTCGCAGAGGACAGCCGTGTTCGTCGGCTTCACGCTTCAACCAAAATGCTCCTGCGTTGCGGGTCGTCTGGGGTTCGATTTCGGCTTGGGCCGAAATCCCGGCCGCTAAAAACACTCCACTGGTGCGTTTTTTAACGCGGCTTCGAGCCCCTTGAATAAATGCACCAATACCAAAGGCCACCCTCTAGGGTGGCCTTTGGTATTGGTGGGTCGTCAGGGGCTCGAACCCTGGACACCCTGATTAAGAGTCAGGTGCTCTACCAACTGAGCTAACAACCCGTATGGAGCGGGAAACGAGATTCGGACTCGCGACCCCTGCCTTGGCAAGGCAGTGCTCTACCGCTGAGCTATTCCCGCATAACTGGTGGGCCGTCAGGGGCTCGAACCCTGGACACCCTGATTAAGAGTCAGGTGCTCTACCAACTGAGCTAACAGCCCGCATAAAACCAGCGGTTTAAAATTGGAGCGGGTGATGGGAATCG
>JAEYHP010000018.1 GCA_023409435.1 Bacillota bacterium | reverse complement strand
GGAGAAACACATGAAATCTTTGAAAGGCACCAAGACGGAAGCAAATTTGTTGGCGGCGTTCGCCGGGGAATCCCAGGCGCGCAACAAGTACACCTACTATGCGTCCCAGGCCAAGAAGGACGGCTATGAGCAGATCGCCTCTCTCTTTATGGAGACGGCGGACAACGAGAAGGAGCACGCAAAGCTCTGGTTCAAGTTCCTGCACAACGGCATTCCCAAGACCGAGGAAAACCTGAAGGACGCCGCCGCGGGCGAACACTATGAGTGGACGGATATGTACGCCACCATGGCAAAGGAAGCGCGTGAAGAAGGCTTTGACAACATCGCCAAGATGATGGAGGGCGTAGCCGCCGTCGAAAAGCGGCATGAGGAGCGTTACCTGAAGCTGCTGCAGAACATCGAGGAGGGCAAAGTCTTTAAGAAGGACGCGCCCGTCAAGTGGATCTGCGCCAACTGCGGCCACGTACACGAAGGCCCGGATGCCCCCAACGTATGTCCTGTGTGCGCACACCCGTTAAGCTATTTCCAGGTGCTTTCGGAGAACTATTGATCTCTTTCTGACGGCATAAAAAGGCGGCCTTACGGCCGCTTTTTTATACCCAATTTACAGATACGCAATGCAGGTAAGCACGATATGTATTGCGCCAAACAAAGCGGCAGGGACTAAGGCAATGTAGTTTTTCAGCCACAGCGCCGCCAGCACAAAATACGCTGTAGGCAGGACCGCCATGCCGATAAACAGCCACGGGCTGGCAACGCCTGCATAGTACAGGACCCAGAAAACATAGTATCCCGCAAGGCAGAAAGATGCGGAACCAACCAACTGTCTTGGGTGCTGTTCTTGTTCCGGGTCCTGGTGAATGAACAGTACAAGCGCCGCAATCATCAGCCACTGGCTAGCAGCTGCTATTGTCTCCCATACGGGAAAGGCCGCTGTACTTGCTGCCAGCACGTCGTTGAAAGGCGGAATCACCGCCCAAACGATATTGGGCAGCATGGCCAGCAGAAACGCCAGAAAACCCTTCAAAGAAAATCCGAATTTATATCGCTTCAATAATTACAATCCCCTTCTGCACAGGTCTTTTCAGGCAAACAGTCTTGTGGGCGCAAGCGGCACTTGAAGACTACCAATAGTATTCATTCGCCATCCGGCGTAATATTCCCTGTTAAGTATGCAAAAGCCGCCGGGCAGCCTGATGCCGGCGGCTTTTGCCGATTAAGGAGGAAGAACGCTTGGGAGGTAAGTTCAACGCTTGCCGCGCGTGATGACGTCGAACGCAACCGCGATGATGAATATGACGCCCTTGACGACATACTGCACGGAAATATCCACGCCCATCAGGTTCATGCCGTTGGTTAAGGACATGATGACCAATGCGCCGATGATGGTGTTGGTCACCTTGCCGATGCCGCCGCCGACAGATACGCCGCCGATATAGGAGGAGGCGATGGCGTCAAGCTCAAAGCCCAGGCCTGCCTGCGGCGTCGCGGAAGCGAGACGCGAGGTGTAGAGCATGCCGGAGAGCGCCGCTAACATACTCATGGAAGCAAATACGAGAAGCGTCACTTTTCTGACATTGATGCCGGAAAGCTCTGCCGCTTCCGAGTTGCCGCCGATGCCGTATATGCTGCGGCCAAAGCGCGTTTTATTGAGCAGGAAATTGTAAATAAAGAGCACGATGCCCACGATCACCGCCGTCCAGGGCAGGCCGTTGTAGTTGGCTAATACCAGTATGAACGCGGCAATGATGGCCGAGAACAGAACGAGCTGGCCGATGAATATCGGCAGCGAATTGACCCTGAACTGGTAGCGCAGCAACTGCCGCCTGTTGTTGAGTTGGGAAGCCACCATCAGCACCACCGCAATGATCCCGATGGCGATGGTGAGCTTGTGCATACCGTTCTCCACTGGCATAAAGTCCGGAAGAAAGCCGTTTGAGAGGTCCTTGAATGTTTGGTCCCGAACGATGATGGTACCGGTGCCGGCCGTTACCATGGAAAGAAGCCCGCGGAATATGAACATGCCCGCAAGCGTTGTGACAAACGCCGGTACTTTGATAATGGAAACCAGCGTGCCCTGGTATAAGCCGACGATCACGCCGCCCACGAGTATCACGGGGATTACGATATACACCGGAAGGTTGTTGGAAAGCAGCATGGCGGAAAGCGCGCCTAAAAAGCCCGCCACATAGCCCACCGAAAGATCGATGTGCTTGATGATGAGGATGAGCGTCATGCCGATGGCGAGCACCGCGACATACCCCGTCTGGTTGATCAGATCCGATAAATTGCGCGGGGACAAAAACCGCCCCTTTGTCATAACGGCAAAGAACAGGAATATGGCGACCAACGCAATATACATGACATAATCGCGTACGTTATTCTTTAACAGCGTGCCGAACTCCCGGCCAAAGCCGGGCCTCAATTCGGCGGATGCGTCGTTGTTTGTTTTCATGCGGATTCCTCCCCTGTCTTGGTTGCCATGGCCATAACGGCCTGCTCCGTGGCCTCATGCGCGGCCAGCTCGCCCGTGATGCTGCCCTCGGACATAACATAGAGCCTGTCGCTCATGCCGAGTATTTCTAAAAGCTCGGACGAGATCATGATGATGCTCATGCCCTGCTCCACGAGACGGTTCATAATGGTGTAAATTTCAAGCTTGGCGCCGACGTCGATGCCGCGGGTGGGTTCATCCAATATCAGCACCTTGGGCTCGGTAAAGAGCCATTTGGCGACCGACACCTTCTGCTGGTTGCCGCCCGAAAGGTTGTTGACCTTCTGCTGTACGGAAGGCGTCTTGATATTCAGAGACTCCTTATACGTATTGGCGACGCGGACCTCCTCGTTTTCATTGACCTTAAGGCCTTCCACCAGCTTGCCGATACCCGCGATGGTGATGTTGTACTTGATATCCTGTATCAGCACAAGGCCGTTGCCCTTGCGGTCCTCCGTCACATAGGAGAGCCCGTCCTTGACGGCATCCGCCGGGTGCCTGAAGCGCATGCGTTTGCCATTCATAAAAAGCTCGCCGCCCGTGATGTGGTAGCCCGGCATGTTGCCGAACACGCTCATGGCAAGCTCCGTGCGGCCCGCGCCCAATAAACCCGCGAGGCCTACGATTTCTCCCTTATACACCTTGAGGTTGACGTCGTGCAAAATCTCCCGGTCACGCACAGGGTCGTAGACCGTCCAGTTGCGGATTTCGAATGCGACCTCTTTCTCCGGATGCACGTCGCGCTTGGGGTAGATGTTTTCGATCTCGCGCCCCACCATGTGACGAATGATCTCGTGCTCCGTTACCTGCCGCTCTGTGGCGTCCATGGAGGTGATGGTTTTGCCATCCCGCAGTACGGTAATGGTATCCGCTATGGAGACGACCTCCTTGAGCTTGTGGGAGATCATAATGCAGGTGACGCCCTGTGTTTTTAACTGCCGCAGGAGGTTTAATAGATTCTGGCTGCCGTCCTCGTTGAGCGCGGCGGTGGGTTCGTCCAATATCAGCAGCTTTACGTTTTTAGACAGCGCCTTGGCGATTTCTACAAGCTGCCGACTGCCTACGCCAAGATCTTTGACCTTGATGGCGGGGTTGATATGCAACTGTACGCGCTCAAGCATCTGTTTGGCGCGCACGATGGTCTCCGACCAGTCGATGACGCTGCCCTTCATGATTTCGTGGCCGAAGAATATGTTTTCGTAAACCGAAAGCTCGGGGATGAGCGCAAGCTCCTGATAGATGATGGCGATACCCGCCGCTTCGCTGTCCGCAATGTGCCGAAAGCGCTGCTCCTTCCCCTCGTATACGATATCCCCCTCGTAGGTGCCGTGGGGGTAAACGCCGGAAAGCACCTTCATCAACGTGGATTTCCCAGCCCCGTTTTCGCCGACGAGACAATGAATCTCCCCGCGCCTCACTTTGAAGTTGACGTGGTCGAGCGCCTTGACGCCCGGAAATTGCTTGGTGATCCCGCGCATTTCCAAAAGAATGTCGTTCAAGAGAGCACCTCTTTCCTTTTCAAAAAATGCAACATGCAGAAACTGCATGATAAACGTTTCAATGCGTCTAAGCGCGCATCCCCGCGCAGGCTGCAAATAAATAGGGGATGCGGCGGCGTCAACCGGGATGGGACCGTTCAGGCTGCTGAAAAGACCTAAAAATGGATTGCGTGGAAATTTGGTACAACCATCTTATTTCATAACCCTGACCGGCCCATAAAATGAGCCGGTCAGGATATTGCCTATGGAAGGTTACGACAGGGCTTAGTTGAGGCCGGTGAACTTCGCAGCGTCATAGTAGCCGGTGTCGACCAGCGCGGACTTGACGTTGTCCTTGGTCACGACCACGACGGGGGTCTGCTTCGCGGGGACGTCCTTGACGAGGTTGTTGTAGGAAGCGTCCGTAGCGGGGGTCTGGCCGCTGATTACGGCGATAGCCATATCCATCGCGTCCTTCGCTAAGGTGCGGGTATCCTTGAATATCGTCATGGACTGCTTGCCGTCGATGATGTACTGCACGGAAGCCTGCTCGGCGTCCTGGCCGGTGATGAAGTAACCGGTGACGTCCTTATCGGCCGCAAACACATCCGCGATGGAGCGGGCGGTACCGTCGTTGGGCGCCAGAATGAAGACCTGGCCCTTATCAGCGGCGGCAGCGGCTGTCAGATGGGATTCAGCCTTGGACTTGGCTTCGTTGAAGTCCCAGTTGGTGGTGACCTGGCCGATGATCTTGCTCATTTCGTCGCGGGTCAGGGTCGCCTTATCCTGCAGGGCTATCGCCTCGGAGGAGTTCTTGATTACGAACGTGCCGTCCGCGATCTTGGGCTGCAGCTTGTTCCATGCGCCTTCAAAGAACAGGACCGCGTTGTTGTAAGTCGCAGCGCCCGCATACAGGTAGAGAGGCATGCCCGTGCCGCTGGCGTTGTCTACCAGGTACTGGCCCATCGCCTCGCCGACCGCGATGCTGTCGAACGTGACATAGTAATCGAGCTTATCCGTATCGGTGATAAGACGGTCATAGGAAATGACGGTCACACCGGCGGCCTTGGCTGCATCCACGGTGGCGGCTGCCGCAGCGGCATCCGGCGGGCAGATGATGAGCACTTTGATGCCCTTGTTGATTAGGGTTTCAACGTTGGTCTTTTCCGTTGCGGAAGAGCCCTGGCTGAAGAGAACTTCTACGGTGTAATCCGTCTCGCCGATAACGGTACGGAAGCTCGCTTCGTCCTGGAACCAGCGGGGTTCATCCTTGGTGGGAAGGACGACGCCTACGTCCACGGTGCCTTCAGGCTGTTCAGCGGGTGCGGGCGCTTCGGTTGCCGCAGGGGCTTCCGCGGCAGGGGATTCGGGCGCGGGCGCAGTGGGCTGCGCTGTGCAACCGAACAGCATGCCAACGCTCATGAGCACGACGAGCAGAAGTACGATAGTTTTCTTCATTGACTGTTACCACCTTTCAAGATTTGTTCTTTTTCGCGGGCGGCATGAGCGCAACATTGCACCGCCCGGACAGGTACATATCCAGCATAGTTTGTATATGCCTGTGCTTCAATGCATGCAGTTGCGCTGTTGTGTCAATTTCTTGTCTGCGTCCTGCCCCGGAAAAGCGGAACTATCCGATCTTGCCCATTTGGAAAATTTTGCGCAATATTTTACTGTTCTGCCCCCGTTTGCACCGGAGGATATTTTTCTGCTAAATAGGTTGACAAAAAAGCAAAATACGCCTATTATCATTTAGTAAATTACTAATTTACTAAAATGCAAAAAAGGTGAACCTATGGCAGCGAAGAACATCGCCGTTTTTCTGGACGGCGCAGGCAGGGTCAAACAAATTCCCGTCCCCAACCGGACGAAAATTCCGGTTTTAGAATACCTTGCCGGAAAATTTGAAACGGGGCGGATTTATACGGAAAAAGAGGTCAACGCGGTGATCGACGCATGGCACACATTCGGTGATTATTTTATTTTGCGGCGGCTCCTGATCGATTACGGCCTGATGGAGCGCGTGCCGGACGGCAGCCGCTACTGGGTGAGCGAAAAGCGGGAAGAAGGAGAAACATGGATAGGCGAAAAGAATTAAAGCAGCAATATAAGCTGACAAAGCCGGATATGGGGATATTCATCATCCGCTGCCCAAAACATAAGCAGTGCCATTTGCAGGCAACGCCCGATCTTCGGGGTATGATGAACGGCGCGAAGGCGCGTTTAAACTCCAATTCGCACCCCTACCGGGCGCTGCAGCAGGATTACAATCTGCTTGGTAAGGAGCAATTTATAATGGAAATACTCGAAACTTTTCCCTACGACAAGGATGAAACAAAAACGGATTATTCTGACGAACTTGCGCTGCTGCAAATGATATGGGAAGACCGGCTCTTACAGGACGGCTATATCTTCTATAGCAAGCGGGCGGAACCGGACCGGGAATGAAATGCATCAACGGTTGGAGTTTTTGCAACAAAAAAGCGGGGGAACCCGCTTTTTTTGTTTCTATGTTCTTCGTTTGTTCTATTCGCTGCGGTAGATTTCCTCCCGCAGATGAAAGCCTCCTGCGATTACGGTCTGTTCCATATTGTCTTTTGTGACCGCCTGCACGCCGATGGCAATAAACGGGACGTCATACGCGCCGTTGTTTATGGTACGCTCCGCCTCAAAGGGTTCCTTGCGTACGAGCTTGCCCGCGACCTCCAGTGTCGCCTCCACCAAATCCCGAATGGGCTTGTAGACCGTCATCAGCTGCTGCCCCTGCACGATGCGGCGGCAGGCCACAAGGTCCGCATCCATGCCCACGACCGAAACCTCCCCGGTGCGCTGCACTTCGGAAAGCGCGTCGATCACGCCCCAGGCGAGCGAATCGTTGCCGCAGACAATGGCGTCTATCTCTTCCCCCTGCTCCTTGAGCGTTTCCTGTGCAAAGGAGTAGGCGGTCTCGCGCACCCAGCCATCCACCCAGGTTTCCGCTATCAGATTGATTTCTGAGCTTTCAATATGCGGGTCCAGCACGCTCGCGAGCCCTTCCCGGATCATGGTGGAATTATAGTCGTTGGGCGAGCCGTTGATGATCACATACCCGCCGTTGGGTACGCGCGCAAGCAAAGCCTCCCCCATCAGCACGCCCACCTGGTTGTGGTCGAATGAGACGTAGACGTCCACGTTTGCGCCTTCCACCAGCCTGTCGTAGGAAATGACGGGCACGCCCTGCTGCTTGGCGGCTTCCACGCAGCGGACCTCCTTCTTGCTGTCGTTCGGGGCTAGCACCAGCACGTCGATTCCCTGCTTGAGCATATCGAGCACCTGCTCATACTGGAGATCGGAATCCTTGTTTGCGTTTTTGACGATGACCTCGACGCCTTCCTGCTTGGCTTTTGCCAGGAAGATATCCCGGTCTCTGATCCACCGGTCCTCCAAAAGTGTCGCCATGGAAAACCCGATGACGATGCCTTCGTCCGCGTCGGGTCCCTTCACCGGCTCGGTCTTATTGTTGCAGCCGCCAAAACTCAGTGCGCACAGCAGTGCAAGAACCAGGCATACGACCCTCTGAAGCAACTTCATTGTTCCCCCTCCTTCCTTACTCCGGGTTGCCCGCAAGATTCACAGGGCATGTGAACGGACATCACCTTTTTCCCAAGAGGCTTCCCCTGAACCGTGAGCCGCAGGGCGGGGCCTCAATGTGCCCTCACACTCTCGCCGCTCACAACTTTCAAAGGGATGGGATGATTTAGGCCTACGGTTCCTTTTTATACTCGCTGGCGGTACGGCCCGTAAGCTTTTTGAAAATGCGCGAAAAGTAATTGGGCTCCTGATAGCCTACCAGGTAGGCAATCTCCTTGACGGAAAGATCCTCCTTATTCAAAAGCTCTTTGGCGCGCTCAATGCGCACCTGGGCGAGCTTATCCGAAAAATTCACGCCGGTTTCCCGCTTATACAGGCGGCTGAAATAAAAGCTGCTTAAATTTACCTCCCGCGCCACGTCATCAAGCGAAAGCTGCTCCGCGTAATGCGCGCGGATGTAGCGGTTGGCTTTGTCGATAATATTTTGTATGGCGCTTTTTCTAGCTCCCTCGATGGCAGCCAGCGATTGCTCCATATACTCCCGCATGAGGAAAAAGAGCCGTTCCTCATCCTCCGCCTGGGAAAGTTCATTGAGCGTTGTCCGGCACGCTTCCACCGGAATATCATACCGCCGCCCGAAGCTCAGTACCAGGTCCGTCATGCTGTCCTTAAGCGCGGGAAGCGCCTGGGTTTCGCTTTGTGCCCGCAGGAACAGACGCTCAAGCGTCGCCTGCATGGCCCGGCTGTCGTTTTCCTCCACGCGGACAAACAGCGCCTCCTCCAGCTGCTGCCTGTAATATACGGAATGCCTGAGGTTGTTTTCCACCACGTCGTCCACATGCAGCACAAGGTTTTTGTTTGCTCCCTCCCCCGCCGCGATTTGCAGCGCGCGCCGGGCCTGCTGATAGGAGCGCCTCGCCTCCACCACGGATTCATAATGCCGCCCGATGCCGATGAACACCCGCCCGTGCTCCTGCCGCAGCCCGCGCAATATGGTCTGCGCAATGCGTATGGCGTTATCCTTTTGCCCGGAGGGCTCCTGTTCCGCGTCGTCAAAATAATAGGCGGCGACGCGGCCGTGCCGCCACGGGCCCACGATGCAGCTGCCCGCCCGCTTCATCAGGTTGCTGGCCGCGTCCCGCCGCTTTTCCGGTTCCAGATGGTTGTCCGCCGCGTCCAGGAACTCCGCCACCAGCACAAACCCGCCCATGTTACGAAAGCCCAAAAGCTTGCAGTAGCGGATGAGATCCTCCCCACTTTCCTGAGAAAGCCGCAAGGCGTTGTGAAAGCCTTCCTCCAGCATGGGGATGGCCATTTCCAGCCGTTCCTGCTGCTCCAGTACCCGCATGCGCTCGCTGCGCTTTTGCCTCAAACCCTCAAGCACGCCGGTTAATACCGAAACCAGCTTCGCTTCCTTTACGGGCTTCACAAGGTATTCCGCTACCCCCAAAGTCATTGCCTCCACGGCGTAATCAAAATAATCGAACGCCGTCACCACGATAAACGCGGTGTTTACGCCCGCCTCCTGAATCTGCCGCATGGCGGTAAGCCCGTTGATACCGGGCATATCGATATCCATGATGACGATATCGGGGTGGATGAGCGCCGCCTTTTCAATTGCCTCCTTGCCAGAGGAGCAGACGGCAGCAGTTTCCACATCCGTAAAGTTCTTTTCGATCATGTAGACGACGGATTGCGCCGCAATGGGTTCGTCATCCACCACCATTACCCTGAACACTTATTCGTTTCCTCCGTCCTCATGCGCCTCACGGATAGGCAGCTTCAATATAATATTGGTGCGTCCGCCGCCGCAGATGATGCTCATGACGTCCTCCACCTCAAAAAACAGGCGCAGGCGCTTTAGCACATTGTCGATGCCTATTCCGGTGGTGTGCCCTTTGCGGCTCGGGTCCGGCGCTGCGCCGGATTCGCCGCTCAATATCCGCTCAATGCGGTCCTCCGCAATGGCTTCCCCCATGTTGGAGACGGTAATATACAGCCTGTCCCCGTTCCAGTTGGCGGTAAGACCTATGATGCCGCCGCCCTCCAGCTTGCTTACCCCGTGGATGAACGCGTTTTCGATCAGCGGCTGCAGCGTCATGCGGGGCAGGCGGAAAGACAGAATGCGTTCTTCCTTGGGCACGCTGATCTGGAACGTGGCGCGGCTGCCAAACCGCGTCAGCAGCAGGTTCGCGTAGGCCGTGACGTTATCCAGTTCCTCCTGCAGCGTCGCGTTGTAATCTAAGCCCCTAAGATTGTAGCGGAACACCTCCGCGGCGTTCTCCAAATATTCGCAGGTGACCCCATCCCCCTGCATCATGGCAATTTTCGCGCCGATGTTGATGGTGTTGAATATAAAGTGCGGGTTCATCTGGTATTGTAGGGCAAGTAGCTCCGCCTCATGCAGCGAGTTTTTCATCTGGAGGGAGTTGATCTGTTCCTCCGCGAGCTTTTGCTCCAGCCGTCCTTTTTCCGTGAGTTCGCTGACATACGTGCGAATGCTGCCGAGCATCATGCGAAATGTCTGGAACAGGATATTGATTTCTCGGCTGCTGTTGTCCTCCTCCACCTCTACGTCGAATTCGCCTTCCGACACCGCTTTTGCGTAGGACGCGAGCTTAGAGATGGGCTTGGTCAGCTCAAAGCTGAATATGAACGTGCCGCTCATGACCAATACGACCGTTACCGCCATGAGCAGGTAGTTGATCATGGTGTTCATGCGGATTTCACCCTGCAGCGTCGCGTATTTTTCCGCGCTGTCCGTCAGATCGTCCCGCATGATCTGCTGGATATAGGTGCCGATGTAGCCGTGTTCCTTTTGCGCCGCGGCATACCCCAGGGCGTAGGCCTGCACGTTCTCGTTGCGCTTTTCAATGACGGTGCCATCCAATGTGGCAAGATAGTGGGTAAGCATTTCGCTTAAGTTTTTAAGTTTGATGCCGCGCGCGGTATAGTCTGAGCCGCTGTTGAGCGCGGTGCTGCTGTTCGCAAGCGCGTTGCTGCGGGAATAGAACTGCTGAAGCACGTCGGAGCTGCGGGTGGATAAGTAACTTTCCAGGTCGTTCTGGATATCGTTGATCTGGTCGTATATGGCGGTAAGCTCGGCGGAGCGGCGCAGCAGCCTGTCCATATCCTGCAACATCATGCGCGAGGATAGGGCGTTATACAGGCCGACCATAATGAGCACCAGCATGGCCAGCACAAAGAAGGTCAGCAGTTTGGTGCGAAACGACGCGTTCTTTTCCATGCGGGGGCCTTTCCCTCCCGAATTTCCGCCCCCCATTAGCTGCGGTACCAGTCGATATTGCTGCGGTCCACGCGATCCACATCCGGGTTGAAACTGTCGCTCACCTGAAAACCGTTGAGGCTGTCCACCAAGCTTTTAACGGTATAATAGCCGATGTCGTGGGCGTCCGGGCAGACGGAGCCATAAATGACGCCGCGCTCAATATAATCGAGCGTCTGCGGCATTACCCCGTAGCCGATGACGGCGATATCCCCCACGCGGTTTTCATCCACCAGCATCTGCGCGATTGCGGGCGTGCTGCGCTCATCCATGCAGAGGATCACGTTGATATCCGCCGTGCTTGAAAAAAGTGTCTGCCGGAGGTCCTCCGCCTCAAAAAGCTCGGCTTTTTTAAGCTCATATGTGCTCTTGATTGTAAAGCCCTGCGCCTTGGCGCTGCCTTCCATAATGCCCTGTATGATGAGGTTCTGCGTCTGCGCCTCGGCCTCGGCTCCGGGGTTGCCCAGTATGACGATGGCGCGGGCGTTGTCCCCCACCGCCTTTGCGGCCATTTCCCCCGCGATCATGCCGGTGGTGTAGCTGTTGGAACTGACCATGGGAACGCCGGGGATGGTAAACGTATCACTTTCATAGGTGAGCACGGGGATGCCTTGGTTGAGCGCATAGGAAACGATATCCGCCGTTTCATTGACGTCCACCGCCTGCAAGGCAAGCGCGTCCACCTTTGCGTTGACCCCCTGCTCCACCATCACGCGCAGCGCGTCCGGGTCGCTCGGGAGCACGGGCACAAACTCAATATAGGAGCTGAGTTCCTTGCCCGCCTGCTGCGCCCCCTCCCGGAACAGCTGCCAGAAGTATTCCTCCGTATCCCGCACGGCGATCTGGATGTGGTAGTCGTAAACCTGCTCCGGCGCGGGCTCCGCGCTCTGACCGGATATTATCAGGTGCACAAACAATGCAGCAAGTACGAGCAAAATTGCCGCCAGCGTGCGAAAGACCCACTTGATCATGTTGCTCCCGCCTCTTTTCCATAGGGGCCGTGAATTGCTTGTTCCTGTCATTCCGGTGCGTGTCTTACTATCCTTTTCTAGAATCGGCCGTGCTTGTATCATGCAAGTTCAACATATCTCATAACGCGTGTCCTGTCAAGAAAGCGCCGTGAAACGGCGCTTTCAATAAATAATGAATAGTGAATACCGTATTATTTTTGAGAAAACTTCTGGCAGAGCTTTTGCTCATTGTGGCATTTTTGCGCGGCCACGCGTTCTTTTGTTATAATGGAACGGGGGGCTAAAAAGTATGACAAATTCCGAGATCACGCGGTACTGCTTACAAAAACCCGGCGCGTACGAGGATTTTCCGTTTGGGGAACTGCCGGTGTGCTACAAGGTCTGCGGCAGGCTATTTTTGCAGCTTTACCCGCTGCCTGACAACCACAAAATCACCGTCTCCTGCGAGCCGATGCTGGCAGAATTATACCGTGCGCAATACCCCGATACGGTCGTCCCCGGCTACCACTGCCCAAGGCAGCTTCAGCCCTATATGAACACGGTATATTTGAACCGGGATGTAGACGACGCGGCGGTGTTTAACATGATAGACCAGTCTTACAACCGCGTGGTTGGCAAACTCACGCGGCGGGAAAGGGAAAAGCTCCAACAGGCGCTTAAGGCCCCCTGTGACAGATAGAGATCGCTTGAAAACCAAGGCTCATTACGGTATACTTTCCTAAATTAACTTTGGAGGGGAACGCATATGCTGACCCACAAAGGCACAGAAATGATCAATACAGAACGATTGACGCTTCGCAGATTTGCGCTTGGCGACGCCGAAGCCATGTTCAAAAATTGGGCAAACGACCCGGAAGTGACCCGGTTTCTGACCTGGGGCCCCCACGGCGATATCGGTGTGAGCAAAGGCGTGGTGGAACAGTGGGTAAGCGAATACAAAGCGAACAGCATTTACAACTGGGCCATTGCGTTAAAGGAATTGGGGGAGCCGATCGGCGGGATTTCAGTTGTGAACCAGGACGACGTGAACTTTTGCTGCGAAATCGGCTATTGCCTTTCGCAAGCCTATTGGAGGAAGGGCATTATGCCGGAGGCGCTTAACGCCGTGATCGATTTTCTGTTTTCACAAGTAGGCGTGAACCGCATCACCGCCAAGCATGATACCGAGAACCCCGCTTCCGGCAGAGTAATGCAAAAATGCGGCATGCTGTATGAAGGTACACACCGGCAGGAAAAGCCGCGGCAAGGAACAGCATTCTGCGATGTTGCCATATATGCGATATTAAAGGAAGATTGGCAAACCCGATAATAGCCTGATATCCCATTATCCCGCGCATTGCGCGGGATTTTTTATAAAATAAAGTCTATATTTGCATGGAGCAACCGGCGTATTTATACGGAATAGCCATTCCATTTGTTCCGTGACTTTTCCATGCCTTTTTGCCTTGCATTTGACATGCCATCCGGTTTTTCCCCAAAATATTTTCCCTGAAAAACAGCAAAGCTAAGGGCAAAAAGAACGGGATTCGTGGATGCATGAACATCAGGCAGGAGACCATTTCATATATCAAAGACGGCATATTTACCGTTTGCAGGAAGTTCAAAAACCGGGCGGCGGGCTCGCAAGCCGAGCTAAATTGCCAGCTTTTCTTTGAAGACCAGCTGCGGGCCTGGGCGGATGAAACGCAGCAGCACGCGTACTATCTGCACCCTGAGGCGTTCTACGGTTGGGTGACAATCGCGGTTGTATTGAACCTAGTTTGCATTGGTTTGTTTTGGCTGCGTACGTTCCTCCCTTCCGCGGTTGCTCCGGCTTTTGGCTTTGCATTGAGCCTTCTTTGTATCTCCCTGTTCATATTTGAGTTTTTACTGTACCAGGAATATATAGATTTTTTGTTCCCCAGAAAAAAATCCACCAACGTATACGCGCGCCGCTCCTCGACCGGGCCCGCGAAAAAACGTATCGTATTTGTAGGGCATGCGGATACCGCTTGTGAATTTACATTTTGCCTGCACGGGCGGGGGCTGGCGCTCGCCATTGTGCTCGTCGGATCGACCCTGGGGATGCTAATTGTATTCGGCTCCAGTATAGCGCTTTTGCTGGAAACCATTTTGCGCGGCCCAACCCTGCTCGAAGGGGTATGGCAGGCAATCGGCATTGCACAAATCTGCTTTGTGCCATTCTTTATCGCGCTGCTGTTCTTTTTCAACCGGAAAACGGTGGTGGACGGCGCAAACGACAATCTTTCCGGCTCCTTTGTGGCAATGGGTGTGTTAAAGGAGCTTGCCGACCAAAACATCCGCTTTGAAAATACGGAGGTATGCTGCCTGATCACCGGCGGCGAGGAAGTAGGCCTTAGGGGTTCCTCCGCGTTCGCGGCCAACTATAAAAAGCTCGCCTCGCCGGAAATGGAAACCATATTTGTGGCGCTTGATACGCTGCGCGAGGAAAAGCACCTCAGCTGTTACCTCAGAGGCATCAACGGGACGCAGCAAAACTGTCCGGCCGTGGGCAACCTTTTGTCCGCCGCAGCCAAACAAAATGGAATTGAATTAAACTGCGCGCCGTTCTACCCGGGCGCCACCGACGCGGAAGCGTTCTCCCGCAACGGCCTCTTGGCCTGCGGATTATGCGCGGTGAACCACGACCCCCAGCTGTATTACCATACGCGCCACGACACATATGAAAACATCGACATCGGCTGCATCAAAAAGGTGCTGGATATCTGCATGGAGACCGTGCGTATCTACGACCGGCACGGCATCGGCTATTTTCAAAACAAAGGCATGTCGGCCCAGAAAAAAGCCGCATCCGCGAAAGCATCGCGTGCGGCAGATAAACCTAAAACCAGATTGCCCGGATGACGAGAAATACAACGAGCAGCCAGATGAGCAGTATGGGCAGCGCGTAATACCATTTCTTTGGCCTGCCGTTTGCCCACAGGTTTTGGACCTCCTTCTGCACGTATCCATAACATGCGGCGGAATGATCCGTATAACAAGCGCCACCAGGGCCGGAAGCAGCGGGCGGCAAATGCCGCTCTCTTTTGTGAGAAAATGATTACTGTCATTCTATATAAAATACTGCCTCATCCAGAACACCTCTATAGCGGGGCGCATATATATACTTATAACCGTATATGTGAAAGGCTATGACGCATATGGTCCAAGGATTAACCGGCGAGGTTATTACGCCCCAAAATCCTCTTTATAATGACGCCCGGCAGGGATGGAACCGTGCCGTGCAAAAATTTCCGCTGGCAATCGTATATTGTACAAACCGTGAGGACATTTCAAACGCCATACATTGGGCACGCCGTCATTGCATTCCGCTGCGCATCCGCAGCGGCGGACACAATTATGAGGGTTACTCGAACGGCAACGGCGCGCTTGTAATCGATGTAAGCCGCATGCAGGGCATGTGGCTTAACGGCAATTTGCTTACCATTGAGCCTGGCGTCCAGTTTCGTGTTTTATACGAGTATGTCACAAGCCTAGGGTACCCGTTCCCCGGAGGAGAATGCCCGACGGTAGGCGCCGTGGGATATACGCTGGGCGGCGGCTGGGGCCTTTCCGCGCGGCGTTACGGTTTGGGCAGCGACAGTTTGCTTGAAGCGGAGTTGATGGATTTTAACGGTCATATCCTGCGCGCAAACGCACAGTGCCACCCGGACTTATTCCGCGCGCTGCAGGGTTCAGGCGGCGGGAATTTCGGCGTGGTCGTTTCCATGACATACCGCCTGCCCCCACGCGTGGAACGCGTTACCTATATTACATTTAACTATGAAAACACGGATCAGCGCAAGCAGTGTGCGTTTTTAGCTGCATGGCAGCGGTTTTTGCCCTGCCTGGATGAGCGGCTCACAGCAATCGCCGGCCTGTATCGCTCCGCAAAAGACGGCTTTGGTATTTTCGGAAGAGCTTTGTTCTATGGCCCTCCCAACGAGGCACGCTCCGCCATGCGCCCGCTTGACAGCGTGCCAGGCGGCAGCTATAGCTATCAATATCTCTCGCTGTATGACACTTTGCAGCAGGTTATGGAAGAATTCCCCCCCTATGAACTCTTCAAATCCACTTCCCGGTTTGTGATGCATCCGCTTGACGCCCATACCATTGGGAGCGTCACAGGATTAATCCGCACAGTACCGGAAGGTTCCGTCTATTCTGCCCTCACGCTGTTTACGCTTGGGGGGCAGGTTGCAAAAAGGGCGCCTTCCAGCACGGCCTATTTCTACCGGAAAGCATTATACCTGCTGGGCATCCAGTCTGTTTGGGAGGACCCACAGTATACCGGAGTAAACTCTGCCTGGGTCAACCAACAGTTTCAGTATCTTAAGAAGGTTACGCAGGGCTCGTTTGTCAATTTCCCCATCAACGAGCTCCCGGACTACATGCAGGCGTACTATGGCGGCAATGTCGCGGCGCTCCAAAGCGTCAACAGAGCATATGACCCGAATAATGTATTTTGCTATCCGCAATGTATCCGTTAAGCCTGACTCAGAACCGCCCGCTTCATTTGTCTCACATACGCTTCTATGGCCTGCGGCGCGTCCTCTCCCTGCTCCGCCGCAAGCCTGACCAAAGCGCTGCCCACGATCACGCCGTCCGCAGCTTGCGCAATTTCCTTTGCCTGTTCCGGCGCGCTGACCCCAAAGCCGACCGCTACGGGAATATCGCTTACCGCACGCGCCTCGTTTACGATGGAAGTGAGATCGGTCCTGATTTCGTTGCGCACGCCCGTGACGCCCATGGAGGAAACGAGGTATAAAAACCCTTTGGCGGACGCCGCGATCTCAATTACCCGCGTCTTTGACGTGGGAGCGACAAGGGAGATGAGATCCACGCCGTATTGTTCCGCGTACGGCTCTACCTCTCCCTTTTCCTCATACGGAAGGTCGGGGATAATGACGCCGTCCACCCCGGCCTCTGCGCAACGGGCAAAGAACCGCTCATAGCCATATTTGAACACGGGATTGAGGTACGTCAAGAACACGAGCGGCACGTCTGTTTCTTGCTGGACGCGCTCCACAAGCGCAAACAGCCGCTCCGTCGTCGCGCCCGAAGCAAGCGCGCGCACGTTCGCCGCCTGTATCACCGGTCCTTCCGCCACAGGGTCGGAAAACGGGACGCCGATTTCGATCAAATCCGCGCCGCCGCGCGCCATGGCGAGTATATTATGTAGGCTTCCTTCAAAATCCGGATCGCAACCGGTCAAAAACCCGATAAACGCCTTGCCGCTCTGAAATGCCTTTTTGATGTTACTCATGGATATCCACCCCCCTGTAGCG
>JAEYHP010000188.1 GCA_023409435.1 Bacillota bacterium | reverse complement strand
GTGCTGCAGCTGGACGGGGATACGCTGGCCTGGATCGAGCGCACCGGCTCCCGTATGGATAAGCTGTTCGTATGCGACCTGAATACGCTGGAGAACACCGCCATCCGGCTGTTCAACAACACGGTTTACGGGCAGTCCGCCGTTTCCATGAAGCGCGGGCAGATCGTGTTCGCGGATATTGCTTCCGAAACAGCGGAGGCTTCGGCGGAACAAACAACCAGCGCCATATACAGCCTGACGCTTTCGGATGAAAATTTCAGCCCCTATATGCCCGGCACCTATGTGCACGACCCGCTCACCAACGGCAAACAATGGATTTGGCGCAACGGCAACCATGGGCCGGATGACGACCTGTACCTGATGCAAAACGGCGCTGCAGCCGAGCTGCTCGCCGAAGATATCACCGATTACGGCATATCCGAGCATTTTGCGGCGTACAGCAAGAACGAGGCCATTTACGTATACTTCTTTGACAATGGAAAGACCGTGCAGATTACGCCGGATATCGAACGCGAACGCACGCAGCTCCTGGGCGTTTCCAACGGCGTGGTCATTTGGATGGACGTCACCTCGCGCGAGCGGGATATTATGAAATACGCGGTGGTTGAATAAATGGCAAAAAGCGCCCGTCCCCTGTTCTTTTGCGGGGAATGCGGATACGAAAGCGCAAAATGGCTGGGCAAGTGCCCGGGCTGCGGAAGCTGGAACACGCTGGTGGAAACCAGTGCGGTACAGATAAAGGCCGCGGCCTCCGGCGCGCACGCGCTGCCGCTTTCGGATATCAATACGCAAGAGGCAAAGCGGACCACCACCGGCATGCAGGAACTCGACCGGGTGTTGGGCGGCGGGATCGCAACCGGCATGGCCGTGCTTTTGGGCGGCGACCCCGGCATTGGAAAATCCACGTTGCTTTTGCAGGCGGCGGGAAGCCTTGCCGAACATGCGAAGGTGCTCTATGTTTCCGGCGAAGAATCGCCCGCGCAGATTAAATTGCGGGCGGAGCGGCTAACTATTCCGGGCAATGTGCTGCTGTTGGCGGAAACCGACCTCGGCACAATAGAAGCGCAGATACGTCAGCTGCGCCCGGCGTTTGCGATTATCGACTCCATACAGACCATGTCCTGCCCGGACCTTCCGGGGGCGGTGGGCAGCATCAGCCAGGTGCGCGAGGCGACCGCGATATTGACGCGTCTTGCCAAGCAGACCGGCACGGCGGTGCTGATCGTGGGGCATGTGACCAAGGACGGCGCGATCGCAGGCCCCCGGGTGCTTGAACATATGGTGGATACCGTGCTGTACTTTGAAGGGGAACGCCACGCGGATTTACGCCTGCTGCGCGCAGTAAAGAACCGCTTTGGCTCCACCAACGAGGTAGGCGTATTTGAAATGTGTGACGACGGCATGCACCAGGTGGAGGACCCTTCCCGCCTGTTCCTTTCAGGCGCGCACCTGCCCGGCTGCGCCGTGACCTGCGCCATGGAAGGTACGCGCCCCATGCTGGCGGAAGTCCAGGCGCTTTTAGCGCAGACGGCGTTTGGCACCGCGCGGCGCACCAGCACAGGGTTAGATTCAGGCAGGCTTTCGCTGCTGCTCGCTGTGCTTGAAAACAAGGCGCGGCTGCGGCTTTCCGACAAGGACGTGTATCTGAACGTTGTGGGCGGCCTGAAGCTTTTGGAGCGTGCGGTTGATCTGGGCGTGGCCATGTGCGTGGCCTCCTGCTATAAAGAAACGTCGCTCAAGCCAAATACCGCCGCGATCGGCGAGGTGGGCCTGACCGGCGAAGTGCGCGCCGTCTCTCATATGGAAAAACGCATGCGCGAATGCGTGCGGCTGGGGTTTACCAACCTCATCGTCCCCCGTTCGGACACGCTGCCCGCCGTACCCGGCGCAACCCTGATCCCTGTGCGAAATGTGGCGGAAGCCGTCGCGCTGCTCTAGTTTTATTTAAGAAAGCCCCGGCATTCGTGCCGAGCACCCTTGGAGGATATTTTGCGTTACCGTTTGCGCCCCCTACTGCTCCGACTACTTGCCTGTATCGCCATGACGCTGGTTATGGCGTCTTTTTCGGCTTGCGATATTCTGTATCGGCCGGAGCCCATACTTTCCCCCGCCCCTTCCGCCTCCCTGCCTGCAACCAACAGCCCCGTAAATACTGTGGAGATCGAACCTGGCAGCAGCATCCCCAACCTCAGTGAAAAGTATTTCATAAAACGCCTGCCCGCGGATGAACTTAAACTCTGCGAGCAAATGTATACCGGCATCCGAGACTTTGAGCAGGAGATCCGGTTTGAAAAGCCCATATCCGAACAGAAGCTCAAAAAGCTGATGTGGCTGTTGAGTTACGATTGCCCGGAGCTGTACCAGATCAACGGAGAATATTCCTACTTTGTGCAGGAGAGCGACCCGGAACAGGCGCTTTCCATACAACCCACCTACATCCTGACCAGGGCCGAATATCTGGCCGCGCAGGAAGAGATGGAGTCCGTTGTGGACGCATTGGAACAACAGGCCGCGGGCTTGAGCCAGTATGAAACGCAGCTGCTGTTCTACAACACCCTGATCGAAGGCTGCACCTACCGGGAGGACGGCGAATACGACGGCACGGCCTACGGTGCGCTTGTGCTCGGCTACGCCCGATGCGAAGGATACAGCAAGGCATTAAGCCTGCTGCTGCGCGAGGCCGATATCGAATGCCTGACGCTGACCGGCGAAGCATGGTCTACCGACGAAGACCAGCCCAAAGCGCCGCAAAAGCATGCCTGGAATGTCGCCCGTATCGATGGCGCGTATTACCAGATGGATATCACATGGGATGATTCGGACGGCGAGCTGCCCCACGGCTCCCTTTACGCGTATTTTAATCTGACGGACGCGGAAATCTATAAAAGCCGGTCGCTGGACAACATGTACGAAGCGCTGGAGCTGCCCGACTGTACCGAAAACGATAGCAATTATTTCATAAAGACCGGCAATTACATTCCGGATGGCGAAGACATGAAGGACGCTTTGTATGCAGCGCTGGATGAAGCATTGGAACGCGGGGACGATTTTGTATCCTTCCGGCTTTCCACAGACGCGCAGCGGGAGGAGCTTAATTCCCAACTGGATAAATGGATGAAGTCCTGGTATAACAAAAACCACTTCTCCGGCTCCTACACCTGGACAGCGTTTTCGGTCAGCAACGTGTTTTCGGTGATGGATATCATTACGAATGAATGATGCAGAATGAACAATGAATAATTCAGATGGAAATCCCTACAGGATCTCTGTCATTCAAATTTACGAAAATACAAAACCGGCCTGATGCCGGTTTTATCATATTAAAAGGCATGTACATAGGTTGTATTTTCATAAGGCATTGCTACCTACGGAGAATGGGCTCTTAAGGAAGGGGTTTGGGGAAACGTAGTTTCCCCAAAGCAAAAAAAATCTATCGCGACGGCCCGCGGGCCTAGTGTCCGAGGCGTCTCCCGCCGAGGACGCGGCGCTGGAAGCGCCGATACCTTTTACCGATGCGTTCCGAAATGGAACAGCGCCACCGTGCCGGGGCCGGAATGCGCGCCGATGATGGGACCGATGTAGTGGATCACAAAATTCTTGATGCCCAGACGTTCCTGCACCAGGTTTTTCACATACTCCGCGTCCTCAGGGCAGTCCGCATGGCCGATAAATACATAATCGTCGCCCTCGGGCTTGAATGTCTGCTCCATGTATTCCACCAGGGTCTTAAGCGACCGCTTGCGTCCCTGTACCTTTGCTAAAGCGAGGAGCGCGCCGGAATCCTCTATGCGCAGCACGGGCTTAATGTTGAGCGCCGTACCGAACATGGCGGACGCCGCCGAGATGCGGCCGCTGCGCAGCAAATACTTTAAATCCTCCACGGTGAACCAGTGGCAGACTTTCAGCTTATTTTCCTCCGCCCACTTCGCAAGTTCATCCATGCCCATGCCTTCGCGCTGCTTTTTCGCGGCATGGTATACTAAAAGCCCCATACCCAGCGAGGCGCACAGCGTATCCACCACAATAAGGCGGCGCTCCGGATATTTTTCCTGAAGGTCCTCCATGGCGTGGTTGGCCGCGACGCGCGAGGTAAGCGCCGAGGTCACCGCAAAGTAGATCAAGTCGTACCCCGCCTTGAACTGTTCCTCAAAATACTCGGTAAACGTGAACGCGTTGATCAAAGAAGTCGTCGCCACGGAACCCTGGCGCATCCGTTCATAAAAGTAGGCCGGGTCAAGCTCCTTGCCCGAGGGGTCCACCATATAAATCTTTTCGTCCATGCGGCAGTCCATGGATATGACTACAATGCCGTATTCTTCGACGATCGATTGCGGAAGATCAACGGTGGCCTCCGTGAGAATGCGGTATTTGCTCATACTTTTACACTCCATAAAGATGTGATGGCTCTATTATACCCTATGTATGGTGTTGGGGGAAAGGGGAAGAGGGAAAAAAGGGGATATATTGCCGTTTTTAGAGACCCCGGAAGGAGCAATCTTCCATACCGCAGCTATCCTCTGGTCTTCCGCTTCAAACAGCGCATGCTATCAGGTTCCCAAAGGTTGTACGAGGCTTTTTTCTATGGTAAATTGTTCTTAATCTATACCGCTTCAAAATTTTGTGAAACGCTGATGGATAAAAATATCGCTTATACGCTTAAAGGGGTATCAAGTTGGGAATATGTTATTGAGTTATTTTGTCATTGGAATTGTATGTATTATTACGATATTTATCTTAATCTCCATGATTATTCAAAATTATGTGATTAAGCAAAGTATTAAGAGATACTTTTTGTTTTCCAATTTTATAACTATCTTGGTCATCGTATCTGAGCTCGGAACAACTTACTTTGAATTGTCAGGTATTTCTTTTAATGTATTATATGTTTTTCTTAATGTGATAGGTTTTTCAATATCTCCAACCATAGCTGTTTTATTCAGCTTAACTTTCAGCAGCAATCGTAAAACGCGCCTGAACATTCTTCTTCTGCCGGTGGCAGTTAATTTTATTATTGCAGTTCTCTCTCCAAAGTACGGATATATATTTCAAATTTCATCAGCAAGTTCTTATACCAGAGGACCTCTGTTTGCAGTTTTTATAATCGCCTATATTTCCAGTATGCTGTATTTCTTGATAAAAGCAAGCGCCTTAATAAAAAGGAACCAAGGCGCTGGCAAGTATACTCTGACAGTTCTTTTTATATTTTTATTGTTAGGAACGACAGTACAAATATTTTTACCGCAAATTCATGTATCATGGTTGTGCATTACGATCACTCTTGTACTGCTCTATGCATACTTTTGCGAATTGAGTGAGAAAGAAGATACCCTGACAAATTTATTCAACCGCCGCGCATATGAATATAATTTGTCACGGCTGGCAAAGTCAAATAAAGCAATTATTTTGCTTTTAGACATAGACAGTTTTAAGAATATCAATGATAAATACGGACATCAATATGGTGATGCTTGTCTTAAGATTGTTGCGGATTTTATTAAAGAGACTTTCTCTTCTATCGGAAAATGCTACAGAATCGGAGGCGATGAATTTTGTGTTCTTATAAAGTCCTCTGATGAAACAGCAGTAAAAGAAGCAATCCAAGATTTCATTAATAAAATCACGCATTACCGAGAATCGGATGATAAGATGCCTACGGTTTCCATAGGGTATTCTTCTTATAACAGAGCTGATTTGGATATCCATCAAGCAGTAAAAAAGGCCGATGAACAGATGTACTATTACAAAGAAAAAAAGAAAACTTCCTATTAATATTTGCGAGTTATGGACGCACTTCAATACTCTTTGGGGAATAATCCCACTCGTCCTTACCAGGCGGGCTTGACAACGATCCAAACTATAGAAAAACGCGCCCTTCCCCACAGGGAAGGGCGCGTTTATTTGTATACCTTACTTTGCGTCGACCTTCGCCATGTAGGCAATGAGGTCAACGACCTTGTTGGAATAGCCCCACTCATTGTCGTACCAGGCCACAAGCTTGACGAAATGATCGTTGAGGCTGATGCCCGCGTCCGCATCGAAAATGGAGGTGCGGGGATCAGTGATGAAATCGGAAGAGACCACCGCATCCTCGGTGTAGCCGATGATGCCGGCCCATTCCGGGCTTTCAGAAGCGGCCTTCATGGTCGCCTTGATCTCGTCATAGGAAGCGGCCTTCTCGAGGCGGCAGGTGAGATCCACAACAGAAACGTCCGCAGTGGGAACGCGGAAGGACATACCTGTGAGCTTGCCGTTGAGGGAAGGAATGACCTTGCCCACGGCCTTCGCCGCGCCGGTGGAGCTGGGGATGATGTTGAACGCCGCGCCGCGGCCGCCGCGCCAATCCTTGGCGGAGGGGCCGTCAACGGTCTTCTGGGTGGCGGTGGTGGCGTGGACCGTCGTCATGAGGCCTTCCACGATGCCGAACTTATCGTTGATAACCTTGGCGAGAGGCGCCAGGCAGTTGGTGGTGCAGGAAGCGTTGGAGACGACCTTCATGTCGCTGGTGTACTTTTCCTGGTTGACGCCCATAACGAACATGGGAGCGTCCGCGGAGGGAGCGGAGATAACGACCTTCTTCGCGCCGCCCGCAAAGTGAGCGGAAGCCTTTTCGGTGGTGGTGAACACGCCGGTGGATTCCACGACGTACTCCGCGCCGCACTCGGACCAGGGGATGGTGGTGGGGTCCTTCGCCGCATAGACGGCGATTTCCTTGCCGTTGACGACAAGCTTGCCGTCCTTGGCATAAGCTTCACCCTTAAACTTGCCATGCACGGTATCATACGTAAGCATGTACACCATGTAATTCACATCGATAAAAGGATCGTTAATACCTACTACTTCAACCTCGGGCTTTTCGACGGAGGCGCGGAACACAAGACGACCAATGCGGCCGAACCCGTTGATGCCAACTTTGACTGCCATTTGAACATTCTCCTTATCATAATATTATTTAGGCCAAACTGGTCCTGGGTAAACTGTAATAGCTGAGCAAAAACCTCTGCTTATACT
>JAEYHP010000178.1 GCA_023409435.1 Bacillota bacterium | reverse complement strand
GGTACCAGCAGCGTCCTCAGGGTGAAGGCTACCAGCCGCGCCAGGGTGGGTATCAGCAGCGCCCGCAGGGCGAAGGGTACCAGCAGCGCCCGCAGGGCGGCTATCAGCAGCGTCCGCAGGGAGAAGGGTACCAGCAGCGTCCACAGGGCGGCTACCAGCAGCGCCCGCAGGGAGAAGGGTACCAGCAGCGTCCACAGGGCGGGTATCAGCAGCGTCCGCAGGGCGGCGGTTATCAGCAGGGCGGTTACCAGCAACGTCCGCAGGGTGGCGGCGGCTACCAGCAGGGCGGGTATCAGCAACGTCCGCAGGGCGGCGGCTTCCAGCAGGGCGGGTACCAGCAGCGTCCGCAGGGCGGCGGTTTTCAACAGGGTGGCTATCAGCAGCGCCCGCAAGGTAGCGGCGGTTTCCAGCGCCCGCAGGGCGAAGGGTTCCAGCGCAGGCCCGCCATGGGCGCAAAACCTGCGGCACCTATCGCGCCTGCCGTCGGCAAGGAGAAGGTAAGCAATTACGATCCCAATAAGAGCAACTACACAAGAAATTACGAGGCCGAGAAAAAGGCCCGCACCAAAAAGGCGATCCAGAAGGAAGCCGTCCCCATCGCGCGTGCCGCGTGGGATGAAGACGCACCTATGGGCAGCAGCCGCCGCAAGCCGCGCAAGCAATTGCAGCCGCAGCACCGGCCGGAGCCTGTAATCATTGAAAAGGCGGTTATCACAACGGAAACAATTACGGTAAAAGACCTTTCCGAGAAAATCGGAAAGCCTGCAGGCGAGATCATCAAGAAACTCTTTATGCTGGGCATCATCGCGACCATCAACCAGGAGATCGATTTTGATACCTGCGAGCTGATCGCTTCCGAATACGGCATTGCGGTGGAGCTGCAGCTCACCAAGACATTTGAAGATGTGCTCCAGGACTCCGACGAACAGGATGCCCCGGAAACTTTAGTAGACCGCGCGCCGGTCGTCACCATCATGGGCCATGTCGATCACGGCAAGACCTCGCTGCTTGACGCCATCCGCAACGCCCGCGTAACGGAAGGCGAGGCGGGCGGCATTACACAGCATATCGGCGCGTACACGGTCGATTGCAACGGGCGCAGCATCACGTTTATCGATACCCCGGGCCATGAGGCGTTCACGTCCATGCGCGCACGCGGCGCACAGGTGACGGATATCGTCATACTCGTGGTCGCGGCGGACGACGGAATCAAACCCCAGACGGTGGAAGCCATCAACCACGCGAAAGCCGCGGGCGTGCCTATCGTGGTGGCGCTCAACAAAATGGACCGCCCGGAGGCGGACCCGGACCGCGTGAAGCAGCAGTTGACGGAGTATTCCCTTGTTTCCGAGGAATGGGGCGGCGATACCATTTGCGTTCCCGTTTCCGCAAAGACGCAGATGGGCCTCGATACGCTACTGGAAATGGTCCTGCTGCAGGCGGACGTATTGGAACTCAAGGCCAACCCCAAACGCCTTGCGAAGGGCACCATCATCGAGGCGCAGCTTGACAAGGGCCGCGGCCCCATCGCTACGGTGCTGGTGCAGAACGGCACGCTGCGCGTGGGCGATACCATCGTAGCTGGCACCGCCTATGGCCGCGTGCGTGCCATGATGGACGACAAAGGCCAGAGAGTTCAGGAAGCTGGCCCCAGCCAGCCGGTTGAGGTGCTTGGCTTTAGCGAAGTGCCAGCTGCTGGCGACATCTTAAACGTCGCGGAGATCGACAAGCTTTCCCGCCAGGTGGCGGAGGAGCGCCGCGACAAGATCAAGGCGGAGCAGCTGAAGAACCTTTCCAAGGTCTCTTTGGACGATCTCTTCAGCCAGATCGCCGAAGGCGAGATCAAGGACCTCAATATTATCGTCAAGGCGGATGTGCAGGGCTCCGTGGAAGCCGTCAAGCAGGCGCTTGAAAAGCTTTCCAACGAAGAAGTGCGCGTCCGGTGCATCCACGGCGGCGTAGGCGCCATCACGGGTTCTGATATCATGTTCGCTTCCGCGTCCAACGCCATCATCATCGGCTTCAACGTGCGCATGGATAACGTGGCGCGCGTGGCCGCCGAAAAGGAAAAAGTGGATGTGCGGATGTACCGCATCATATACAACGCCATCGAGGATGTCCAGAACGCCATGAAGGGCATGTTTAAACCCGTGTTCAAGGAAGTGGAGCTTGGCCGCATTTCAGTGCGCAACACCTTTAAGGTTACCGGCGTAGGCACCATCGCGGGCGCGTATGTGCAGGAAGGTAAGGTCGCCCGAAACGCGCAGGTGCGCGTGGTGCGCGACGGCATCGTCATACACGAGGGCAAGATTTCCTCGCTCAAGCGCTTTAAGGACGATGTGAAGGAAGTCGCGCAGGGGTACGAGTGCGGTATCGGCATCGAAAGCTTCAACGATCTCTTGGAAGGCGATACCATCGAAGCCTTCGTGATGGAAGAAGTAAAGAAATAAGCGCACACTAATGGCATATTCCCGCGCGAACGGTACTTACGATAAGGAGAACTATGTCTGCCATACGACAGGACAGATTGAACGAGGAAATCAAAAAAACCGTCAGCGAAGTCATACGGGAAATGAAGGATCCCCGCATTTCCCCTATGACCACAATCACGCAGGCGGAGGTTACCAATGACCTCAAGCATGCGAAGCTGATGGTAAGCATTTACGAAGCGGACGAGCAGGTGCGAAAGGCGAGCGTGGACGCGCTCAACCATGCCGCGGGTTTCATCACCCGCGAGCTTGGGCACAGGATGCAGATACGGCGCCTGCCCGCATTGAAATTTGTATTGGATACCTCCATTGAGTACAGCGTACATATCGCAAAAATACTGGATACGCTGCACACTGAAAAACGGGAGACGCAAGATGAATGAGGCGGTTACAGCATTCGCCGAATGGCTCCGGCGGAAGGACGGCTTTACGCTGATTTCCCACGTCTCCCCGGACGGGGATACGATAGGTTCCTCCCTGGCGCTTTTTGGCATACTTGCCGCCATGGGTAAACGCGTGCAGGCCATCTGCGAACAGCCGGTGCCCCGCGTTTATTCTTTTTTGCCAAATGCCACAAAAGTGCTTTTACCGGATCGGGCGGATACAAGCTTAAAAAACGTCATATCCATGGATTGTGCGGACGAAGCGCGCATGGGCGGCGCACTCCTGTTTTTTGAGCGGGCGGAAAAGAAAGGCAATATCGACCATCACCGCACCAACCCGCTGTTTGGCGACTATGTGTTACATGACGGGGACGCCGCGGCAACCGGGGAAATCGTATACGCGCTTTGGCGGGAACTGGACGTTGCAACGGACGGCGCTACGGCAAAAGAAATCGCCGAGTGCCTGTTTACCGCCATCAGTACGGATACAGGGAATTTTGCCTATACCAACACCACGCCCTCCACATTCCGCACGGCGGCGGGGCTTTTAGAAACCGGCATCGACATCGCCGATATCAACCGCAGGGTGTACCGCACCGTTCCGCTCGCAAAGAAGCGGCTCCTCGGGTATGTTCTGACCGATATGGAGCTCTATGAGAACGGCAAGGTCGGCTTTGTATTCGTATCGCTGGAGACGCTCGCTTCTTTGGGCGCGTCGGCGGAGGAAGTGGACGGCGTGATCGACGACATCCGGGATATCGATACGGTGGAGATTGCCATCTTAGCGCGGCAAGCGAAAGACGGCACCTGCAAAGTCAGCATGCGCTCCAAGCAGTATGCGGATGTGAGCGCAATCGCGCACAGCCTGGGCGGCGGCGGGCACATCCATGCCTCGGGCTGCACCTGGGAAGGGGAGCCGGAAGCTCTGAAAGCGGAATTGTTACGTTTGGCGAAGGACGCATTGCAGTGACCGAAGGAATCGTCAATATATTGAAGCCGCCGGGCATGACGTCAAGCAACGTCGTGAGCGACGTCCGCAAACTGTTTGATTTAAAGCGCGTAGGGCATACGGGAACGCTGGACCCGGGCGCTGCGGGCGTATTGCCCGTTTGTCTGGGCAGGGCGACGCGTTTATTCGATTACCTAGTGGATAAGGAAAAGGAATATATCGCAGAACTCGCATTCGGCAGCTGTACGGATACGCAGGACAGCTACGGGCGCATTGTGGATACAAGCGACCGGATGATCGACGAGGCGGAGTTTCGCGCCGTATTGCCTTCTTTTTTGGGGGAGCAAACGCAGATCGCGCCAAAGTATTCCGCGTTAAAGTCCGGCGGCAAGGCGATGTACGAGCTTGCGCGCAACGGGCAGGAGGTGCCCGAACGCATACGCCCCGTTACGATTCATTCGCTGGAGCTAGTTGCTAAAACAAACGAGAATCGCTTTCTTATCCGCATCGGCTGTTCGCGAGGGACATATATTAGAACCCTGTGCGAGGATATCGGCAAGCGCCTGTCTGTATGCGCGCACATGTCGTTCTTACTGCGTACGGCGTCGGGACCGTTCCGGGTGGAAGATGCGCACAGCATAGAGGAACTCGCGGCGCAGAAAGAGCAGGCGACGCTTTTAGACAGCGTCATACCGATTGCGCAGGCGCTTTCCTTCCTGCCCAAGGTAACAGTCAGCAGTGAAAAAGCGCTGTTTCGCCTGCAAAACGGCTGCGCCGAGTCGATCAGCGAATGTGCCGGTTTTATTGAGGACGAGAGCTGCCTGGTATATGGCAGCGACGAGCTCATAGGCATTGGCGTATTTACGCCCGAGGGCCTGAAGCTGAAGATCCATCTATGCGCTTAAATATGCATATGAATAGCAACGCCTGTACAACAGGGCGGCGTTTGCGGTTTTAAAGAGGTTTTTTTATGCAGGACAGGAAGAAAACACCCGTTGTCATTGCGCTGGGCATGTTTGACGGCGTACATCTGGGGCACAGGGCGCTCTTGAAGCACGCGGTGGAAACGGCAAAGGAACTCGGTGCACAGAGCGTTGCCTATACGTTTTCCAACCATCCCAGAAGTGTATTCGCGCAGGCGCCCAAGCTCCTTTCCACCGAAGAGGAGCGGAGCAACTGCATTAAAAAGCTGGGGCTCGACCGGGTGCGCATGGAAGTGTTCGATAAGGAAACTGCCATGCTTTCTCCGGAAGCGTTTGTCAACCGGCTGCAGGAGCAGTATGATGTCCGTGCCTTTGTGGTAGGGTTCAACTACACGTTCGGCCAGGGAGGCAAGGGCACGCCCGAAACGCTGATGGCGCTTGGGAAGACGCACGCCTTTGCGGCCCATGTGATTCCTCCCGTATTGTTCAAGGACGATACGGTATCGAGCACCCGCATCCGCCAGCTCATCACAACCGGCGAACTTCCGGACGCAAACAGCATGCTGACTGAGCCTTACGCCCTGACCGGCGTGGTGGTCAAAAACCGCCGCATCGGGACCTCTTTGGGCTTTCCAACGGCGAACATCCAGCCGCCTGCGGAAAAGGCGCTGCCCGCAACAGGCATCTATGTGACCTCCACACTGCATGAGGGGCGCTGTTATGAGTCCGTTACGAACGTCGGAACAAACCCCACCGTAAACGGAACCGCGCTCAGCGTGGAAACCTATCTGATGGATTATGAGGGCGACCTTTACGGTAAGGAGCTTACCGTACGTTTCCATCAGCGCCTGCGCGACGAGATCCGGTTTGCCTCCAAAGAGGAGTTGATTGCGCAGATCAAGAAGGACGTACTTGACGCAAGAATGTATTTCCAAAACGTGGGAATACGGGAAAAGGCTAAATCAGGCAGTTTCCCATAAGCAAAAGCATGTTTACAGGAGAGGAGCTCTATGCTACACTATACCCTGTGA
>JAEYHP010000172.1 GCA_023409435.1 Bacillota bacterium | reverse complement strand
GCCTTTGGAAAGGCAGAGAATTCCCGCACCCGGTTCACTTGTGGAGGTGGATGGCCACAAGATGCATATCTACACCCAAGGAGAAGGCGATACCACTTATGTGCTGCTTAGCGGCGGCGGGGTGGCGGTGCCAGTGCTAGAGTACAAACCTCTATGGTCAAAGCTTTCTAAGCACGGACGTGTTGCTGTGGTGGAATACTTCGGATACGGGTGGAGCGACTCTACCGATGCGCCCCGCACCGCTGAAAATGTGGTGGAGGAAATCCGCGAAGGTCTTCGTAAAGCAGGAATAGCTCCGCCCTATGTGCTGGTTCCGCACTCTATGTCCGGCATCTACGCATTACAATATGCGCAGTCCTATCCTGATGAGTTGCGTGCTATCATTGCATTGGATACCACCCTGCCAAGATCACTGATTCAGGCGAAAAAAGACAATTTGAGCATGCCCAGTGTGGGGCTTCTTCCCGTATTGCGGCAAACGGGTATTTTGCGGGCGGCGCTTTGGTTTCATCCGCTTTTGGTGAGCGGCGCGCCGGCAGGTACTTATTCCAAAGAGGATGCCCGCACGATTGCGACCGTTACCAGTTGGAATTATGCCAACGCCACACTCGAAAATGAGTTTCAAACCATTGAAAGCAACATGACCGCTCTGCTGGATGCGGGTTTTCCAAAGCAACTGCCGGTGCTGATGATACAGGCGGCACCACCGGATCAACTTGGAAAATACTATCAATGGGCCGTACAGGAACGCAGGCGGATGACACAAACGCTCGATTCCGGCAAAGTTGTCGAATTGCCTGCAGGCCACAGCGGTATTTACTGGAAGCTTTCAGACCGCATCGTTGAGGAAACCCTTCAATTCTTGGACACCATGCAACCATAGAGGTCGGAATTGTAAGCGGCTATCATCCTGCCGGAACTCCGTTCCAGCAAAAGCGGCAGCTTCTCAAGGTTGCTTTCTTAATTCAATTTGTTTCAAAAATTCCCTCTTGCGTTTTTGCGCGGAGGGTGTTATTTTTATTTCAGTAGTGAATAATATTCAATAGTGAACGATATCGAATTCGGGGTGAGACATGAACGCGCAATTTAAAAAGGGTGTGCTGGATCTTTGCGTGCTGGCGCTCTTAAGAAAGCGGGATTATTACGGGTATGAGCTGGCGGAAAAGATCTCCGGCAGCATAGAGATTGCGGAAGGGACGCTTTACCCACTGCTTAGAAAGCTCAAAGCGGACGGGTTGTGCGAAACCTATCTTTCGGACGATTCGGGAGGACCCCCGCGCAAATACTATCGGCTGACCCAGGCGGGAAAGGATGCGGAGGCGGCGCTGAAAGCGGACTGGACTGATTTTACAAAGAGCGTGCAGGACTTGATGGAGGATGCGGCGCATGAATGAATTTTTGGAATTGCTCTCTAAAGCGCTTGGGCGCATGAGCGCAGAGCAGAAGCAGGATATCCTTGCGGATTACCGCGAGCATTTTGAAGCGGGCAGGATGGCGGGAAAAACCGATGCGGCCATTGCCGCGGCTCTTGGGGACCCCAGGCAGCTTGGGCGCATGTTCACGGCCGACCGCGCGGTGGAACGCGCGCAGCGGGCAAACGGCATAAACAGCGTGCTGCATATGCTTGGCGCAATCGCGCGGTATCAGCTTTTGGGCGGCCTTATTATGGGCTGCCTGTATCTTGCGGCGCTGTGCGTGCTCCTGTCGCTGTTTGCAACAGCGTTCTCCCTGATTGCGGCGGGAGCCGCGACGCTTGCGTACGGGGTCCTCATGCTGATAAAGGCAGACATCCTCTATGCGCTTCTCGGCGTGTTCCTGACGATGGTATTTGCAAGCGGCGGGGTCCTCGGCTGGCGCGGCTGTGTGTCGCTCTGGCGCATGACGGTCGGCCGCCTCCCGTATGCGGCGGAGCGGCTAATGCGCCTAAAGAGAAAGGAGAATGCGTAATGAAACGAACAGGAAAGACATTGACCATTTTATTGATAATCGGATTTGTCGGCGTTGCCGCTACCGTCGGGGCTGCATTGAGCACGGGGCATATCCGCCCCTATGCGGAAACGAAAAGCTATCCGGCAGAAAACGTACAGCGCACGGAGTTGAACCTTCATTCCGCACAAGTGACTGCCGTGCCGGTGACGGAGAATTACCGCGCGGAGGTCTACGTGCACGCCTGGTTGCCGCGCCCTCTGGATTTTGATCAAATCGCTTCCGTCGAGGTGACGGACGGGGTTCTGACGGTGACGGAAACATCCTTCCCAAATGAATTCCTGGGCATGTTTCCGCAGCCATATGAAATGAGGATCACGCTCTACCTGCCCGCCAAGGCATGTAGGCAGATTGAGGAGGCAAAAACATGAAAACAGCAATTATCACCGGGGCGACATCGGGCATCGGCTTCGCCACAGCAAAAGCGCTGCTGGAACAGAACTGGCGCGTGATCGGGATCGGCCACCGCAAGGAACGCTGCGCACAGGCAAAGGCTACATTAACTTCCCTGCTGCCGAACGCGGACGTCACGTTCCTTTGTTACGACCTGACCAACCAGACACAGGTGCACCTGACTGCGGACGAAGTTGCGGCGCAGTTGCAGCAGAACAATATTTCCGGAATAGACGCCCTTATCCTCAACGCGGGCTGCGTACGAAGCTACTATACGACGTCGGCGGAAGGGTATGAACAGCAGCTTGCGCTCAACTACCTTTCCGGCGTATTGCTCACGCACCGGCTGCTGCCGCAGTTGATTGCCTCACACGGCCGCGTACTGTGGACGGGGAGCGGCTCCCACAAGAACATGCACGTCCATTGGGACGATTTGATGCTGCAAAAGCATTACAATCCCCTTAAGGCTTACAAGCAGTCAAAGCTCTGCGCCATGCTGTTCGCCCAGGGCTTCAATGAAAGGCTTGGGGAAAGCGGCGTGCGGATGTACGTGATTGACCCCGGCCTTGTCAATACAGAGATCGGCAATAAAGAAACGGGGAGGCTGGTGCGGCTTGTATGGTCGCTTCGAAAGCGCCATGGCGTGTCCCCTGAAGTTCCCGCGCAGACGTTTGCCTATGTGTGCAGCCATATGCCTGCACCCGAAGGATTGTATTACTACAACTGCGCGCTGGCACCCTATTCAAGTTATGCGGACGATCCCGGCCATATCGAGCGGATGCTTACTATCAGTGAGCAGCTTTGCGGCATCCGATTTCAGAACTTTCAGAAGGAGGAAGCGGTATGATCGCCCTGATTACTGGCGCTTCGGGCGGCCTGGGCCGCTCCATGGCGGTGGAATGCGCGCGGCGCGGGTATGACCTGTACCTGACGGACTTAAAGGAACAGCCGCTAGCCGACATCGCCCGCGGAATCATGCGCCAATACGGCGTTCAAGTACACACCCACGCGTGCGACCTGACGGATAAAACCGAGGCCAACGCGCTGTTTGAACGCCTGGACACGGAAGGCGTCCGCCTGAACCTGTTATTAAATATCGCGGGCGTGGATTACGAGGGTGCGTTCCTTTCACGGGAAAGCGAGACGCTCATCAAAATCGTGCAGCTTAACATTGAGGCGACGATGCGCGTCACCCACGCGGCATTAAAACGCCGGGCGGAAGGCGCGTTCCATATCATCAACGTCTCCAGCCTCGCCTCGCTCTACCCCATCCCGCTCAAGGCGACGTACGCCGCCTCCAAACGCTTCCTTCTGGATTTTTCCATGGCGCTGGGCCACGAGCTTGCAAATGAAAACGTGCATGTGCTGGCCCTTTGCCCCGGCGGGCTGGCCACAACAAAAGAGGCGCTTTCCGGCATTGCGGCGCAGGGCTTCTGGGGCCGCGCGACCACCAACGAATTGAGCGCCGTCGCGCGGAACACGCTTTCGCGCGCGCTTAAAAACAAGCGCGTATACATCCCCGGCGTCGTCAACCGCGCTTTGAGCATCGCCGGAAAGCTCATACCCGACGCATGGATCGCCCGCATGCTCTATGCCCGCTGGAACGCCGCGCAGCAGAAGTGGCTGCAGACGGCGCAATGAATTGGTACATACGAAGAACCGCTCCTATGTTGAGCGGTTCTCAACTTCTCAAAAGGAAGATACGATGAGGGCTCCGCCTGACGGGCCCACAGTTTGCAATGGTCGCCCCGCTTCCTATCGGTCGCGGTACTTCCTTGCTCATTGGGCTTGGCCCTCGCTTACTCTGCCACTGGCAGCGCTTCGGACCCGCCCCACTGGCGGCGCTCAGCTTGGCTCCCAAACACCCGCTTAGGGGTGTGACGCCCCTTAACGTATAAATTGCTTTGCGTTTATCTGCTTCATCTTGTGATTTCTGAATTATTATTGTAGTAATTATCAATCTAACTAAGGAGGTTCGTATGAGAAAAATAGTAACTTTTCTTTGGTTTAACGACCAGGCAAAAGAAGCGGTAGATCTTTATGTATCGCTGTTTGAAAATGCAAAAATAATAAACATATCGTACCTCACAGAGTCAGTGGCAAAAGCAGCCGGGAAGAAACCCGGAGATATATCAACAATAGACTTTGAACTGAATGGCCAAAACTTTACTGCGCTAAATGGTGGCCCGATGTTTACTTTTAGTGAGGCTATCTCAATAGCGGTAAACTGCAAAACTCAGGAAGAGATTGATCATCTTTGGGAAGCGCTATCCGAAGGCGGCGAAGAAGTCTCATGTGGCTGGCTCAAGGACAAATATGGTTTGACATGGCAGATTATGCCGGAGAACCTGGACATCATGATGCGTGATCCAGACACTGCGAAGGCTGATCGGGTTAGCGCTGCTATGCTTAGTATGGGTAAACTGAATAAAAGCGAACTCGAAAAAGCTTACAATGGCGAATAATAATTTAACCAGATAATAAATACGGGAAATCGAATGATGAATTTCGCTGCTAAGGCTTCATTAGAAATACATGCTAACAAAAGAGCACCAGAACTTCCTGGTGCTCTTTGAGTATGCTTGCTAATTCTAACACTCCTTTTAGGCCATTACATTTACAGCTGTCCTGTGGAGGCACAGGGGCAAAGTCACTGTAAAAGGACTTGTTGATAGTCTGACCGCTCCTATGTGAGCGGTTCATCATTATTAATTGTTCGTAGGAATGCGACGTGCCGGTTTCATCTGTTTTGATTTGATTTTGAATACGATTCCTCTCACAAAAAAGATCGTCGCAAGCGCAAGGAGAATGATCGTCAGCGACAGCGTAATGTTTCCGTTGAGATAGTCGCTTGACCAGTTCTGCAAATTGTAAGCCGGCAGTACAATCGGCCTATGATAGTCAATAGCGTTTAGTACGCTGTTTATAAAAAGACCGTATGGGCCTGCAAATAAAAGGCAGATGGCGGCACGCAAGAAGCCATTTGCTTTTATATACCTAATGGCAATCATAAATATCCACGGCAATACCAGCCCAACAAGCGCGCTTGGCACCGCAACTGTGAAGAACCGTTCAAACACATTCTCATAGGCGCAAACGGTAGCAATCAAAGCAAACAGCAGTATTGTATCCACCGTAAAGCATACAAGAGCTTTGTGCTGGCGAACTGCTTTGGGCAGAGGAATGTCTTTGAGAACAAACGGCAGGAACACAACCGAAAAGCCAAACAGCAAAGAGATAAACGCAACAAAGAACCAATCTTCGCCGCTGTAAACACAGCAAGTAAAAATCAGCAAATTCAGTGTCACAAAAAATGCGGCCAGTGCTAGAACGCCTCGATGACTCTTTAACAGTACCGGCAACGAGGTCAGCGAGAACGCAACCATTTCGGCCGTAAGCACAATGAAAAACCACGAGAGCGTATGCTCGAACACAAGATTAAAGACCAAGCAGAGCAGCAGGGAAATTCCATATAGCGCATAGAACGTATATGCATACGTCTTTACAAAATTTCTCCAAGTTCTCGCCTGTTTTTCGACCTGCCTCTGCGCGTGGTCCTCGCTTGAAGTAATCAATTCATGCTCGCTGATCTTCAATGTACTGCAAATAGCCGATACAAGCGAGATATCGGGATAGGAAACTCCCCGCTCCCATTTTGATACCGCCGATTCCGTCACGTTCATTTTCTTGGCAAACTCTTTTTGCGTCAGATTTGCCTCTTTGCGCTTCTTTGAAATAAACTGGCCAAACGTAATTTTTTCTTCCATAAATAATCCCCCCAAATTTGCAAATTCATCGTAGGTGAATTCCATTGAAATTACAATAGAAATGAGTCAATTGGCCACTCGACTGTTAAGCCAGTACCGAATCTGGGGACTTTGGCCTATGCATTACACACTGCAAAAACAGAAACGGCGCAGCCTTTCAGCCGCACCGCTCTCATAATCAATATGTTCTTGTTACCGCCGATCCGGAAGATCCTCCTGTCACCGCTCAAACGGGAATGTGTACGGCAGCTTGAGCTTATCGCGCACAGCAAGGATTTCCTTCTGTACAGCTTCTCCCAACGGTACGCCTCTCTCTTTGCGCTCCTGCCAAACAAGGTATTCTTTTTCGCCAGCGGTGTAGATGCGCTCTTCGCCCGGCGCTTTTTCGGACGCGCGCAGCGCGCGCAGGATTTCCCCCGCCGTCTTTTTGAACGCGTCCAGACCCATAAACGCCTCGGTGTCTATGGCGATGAAGAAATGCCCAAGGCCGTAGGGGACCTTTTCGCCATGCTCGCCGATGCCCATCAGCATTTTAAGGTAGCTGCCCTGCTGCAGCGCGGCGGATAAAATCTCCACCACGGTGGCATACCCATAGCCCTTGTATCCGCCCAGTTCCTCGCCGATGCCGCCCAAGGGGGCAAGCGCGGCCTTGCCGCTGGTCAGATCCTTTAAGATCTGCGCGCTGTCCGTCATGGGCGCGCCATCATGGCCTATGACCTGGCCTGCGGGCGTGGGCTTGCCCGCGCGGGCATAGTATTCGATTTTCCCGCGCTGGGTAATGGAGGTGGCGCAGTCGAGCACAAACGGGAATTCCTCATCGGTGGGAAGGCCGATGGTCAGCGGGTTGGTACCCAGCATGTTCTCCACGCCGAACGTGGGGGCGATGGAGGGGCGCGCGTTGGTGCCCGTGATGCCGATCATGCCTGCATCCGTCGCCATTGTGGCGTAATAGCCCGCAATGCCGTAGTGGGTGGAGTTGCGCACGGCCACCATGCCCATGCCGTATTGCTTGGCCTTGTCGATTGCCATCTGCATGGATTTTACGCCGATGACCTGGCCCATGCCGTGATGGCCGTCCACGACGGCGGTGGTGGGCGTTTCCCGAAGGATCTCAAAATTGGTGACCGGGTTTTGAATGCCGTCCGTGATGCGGTCGATATAAATGGGCTTGAAGCGGTTGCAGCCGTGGCTTTCGATGCCGCGGCGGTCGCTTTCAAGAAGCACATCCACTACAATTTTCGCATCCTCTTCGGGTACGCCGTATCCTTTGAACGCATCGACCAGGAAAGATTCCATCAGCGTCCAGGACACATAGGGCCTGTTATCCATACGAACCTCCTATTGATTGTCTTGGGGATAAACGTTAAGGCAAGGGGAGTCGAACCCCTACGCCTCAAAGCTGCTGATTTGGCGCATTTTTTGTCATCGTCAGTCGCCATAGCGCCACTATGGCTTATTCCTCTTCCTCAAACTGCTCTCAAATCAGCAGCTTTGAGGTTTACAAGTCCTGAGGACACAAAGGCATGTCAGTGCAAGGCGGCGGTTCGAAAGCGTGGTGGCGCCACGGCGAGCATCGGCAACACAGCAATGGCGCGCCTTGGAGCCCTCAGGACCGCAGGGGTTCAATTCCTCTTGCCTTAAGCGCCGATCGCGCGGGAAAGCGAAGCTATGGCGGTATCGATATCCGCTCTGGACACGTCGTTGGAGGTAACAAAGCGGAAGTTGCCTTCCCACTCGCCGTTAATTTTCACGCCGTCCTTGAGCATATTCACCTGGACGGCCTCCAACACACCGCGCTCCCTCTTCACATCAAAAAACACCATATTGATGTCCACCGCATCGAGGTCCACCGTGACGCCGGGGAGTTTCTGCAATTCACGCGCCATATATTTGGCGTTCTCATGGTCAATGTGCAGCCGCTTCGTCATATCGGTAAGCGCCAGGATGCCCGCGGCGGCCAATATCCCAGCCTGCCGCATGCCGCCGCCGAGCATTTTGCGGTATTTCCTCGCCCGTTCAATAAACGCCCTGTCCCCGGCGATAATGGAGCCGACCGGCGCGCACAGGCCTTTGGAGAGGCAACAGGAGACGGTATCGGTATACTGCGTGATGTCTTTTGCGTCCACGCCCAGCGCCACAGCGGCGTTAAACAGGCGCGCGCCGTCCAGATGCACCCTGAGGTTATGCTTTTTCGCCACGGCATAGACCTCCGCCATGACGGAAAGCGGCACCACGCGCCCGTTGGAAAGCGCGTTTTCCATGCAAATAAGGCTGGTAGGCGGCTCGTGGATATCCTCCGTGCGGATGGCCCGCTCAATTTTTGCTGCGTCAAATATGCCGTTTTCGAAATGCATCTGGCGCAAAGTCACCGCGGAAAGCACGGCCGCGGCGCCCACCTCGTGCACAAAAATATGCGCATCATCGCTGAGGATCACCTCGTCCCCGCGCCTGGTCTGGGCCATGACGCAAAGCTGGTTCCCCATGGTGCCGCTGGCAACGAACAGGGCGGCCTCCTTGTTGAAGCGGTCCGCTGCAAGGCGTTCGAGTTCGTTTACGGTGGGGTCGTCGCCATATACGTCGTCCCCAACGGGGGCGTTCGCCATGGCTTCGCGCATATCTTTCGTGGGCTGTGTTACGGTATCGCTCCGAAGGTCGATGTATCGCATTTTCGTCTTCCTTTGTATTGGATTTGTGCATGATATGAGGGACACAAACGTTGAGGTGAGCATACCGCAATTCATGGCTTTTGTAAAGCCGGATTGTGTTTGTCCGTTTCGCGTGGTAGTATGAACGGGTAAAAGAAAAACGAATAGCGCGCATCGGTAAGATGTGTAAAATAAAGCATTCTGGAGGCTCTCATGAATTATCCCTCAAAAGCGGAAGCGGCGGCACAAATTGTTTCTTATGGAAAACGCCTCTATGACAGGGGCTACGCTGCGGCAAACGACGGCAATCTTTCCGTAAAGCTTTCGGACAATACCGTTCTGTGCACACCCACCGGCGTATCCAAGGGTTGCCTGACGCCGGAAATGCTGGTGGAAATGACGCTTGACGGAGCTGTGCTTTCGCAGGGACAGTTGCCCCCCTCCAGCGAGGTAAAAATGCACCTGCGTGTATATCGCGAAAACCCCGCCGTCATGGGTGTTGTGCATGTGCATCCGCCGGTCGCTTCTTCCTTTGCCGCGGCGGGTATCCCGCTCGATACGCCGCTGCTTACGGAGGCAATCGTGGGCCTTGGTTCTGTACCGGTAGCGCCCTTCGCCCTGCCCAGCACCGAGGAGGTTCCCGATTCCGTTGCCCCCTTCTGCAAAACCCACAAGGCAGTGCTGTTAAGCAACCACGGCCCGCTCACCTGGGGGAGCAGCCTCGAGGAAGCCTGCTTCCGCATGGAGATATTGGAGCACCTTGCCACCGTCACAATGAACGTATGCTACATCATGCGGGATACTCACAACAAGTTGAGCGAAGAAAACATCGCGCGATTGAAAAAGCAGTTCAACGTGGAATAACGCGCAAGCCCTGATAAAAAGCGGAGCGGGAAGGCGACACCCTTCCCGCTCCGTATCCTTTTCCGTTACCGGATATAGGGCCACATAAACTCAGACGCGCTTCCGGTTTTCGACCATACGGTTTCCCATTTTGCGAAAACCCACTGATCGCCCTGCCTGGTAAATTCCAGTATATCCCCGCCGTATTCATCGACATAGTAAACTCTCGCATATGTCGGAGAATAATCTAGAACTTTCCAGTTATTTTGTTCCCTAAGCATTGTATCTTCCTTATACGCATCCTTGAACTCCTGCCCGTGCAGCAGCGTGAGGATTTCGCACCGAGCGCACGAAGCCGCCCAAAACAGGACCGGGCAAAGGAGTATGATCAGGAAAATCCGCTTCAGCCATTTTTTAAACATATGGAAACACCTCACCATTATGATTCAAGGCCAAGCAACTGTCCCAGATAGGTATAGTTTTCCTCTACATAATCACCAAAAGGAGTCGATCGGGGGCTTTTATTTGGCGCATTGGCCCTTACCCCCAAATTATATAATGTGCCCAGTATCGCAGGATCGTTGTTAATTTGGGGATATACGTCTTCCGATACGTCTTGCCAATACCTCAAATAGGCAGCGACATACATAATATTCGTTTGATTATTCTCAAGCCGCTTTTCCCTTGCCATCGTCTCAGAGCCATGTACAAGCCCGATAGCAGGCAATTCCCATCCTCCCTCTGTTGCGGATGTCTTTGGAATATATCCCATATCTTCAACGAGTTTTGCAGTTGAAACCTTTACTTGTCCCAGACCTATAGAGGTATCAAGAAGGCCATAGAATCCAACCCAGTCTCCGAATATATCCTCATAATTGACATTGTTAACCTGATCGGCATAAATAACACCGGCAATGATTCTTGGATCAACCCCATATGCTTCCGCCGCCTCTTTGATATATTGTGCATGATCCCGTATGAGTTCTGCAACATCTTCTTTTGTTTTTGGCTTCGTAGCATATAGATAATTCTCAAGATTTTGCTGCAGTGTATTACGAGTTTTACCGTTTTCAGCCTGATTCTTTTGCTGTGCCCCGGTAGTCGCAGGCTTAACATCATAGCTTGCCTGCTTTACTCCCGATAGCACTCTATTCCCGATATAGGGCTTAGTATCCCTCACTGTGTTTGCGCTGAGCAACGTAGGGGAAATGTGGGCAGCATATTGGCTTACACTGGAAAATGCGGCTCAACCAGACCGAGGATTTTCCCATACTGCCCGCGTCCGGCATACTGTGTGGCTTGCAGACTCGTCTCATACGCAGCCCGTGTTTCTGGCCCCCATACTCCGTCTGCTTTCACCCCCAGCTTCCGCTGCTGCTCCTTTACCTTACTCACCGTATTGAATTCGTCCGGCACCTTTTGCCCTAATACATAGCGCGCCATATTCCTAAACTCCTTCCATTTTCGCCGCGAACAAAAAGCACAGGGAATTCCCTGCGCCTTTGCTCACAATATCTGTATGTTAGTAGTATATCACCCTTTTCAGCGGTGGCACTCCTGAGAATTGTTCTCTATTATTCCTTCTGTAAAAAGTAATGGTTAAAGACCACAGGACCATCAGCCACTTTTATACCCGATCCCCATGCTCCCCGCTGCCCGCGTCAATGGCGGGGTCATACACCGAATACCGGTTCTTGCCGACCTTCTTGGAGCGGTAGAGCGCGATATCCGCGTGTTTAAAGAGCTCGTCCACCGTATTGCCGTCCTCCGAATAGAGCGCGGCGCCAATCGAGCAGGTAATCTCGTTTTCCGCGTCCCCGCTGGTACGGAAGGCCTCCAATATGCTTCGCGCCTGCGCCTCCAGTTGGGGCCTGTCGCTGACATTCTTCAAAAATACCATGAACTCATCCCCGCCCATGCGCCCCAGGATATCCGTGGAGCGGAACAGCGCCTTGAGCCTTCCCGCGGCCGTCGTGAGCACGGCGTCCCCAAAGAGGTGGCCGCGCGTATCGTTGACGCTTTTAAAATCATCCACGTCGATAAGTATCAGGCCGTGCGTGCCGTCCGCGCCTTCGGAGGCCAGATAACGGTTAACCATATACTTGGTGGTCTCGTTGTTATAAAGGTTGGTCAGCGAATCCTGCTGCGCTTTTTGGAGCAGCCAGGCTGCCTCGCGCTTCTGCGTATCGATATTCGTGATTTTTCCCAGCACCCGTACCGGCTTTCCGCCCGAATCCAAAAGCACGGCGATCAGCACCCTGCACCAGATATAGCTGCCGTCCGCCCGCTTCAGGCGCAGATCGTCCTTCATGGTGCGCTTGCCCGATTTTAAATCCCGATATATGGCTTCGAACTTCTCGAGATCGTCCGGATGCACCTGCTTTTTCAGTTCCTTGTTCCACTTCACCACATTGTAACCAAAAAGCTTGCGGAGGTTTTCGTTGGCCTCAATCCATTTATCCTTCAGGGAGATTTCAAATATGACGTCCTCGGATTCGCGTGCAATGATGCGGTAGCGTTCTTCCAGCCAGGCAAGCCTGTCCTTTTCTTCCTTCACGTTGCGGCGGTCCCGCCCGCGCCAAACAAACAGCAGGGTGAGCCCCAACGCAAACACGCCCAGCATGATAAGGCCCATCAGCAAAAAATTGTTCATTAAAAAGCGGTATCCCTCTTCCATCTGGGCCGGGTCCCCCGCATACAGCAGATGAAACCCGCCCAAGGAAAGCGGAGCGGAGGCAACATAGTTTTCATGCGCGCCGGTCTGTATGGATGCCGCCGTAAGCCCGCCTGGGCCCGCTGCAGAGAGCCGTTCTTCCAGCGCTGCCTGCAATGAGCCGTCCGCGTTCAGAAGCCCGCGCTCCATCCACCAGGAAAGGTCTTCCCCGGCCGCCAGGGGATGGCGGCTTTCGTCCAAAAGGAGCCAATGGCTGCCGCTGACGTCTGTTCCGCTTAAGGGATGGCCGAAAACCCCCGGGGATACAAAAAGCTCTTGCTCCACCATATCCGCGCACCGCTCTTTTGTAGTATCGAGGCGGCGCATCATCTGGCCCTCAAACTGTATGCGAACAGCACCCATGAAAACGAGCATTGCCATGCACCATAATAGGCCCATGATCAGTACCACGATTGTGGCATTATTCTTTTCGCTCGGTTTTCTCCAGAACATTATTGCTCCGTCAATGGCCCTAAAGCCCCGTCCATGTTCAATTCCTGTAAACGATCTTCCCGCCGTGCGCAATACAATTCCGCCCGGACGTCTTTGCGATATAAAGCTGCTTGTCGGCTTCATCGATCAGGGCCTGCAGGGTGACGCGGCGCATGGCTTTGCCCTCCATGACGGCGACGCCGATACTCACCGTCACCACGTTCGCGTTTGCGCCTTTGCCCGCCTTCATACCCAGATCCGAAACCATGCGAATCAGGCGCTTGGCCATCATGACCGCCGCGTTCGCATTGGCGACCGGAATGAACGCCGCAAATTCCTCGCCGCCCAACCTTACCAATACATCCGTTTCACGCGCAAAGCAGCGCCGCATGCACGCGGTTACTTCCAAAATCGCATGGTCGCCCGCCGGGTGGCCGAACGTATCGTTGTAGCTTTTAAAGCAGTCGATATCGATATAAAAGGCGGCGGCCGGCCGCCCCATACGCCTGCACAGCGCAATTAACGCGTGCATGCGAAAAAACCCGGCTTTCCGGTTGAACAGCTTTGTGAGATCATCCGTATCGCTTTCGATACGAAGCGAAGAGATGATATCGGAATACCCGCTGTGCAGGGAACAGGAAAGCACCGCGCCTGCCGCCCCCAAGCCCGCAATGCTTGCAACGTACAGCCAGTCTTGCGTACAAAGCGCCGCCGCCAGTACGGGGTAGAGCGCCATAAGGAAAAAGGGCGCTTTTTTTTCCTGAAAGGGAAACAGCGGCGCAACCGTGAACACCGCATAAAACAGGATGCTGTTCATGGGTACGCCAAGCCCCGCGTCCCTTATAAAAAACGGCAGCATACACAGCGCGAACGCGACGCCGTATATCCGATAAAGTCTGCGCAGGGCGTGTGGGCGCGCTTTATTGGCCCTTTTTACACGCAAATAAAGCACGAGGTAGATCACGGAAGCGAAAGCCAGCAGCGCGGATCCCGCGATAAGCTGTACGCTTAACAAAAGCTTGCCGGTGAAGGCGTTGACCGCCTGGAACGCTAAAGCAAGGCCCGCAATGAGCGCCATACGCTTTGCGTTGAAACGGACCAGCGCTTCATTTACTTCTACTCGCCGTACCTGGCCTTCCACCCGTTTCGCTCCCGTTCGTTCCACTAAGCTTGTCCAGGCCGCAAACCGAGGCTTGAAAGCGATTGCCGCAGCAGGGCTATCACCATCCGGCCTTGTTCCCATGCCGCCGGAGGCCGCTTTTTCGCGCAGCAGCCCCAGGCGCCATATGGTAAAAACAGCCCGCCGTTATCAGGCGGGAACGGCAGGCACTTTATAGCGCTTCACGATATATTGGTTTTGCTTCGTGCTTTTTTATTGTATCATCGACATCCAATTATTACTAGTCTCAAATTTCGTTCAAAATGTAAAAATTCCAACACGAAAAGACAGCAATTTATGCCGGCAAAGTATCAACAAAGGGATACGTTGAGGGTCCTGCCTGGCGGACCCACAGTTTGCAATGGTCGTCCCGCCGCTATCGGGGGGTACTCCTTGCCCATTGGGCTTGGCCCTCGCTTGCTCTGCCACAGCGTAAGTCCAGTGAATAAGGGAGCGCAAGAATGCGGCTTTAGCCGCAACGTAGCGCGACCATTGCGGACTGTGAAGGCTCGGGGGCAAAGCCTCTGAAAAAGGATTTAGTGATAGTCTGAGGCAGCGCTCTATATTAAGCCTTCTTTTGATAGATCCGGATGGCAAACGAGAACAGCAGCGCGATAAGGCAGACGATAAGCGCCATGATAACGAGCGGATATGCGCCATTCCAGATTTCCGACGACGCATGGGCAACGAGTATGCCGCCATATCCCCAGGCGCATACGAAGCCGATCACCGCGGACCTGAAGCGGAACATTAAAAATATGGAAAGCGCCGCACCAAATAAAAGCGCGATAACCGCCCACATAGGAAGCGCCATCCCCCAGCCATCCCAGTGGAGGCTTGCAAGCAGCGCCGCAAAATCGACCATGGTTACTAAAACTGCCCATGCCAGGAATGCCGAAAACGGGATGTATGCAAACAGCCGTTCCTTCATGCACAGCCGTTCCCTACGGAGTATGTGCATAATGCGAAACAGGCAGTACAAAAGCGCTGCCATCAGCGTGAAGCAGACCAATATCAGCTCGTAGTGCCAGGCGACGGTCCAGAGCGCGACACATACGGAGGAAAGCGTAAAAAGCGGGGCTATGGCTTTTGTTAAGTCCGTAGCGCACGGGCCCCTTCCCTCCCCCCACTGGAATATGCCCAGCTGGTAGAGCGTATAGAGCAGCAGCAGCGCCCAGATGGCGAACCACATCAGAAATGTCCCCGGCGCAGGGGTAAGGAGCGTTTGGTTGCGGGCGGAAACCTCGGCATTCGTCATGCCGTTTACGGGCAGCGCATCTGAAAAAATATATGCCGCAACCATTGCGGCATATGCGGCCGCCGCGACCAGGCAGGGCTGCTGTTCCATGTTCTTTTTCAGCTGCTGTATGGCTTCCATGGTCATCCTCCTCTTACGCCTGCGGGCGCATCCAAATCAAGTATATTCCGGGGCTGTGTGGGGTATACATGGGGAACAATCCCCGTAGCGGCTATACCACCGTAAAATGAAAGGGACGACCCGGCAAAACCGCGCCCGGAAAAGCCGGGCAGCGCCGTATGGAATTTGATACAATTCAGAAAAAGAAAGGATGTGGGCAGCATGGACGCGCTCAAACGCTTGAATCTTGCGATGCGTTATATTGAGGAGCATTTGGCGGAAGAAATCGATGTTCAACGGACAGCAAGCATCGCCTGCTGTTCGGAATACCACCTGAAGCGGATGTTTTCTTTTCTTGCCGGGTTCCCGCTGAGCGAGTATGTCCGCTGCAGAAGGCTTTCCCTTGCGGCGCTTGCGCTGCAAACGAGAGGCGTCAAGGTGATCGACCTTGCCATGCAATACGGGTACGATTCGCCGGACTCTTTTTCAAGGGCGTTCCGTGCGTTTCATGGCGTTACGCCGACACAGGCGCGAAAAAGCGGCACGGCAGTAAAGACGTTCCCGCCCATGACGTTTCAACTGACAATCAAAGGAGGACATGACATGCAGTATCGCATTGTAGAAAAGGACGCGTTCCAAGTCGCGGGTATCAAAAAACGGATCACGTTGATCTATGAAGGGGTAAACCCGCAAATGGACGACATGTGGGCAAGACTCACCGAACGGGATTTTGAGGAACTCAAGAAACTTTCGGATGTGGAACCAGGGGGCATTTTATGCGTATCCGCCAACTTTTCGGAGGGCAGGGCGGAGGGTACCACTTTGGACCAATATATCGGCACAGCCACCACTAAACGCGTGCCGGAACGGTGGGAGGTCTTACCCGTCTCCGCGGGGACCTGGGCGGTGTTTACCGCAATAGGCCCATTCCCCAAGGCCCTGCAGGACGTATGGGCGCAGATATATGCCGAATGGTTCCTAACTTCCGGGTATCAGCTGGCCGGCGGGCCCGAATTATTGTGGAACGAAAGCAAGGATACAAGCCGCCCGGACTATAAAAGCGAAATCTGGATTCCGGTCAGCAGGCAATAGCGCTCCGCCAACAAGACGGCCATTCCCGTAAGAATGGCCGCTTTTGTTTGGTAAGTTGTCCTTGACCGGTCCACGTTATACGGAAAGGCTCATCCTCGACGCGCCCGTCCCATAATAAGAAAGAGCCTCGTATACGGCGGACTTGATGTTCTCAGTAATGACGCCATCCTTCACCAGATTTTCGAGCGGATCAAAAGAAGCCGCCATATGATAGGCCTTTTGCGCCTGCGTCAGCGTGTATGCGCTGTGGAATGCGCTCTCCACCGCCGATTTCTCCTCTTTTGTCATCGTACCGTTTTCTACAAGGTTCTCTAAAGATGGGCGCGTTCCATTTTCCTTTGCTTCCGCTAAAAGGGTGAGTATGCTTTCGCATTGTTCTTCTGTAAGCGTACCTTCCTCCACAAGCGCGTCCAGGCTGTCCTGGAGTTCCAGCGGAATCCCTCCCCTTGGCAGCGGGGGCGCCATGTCCTCTTCCATGGCGGCGGTTAGCTCATCCATTTGATCTTGGGTAATGGTCCCCTGCTCCACAAGCTTTGAAAGCGCGGTCTCAACCGCTTCTTTCCTCTCTTTTGGCGCAAGGCTCTGTGAAAAAATATCATCCAGTGCCATGCTCACGGTATTCGATGCTTCTTCACTGAACGATCCATCTTCCAATAGTTCTTCCAGCTTCTTCGCCACGGCATTCTCCATCCGTTCGCCCTTGGGCGGAAGTGAAGGCGGCTGCAGCGCGGACTCAAACGCATTTGCTATCTCCTTGTATTGTTCCTCCGTGATTGTGCCGTTTTCCACCAGCGTGCCCAGTGAACTAGCTACACTCGCCTGTACGCCATTTTTCAGCGTTGTCCGGCTGCCGGAGGATGCCAACGTGTTCAAGTACAGTTGTGAAATCGTGCTGCCAATCCCCGAAACCGATGCCATACTATTGCCTCCCTTTTGTTCATTTTGCCTATACTATCGGGAGGTTTTATGACTGATTAAGGGTATTTCTAAAATGTCATCCCGCGTACACAATGGATTAAGGCTTTCCAAAGCTTTCAGGCAATTTGGGCTGTTCTACCAACTAAACCACATACAAAATAGGAATTCCGGCAAGGTGCTCCGCAAGTTCCGCACGCAAAAAAACCTCCGCTTCCGCGCGTACGCTTTCCCTGTAGCAGTACCTGCCGCGCCCGCGCA
>JAEYHP010000174.1 GCA_023409435.1 Bacillota bacterium | reverse complement strand
TCAGGGGTGCGGACAACATCAGCACGGTTCCACCCTGCATACGGCTATCGCCGTCGCTCAGATCCGCTGTAACGTGCGGTCACGTCCCGGCCTACTCGGTTCGGCGGGCAGCTCCAAAGCGGTTTATGCAGAAACAATCGGCAGAAGGGCTTTCAGCCAGCAGACCCTTCCTCTCTGTGCAAAGTTTGTGCATACGTCTTTATCACAGCTTTTAATATTTGATAGATATTTTAACCTCATTTATTTTATTTGTCAATCTTTTAATGGGATTATCAATTCTCACCTCTATGCCGTCGACTGGCATTTCGTACATAAAATGCCGCAGCCTGCCTCGCTTTGCATCTCCTGTATGGCCCATCCCGCAAGCTGCTCAAGGGCAGGTAAAATGCTTTTGCCCTTTTCGGTCAGCGTATATTCGACTCTGGGCGGCACCTCGTTGTACTGCTCCCTATGGACGATCCCCGCCGCTTCCAGCTCTTTCAAAGATTGCGCCAGCATGACGTTTGTAATATCCCCCAGCCTTCTTTTGATGGTGCTGTATCTTAAAGGAATTTCTCCCGAAAGCATGCATACGATAGGCAATTTCCACTTGCCGCCGAATATACTCATTAGATAGCGGATGGGACAGAGCAATTCTTCGGTTGATTCCGCGGCCTTCCGGCTGTTTTTTACATCCATTTTATATTCCTCGATTCTCATGGTAAGTTTTTTAATACTAAGTATGAATAAACTGCGTTATTGCTTTATTCTTATTTTGTAATATAATCATATCACAAGACAATTTCAAATACAAGCGCTTTTAAAAGGAGCATCTACCATGTTAAACTTGAATGAATTTATGAACAGTGAAATAAAAAATATTGCCGATATCGCCGGGAGGTTCTATCTGGGCAACCGCCGGGGGCAATCGTTCATATTGCACACCATGTCCGATTTGAACAAAGGCGCAAAGGTGAGAGCGCGGCACGAGCAGACCGGCGTCCATATCCCCCCTTTTCTGATTGCGAGCATTGCAACGGACTGCAATCTGCGGTGCGCGGGCTGTTACGCCTGGGCAAACGGAGGCTGCGGCGGCGAGCACTCCCAGGAGCAGTTGACCGCCGAGGATTGGCGGCGGATATTTCAAGAAGCGTCAGACGTCGGCATCTCCTTTATCCTGCTCGCCGGCGGGGAGCCGCTCTTGCGCCGCGACGTCATTCGACTGGCAGCGGAGTTTGAGCATATCATTTTCCCTATCTTTACCAACGGAACTATGATAGACGAGGATTATCTCGACCTTTTTGATACGCACCGCAATCTTATCCCGGTTCTCAGTATCGAAGGCGACGCTGAAGAAACAGACGCCCGACGCGGGGACGGCGTATCGGAAAAAGTAGCGCACGCCGCCGAATGCTTAAAAGAGCGCGGCATCCTCTTCGGAGCTTCCATAACGGTGACGACGGAAAATCAAACGGAGGTGACGGAGCAGAGCTTTGCCGAAACCCTGCGGGAAAACGGATGCGGCCTTGTCTTCTATGTCGAATACGTCCCCGTGGAAAAAGGTATGGACCACCTGATTTTGGGGGAAGATAACCTGCGTATCCTCGCTGAGCGGATCGACGGTCTTCGCGGGAATAAGAAAAACAAAGGCATGATCATTCTCTCCTTCCCCGGAGATGAGGAATCCATGGGAGGATGCCTGGCCGCCGGCCGCGGTTTCTTTCACATCAACGCCACAGGAGGCGCGGAACCCTGTCCCTTCTCCCCTTACTCGGAAATGAACCTCAAGGAACAGACGCTTGTAGCCGTACTGCAAACGGGATTCTTTGAGAAGGTGCGCGAGATAAGCGCGGCGGAAGCCATGAACCACAAGGGCGGATGCACCCTGTTTCAATACGAAAGCGAGGTGAGTCGGTATGCAAAATCAGTTAAGCCCATCTACCTATAAGCGCATTTTGCAGTTTCAGCGCGATGAAATCAGCGGCAGTATTTTGTATCGGTATATTGCCGAACATCAAAGGGAAGAGAGCAATAAAACCGCCCTCCTGGAAATCGCAAAAGAAGAATACACCCATTACGAAACGTGGAGAAAATACACGGGAAGAGATGTCCGCCCCAGTTGGTTCAAAATCACTTTGGGGAAGATAACGAGTCGCATCCTTGGGGATACTTTTACCATCAAATTCTTTGAAAAAAGCGAAGACTTCGGGCTCAAGAAATTTAATGCCAAAGGATTTCGCGCCATTGAAGAGGAAATCCCAGAAGTGGGCGCTATCCTGCAGCAGGAGGATGAGCATGAAAACCGCCTGATGGCTATGGTGGACGAGGAGCGGCTCCATTACGTGGGCGCCATGGTGTTAGGCCTCAATGATGCCCTTGTGGAGCTCACCGGGGCGGTTGCCGGCTTTACCTTCGCACTGGCAAACACGGGGCTCGTCGCCCTTTCCGCCATCATCACTGGCGTATCGGCCACCCTCTCCATGGCAGCGTCAAACTATCTGGCCGAGCGAGCCAATGGCAACGCGAAAGCCATAAAGTCCAGCATGTATACCGGCATGGCTTATTTGATCACAGTTGCCCTCATGGTGCTGCCCTATCTGCTTTTGCCGGACAAAATGTATATCGCAGCCTTTGCAATTATGCTGGCCATCGTGGTGCTCATCATTTTGCTGTTTAACTTTTATATTTCTCTGGCTCAGGACCTTCCGTTTCTACGGCGTTTCGGGGAGATGGCGGTCATCAGTCTGAGCGTCGCGGCGATCTCCTTTGTCATAGGAATGCTCGCAAAATCCATTCTCGGCATCGATGTATAGAGCCGGGATCAATTGTGAAGATTTCAGTCAGGAGGATTTAAGTATGCCAGAGTTAAGCCGTTCCGAAAAAGATTATATGGAGGCGATCTATATTTTAACCAAGCGTTCCGGTTCCGTCCGTTCCATCGACGTGGCCAGCTACATGGATCACTCAAAGCCCAGCGTTACAAAGGCCGTTCAAAACCTTTGCGCAAAAGGCTATCTGCTAAAAATTGACCACGATTTGGTGTTTACCGACTCGGGGAAGGCTGTTGCGGAAAATATTTTTGAACGTCATTGCATTTTAGCCCACGCGCTGAGGGAAATGGGCATCGACGAACCGACGGCCGTCAAGGACGCGCAATCTATGGAGCGCGTCATAAGCGACGAAGCCGTAGCCATCACGGCCAACGCGATCCGATGTCAAAAAAGGCTGACGGGCGTCTGCCTGGCGCCCTTGGACATGATAGGCACTCTATGTGGATAATAGCTTAAGCGATTTGATCAACAGCATCATCGGGCGGCGCATTTCATCCGACATTCCCGGAACGTTCATCATGCCGGGGCTCGGCGTCGCTTCCTGAACAACTTCCAGCCGGAACCCGGCGTTTATGAGCCCCATCATTATCTGCGTCAAGGTGTGGTGCTGTTTCACGACGTTCTGGCCGAGAAAACGTGTGACCCTCTCCCCTGGATAGGAGTAGTCGTCAACGGGCCAATACTTCGGCTTGCCGCTTGGATCGTAAATCCAGTCTTGGTTTACGCCCGCCGTAAAAACAGGATGCTCCATGTTGAGAAGGAAAACCCCATTGTCCTTTAGAGTCTGATATACCTTTGTAAAAA
>JAEYHP010000065.1 GCA_023409435.1 Bacillota bacterium | reverse complement strand
GTATCATATAAAATACTCATATCCAGAAAACCGTCAAAGTTGATATCTTCAAGAATCAGGGATGTCTTGGCATCGCTTGAAAACTCCGGATATACGATACCCATGTCCTCTTCTTCCAGATATATTTTCTGTAGCAACGTACCGTCCGTAAGACTTATGACAAACGCTTCTTTCCCGTAATAACGCCCGTCCTGCAATTCTCCGGTAATGGTAATACAAAGGGGCGGGAGTTCCTGCTGCGCGGGAACAATCTGTACCAGAGAAAATGTATTTGTGCTCTCATCGATATAGTATCGCGGAATGATACGCGAAACGGCATCTACCGCGCACATCTTGCCATTCTGCAATTCATAGGTCGTCATAATCGCCTTGTCCTGTGTTTCATCATATACTCGCTCGGTATACCCTATTAAAACAGGGTTGCCATGCATATACTGAAATTTCCGCTGTAGAATGGTACCCTTGCCTTCTTTTTCTCGAAAAGAATAGATCGTTTGCTCTTCTTCATCAAAGCGCGAATATCCTAAATCCAACTCTTCCAATGCGGCGCTACGTTCAAATGTTTGTTCCTTATCATTCCACAGCCAATAGTAATCGCTGCTGCCCCCCTCAATCCAGAAATCGATAAACCCATCAAAATTGATATCCTGCGCTTGGAGATAAAGATGTTCTTTCCGTTCCGCTTTAAGAGAAAATGGACGCAAGTCATATTCATAGAGGATTGTTTTCCCTTCCGTAACAGCGAGCTGTTCAGTAAGATAATAGGTTTCTTCCATGGTACCGGACAGCACAGCATAACACGTGGCCCCGTTCTGCTCAAAAGATTCTATCACATGGAAAATCCCCGTATTTGGGTCAATTTGAAAGCCCTTTTCATAGTTTGACGGAAGCGGATAAGCGGCTGTATCCGTGCCCGCGCCAGTCTCCGTTTGAGCCGAGGCGGGTGTGTTCTTCGGCAGGGGACTTAAGCTATCCCCCTGCGCGGATGCGCAGGAGGATAACAGCAACATTAAGAGTAGTACCAAGCTAATCAACTTTGTTCTTTTCATAAGCCGTATTGAACTCCTTACTGTAGCAGGTAGTCCCATTCCTCCTGCGCCTCCGTTCGGCTTAGTCAACAAGCGAGGTGCGCGCGTACCAGTGTGTACTAAAAGGGCCCGTATGCCTCCCACAGTTCCCGGCTACTATCGCGGCCAGCATCCCTTGGCGGCGTAACGAGCATCCACTCTGCCCAGGGGGCAGCGGGATCCGCCGTATCCTTTGCGAGTTGACGTAATTCATCCGCGAACAGATCATATACGGATTGAGCGGCATAGAAGCCGTTGCCTAGGTACCAATGGTCGGCGCTTGTATCCTCGATAAATGCCCGACGGCAAGAAATATCATACCAAATTGTGAGGGGGAGCTCTTTTTCAAACACCTTGGGCTCCATCATATCTTCTCCGTCATATCCATTATATTCCATATTAAGCGACTGGATAAAATCAAACCGCAGCAAGTTCCTGTCAGGGAAGCTGCTTACCTTCGGCTTATTTAGCTGTCCATCAAAGCATATGATTCCCATAGATGTGCGTTCCAGTTCATCGCCTTCCCAATAGGCATAGGCAATATCAACGCTTCTTTCATCGATATTCCACCATTCGCTCCCTTCCCGCCATTTCCCCGTGCCATGCAGCCATAAGCTGCTTTCAACCACCCAACGCATGCCGCCCGCACCGGTGATAAAATAGCTATTTGCTTTATTTGGCCATGAAGTTCCGATCCTTATCCCTCCGTATGGGGCGTAGTATCCATCCCGGATGTCGAACAAAAGCAATATAGCGCTGGTAGAATTTCCTTGCGCTGGATTCCAGTCACGATTCTCAATAGCAATATAGGCAAGGTTTAAGTCCTTGCGCACATGCTTTGTGATGGCCGGTTCTTTATATCCGGGCTCCCCAGCACGTTCGAGGCCGACCTTTTCGGTTATGTAGAAGTCATCTACCTTTACGCCATCCGGCAAGTATGCCTCAAAATTGCTTACTCCCTCCGAGACCGTCGTCCAGGAGGTACTTGAAAGGCTCTTATAAATCGCCTGGAACAGCGTATCATCCTTTTTGTCGCAATTGGCATAGAAACCAAACGTGGGCGTTGCGAATTGCATCGCATTATTGCTATACAGCAAATAAGTGCGCTGCTGCAACGTCGGTGCAGGCATTGCAGATTCGGAAACGATCTCTACTTGTATTGGGGGTTCGTCTGGCGTAGGCTCCGGCGTGGGGAACACCGCCGCTGCTTCCTTCATGAAAGGAAACGGTGTTGAGGAAGGAGCAATCGTGATTGCGGAAAGGGAGTTGTCCTCCTGCGCATCCGCGCAGGAGGACAAGCATACTACTAAAATAGTGAGGAAAATAATAATTCTCAATTTATTCATCATTATCTCCTAATAGGCACTTCGTTCAAATGTAACATACGTCCCATGGCCCACAAACGAGTTTTCATAACCGCTTCTAACTTTCGAATCTCTAGGGTCACTATTAATTTGAGGGTATACAACGGCAAGCATTGCATCAAACTCGTTAAAGTACATGTCCGCCAAAGTCCTCCACTCATTACGATCATACCTGCCATATAATTCCCCGGATATCTTATCCTCAAAAAGTTCCGCCAGAATAATGCCCATCCACATTGCCTGTCCCCATATTTGTGGAGCCCCGTTACCTTTAAGGTACCCGTTGATGTCATACGCATGGTAGTCTAATATATTTACCTCATCACCATTTTTTCTTCTTTGTGTTTGAGGGTCAAACTCATAATATGGATTCACTCCATGGTATTCGTTGTCACCAAACAGCAGCTCTTTCAAGGACTTGTTACCTTGTTTGAGGTACGTAGACGAAATTTTGCCGTTGCTCACGGTGCCCCCGCGGAACCTTTGATCGTCCAGCATCCGTACAATGACCGAGTAGCAGACGTCAACCCTGTCCTGATCGCTCACTTTCGTGCTTCCCGCTTCCCCAACGATCATACGCGCAATGATTTCCTCAAGCGGCAGATTCCACATCTGTTGCAGGTTGTCTCTCCAGTCATCCCCAATAATATCCTGCGGGTTAGCGGTAAATCGGTTCAGCCGGGCCTGCAGCGTTTCCCGCATAATGTGGGAGAACCGCTCGTCCACATGCGGCAGCCCATATTTCTCCGCCTTTGCTTTTGTCTCCGCTGCCGCCTCATCTCTCGCCTGTTTCTCCGCAGACGCCTTTCCCCTTGCATCGTCTTCGGCTAAACGCGCAAGCTGCGCCTGTTCCCACGCGTCCACCTCGCTCCAATCCCAGACGTCAATGATTTCGTCCCATTTGGGCGCAAACTGATCCAGCCGCTTTTCAACAGCGCCTATCTGCTGCTCAAGCTCGATCTTCTGCCTTTGCAGCTCCTTGTAGTCCTCGCTGGGGAATAGCCATCCCATGAAAAACTTATTAATTTCATCCCTGTTCTGCTCAAGCTTGTCCTGCAAACTATAATACAGCTTCTTCTGGGTATCTATCATGGCATTCAAGGATGAGCCGCCTGGCCTTCTGAAAAACGCCTCCGCCCCTCCCGCCATCTGGATGCCAAGCAAGGTTTTACGCAGATGCTCCGGGGTGCTATATTGCTGCAGCGCCACAAGCATTTCAAGGGCATCCGTTTTTTGCCTTGGGCTGAGGTTGGACGCCATCACGTCCTGATACAGTTCTTTCAGTTCATCGGCAACCGCTTCTGTGGAAACTGGCACCTTTCCGCCGCCGGATACAAAATTCTTATAGGCGCGGTCCGTTTCCGCAGTTCATAATAGCCATGCTGCGTCGCGGCAAAGCCGCTCCTGGTATGGCTTTATTCACTGGTCTTTCGGCTCGCTTTATCCGCCACCGGCGGGTGCTCGCCTCCGACTCCCACACGCCGTCCACCTCTACGCCGTATTGCAGCGCAGGGGTACAGAAATGGCTGACGATACTAGCTTTAGGCATCCTAATCGTTTTTCTATCCCATCGCATCCTCTTCACAGTAAGCCGCTGGCTTATAAATCTTCATCTGCATCCTCTTCGAAGTAAAACCAATATTTTTCGATTTGTTCCACATTATAAAACGACGAGCTTGTACTTATGGGCGGCTCGCCGTCCTCGCAGTATACAATCCCCTTATAATAGTAAGTTTTGTTTGTGTCTTTTCTAAACATCAGCTGTAAGACATTTTCTTTCCACGCAGAATGATCAGAAATCCAAAAATAGTGTAAATCATCAAAGAGCATATGAACGTATTGTACCAGCAATTCATCATCTATATCTTCCAAAGGAATATCTGCGCCTGATCCATTTATATTTATTGAGATGATTTTATCACGCGGATATCTGAATATTCGCGCGAGATCATTGGCAATGTAATACTCCTTTACATACTCAAACGCTTCCTCATGCTTCTGATATTCCTGTATCATTTCTTCCTTTGTCTGCTCCCTTTTGAAGATATACATAGCAGTACCAAGCACGATACACGATACAAGAATCACCAGCAATATTGTTTTTACCTTTTCCATAAAGCAATCTCCTTTGCGGCAATGCCTGTGCCACCGCGGTTTTTGCCGGATGGCACAGGCAAATATTTTGGAAGCTAATGGATAAACAAAGCGGAATCATTCTCTTGAAACGCACTGTAGAATCTTACGCCGTATTCTATTTTTTCAAGATCCCTTTCGCTGTCGCCAAAATAGCTTTTAACCAGATTTGACAGATTTGTAAAATCATCCACAATATTCGCGGGTGCAATATTCGGGGTTGCCCCCGCCCATTTGAGAAATTCTTGTTCAAACCCCATGGCCGCCCCGGTTGCTCCAAACAAAATATTGCCCATGTCCTCTGCGGTCACTACATTTCCCAAAAATACAAATGGGTATGACTGCTCGAAAAACTTTACCCCTTCTTTCTGCTCGGGAAACTGCGCTTCCCAGTTTTTCTGTAATTTAATATCCCAAATGGCCTCGGGCTCCACCTTAAAATAAAACCAAGCCAGATCTTCCGTAATACGCAGCGATTCTTCCTTTCCCTCAAGCAAGCCGGGGTTGCCCGTGGACTTTCTTGCCTGTTTCGCTTCCCCTATATTTTTTTCCATCATTCTTAAAAGCGGCTCTGTATAATCCATATAATACAGCCCATCCTTGTATACAACCTCTATCCCCGCCTCTTTCATGGGAGAAGGCAGGCTTGGCCTTTTTTTCGGCAGATAATGATATGTGGGATACACGGTGTACTCATACCCTTTCTCTTTATCAAGAGTTATAACCGTATTTACCATGCTATAGTAGGCAGCCATCTGCTCTTTCAGTTGACCATCCCCCGCTTCATGCAAATAACAGTTATAAATGTCCAAATATTGCCTGCCGTCCAATTCCCCGGTCATATCAAGCCCATAATTAAACTGGTAGAGCATCACTGCCCCGCGGGTTGCTCCTCCATAGAAGCCATACTGTTTGTTGCCCTGCTTATCCATGCTTACGCTCATGTCTAAAAACCCCAATTGCTCCAGCCAGCGCTGCACGTTTTCTACAGCAGTTCCCTTATCATCCTTCTGCAAAATAACATTACTTTGCGCAGGCGGCTTTTGGTTGCTTTGCGCCTGAAAGTACTTGTCTGGTTTCTCAATAGGTCGGCCCTGCAAGATTTCCTCCTGCTTAGCACCCCCAAGCGTTGCCGGTTTTGCGCCCGCCTGCACGCCCATGATCTGCGCCGTCGTTCCGCCCCCGGCCTGCCCCGCCTTCGCGCCGCCGCCGCTTAAGGGGATTGCCCCCTCCGGCAAGGCGTTTCCCGGTTCCCCGGTAAGCTTACCAAGCCCTTCCACAACCAGCCGCGTGATCTCTTCCGGGTCATATTGGCCCGCCCACTGCTGTTGGATCTGGTCATGCTTCCGCTGCGTCCTCCCTGCCCATATTCCATCCACATCCAGCCCGTGGCTTTTCTGGAACGCGCGCACATCCTCCGCGCTTTTGATGTTTGCGGGCGGGTCATAGCCCCGCGCCATATAATTGCCCAGGCCGCTTTTGCCGATGCCCAGGCTCAGCTTGTAAATGTCCTCCGCGTAGCTTAGCCGCTCCCTGTCCGCAGGCGCAGGCGGCACTTCGGTCGTTTTCAGGACGGCCGCCATGGCCTTGTCAAACTGCTTCTGCGTCTTGGGGCCCCATATGCCATCCACCGTCAATCCGCCCAGCCAGCGCTGCATTTCCTTTACGGCTTCCGGGCCCACTATGCCTGCGGGCGGCGCATAATTTGTATTGTTTTGACCGTATGTGTTATTATCTTTATATTTTGTCATTTTACCCCTCTACTTTCAATAGGCTTTACGCTTTGCCGGTACTTTTCATAATTTGTTCTTTTTTTCAATCAAGGCGGTTCCTGCTAGCCTCCAGCATCTTTCGTTCACAGGCGCGGAATTCCTCCGCGCTCATGCCAAGGTAGTCCGTTTCGTCGGGCGGGATATCGCTACGCGTCACATAGGCTACAAGCTCTTCTAGCCGCTCCGCGTCCTCCGCAATGCGCCGCGCTTCCAGCCTGATATGCGTCTGCAGCAGCGCGTTGCGCACCGCCGCAACCGGTATCCCATGCTCTTTGGACAGTTGCAGCAGCATCCAGTGGGCCTGCTCCAGCTCTTTGTCCCCGTCGTGATCATCTAAAAACGCCTGTTCCGCCGCGCGGAGCCCTTCCTCCCCGCCATTGCCCGCCATTGCCCGCAGGCTCCTTTCATACTCCATTGCCAACCCCTCCGTTTTAAATATGAGATATTAAGAACATATGTTTGCATATAACGTAGCACATTTACTCTTTCGGCACAAGAACAAACGGTCGTATTGGCGCGAGATAGAATGATTATCAGAATAAACTGGTTGCATCAAAGGCCGCAAATTACTACAATGGTTGGGGACTCTCCTATCGCCAAGCCGTAAGGCTCTTGAGTGGATATCCCCCCGAACGCTGACCGATTTGAGAGACGACGGTCTCTAATGAAGATAAATAAGAAAAGGAGCCCCGCATGAAAGAGCTTTTAACAGGTTTCCACCACATCGGCCTTCCCACCACAGACATGGATGGCACGATCAGGTTCTATGAATCTTTAGGCGGCCAAGTGGTCATGGAGAAAGAGGATGCGGACGAAGGCCGTCCCATCCGGGTGGTACATATTTTATTGAGCAATTTAAAGGTGGAAGTCTTTGAACGGCTTGAGACTGCGGGCAAACCCGGCGCATTTGACCATATCGCCATTGAGGTGAGCGATGTGGACGCCGCCTATGCCCAGTGTAAGGCGATGGGAATGCGGTTTATGGAGGACGGCGTGAATACCTCGTCCTATTGGCCGCCCCACAACCTGCGCTGGTTCATTGTATTTGGCGTGAACGGCGAAAAGGTCGAGTTCGCGCAAAAGGGCCAGTAAAGGCTAATACTTCTCAAATTACTTCAAACAACAAATTGCCCCGGCCATATTGGCCGGGGCAATGCTTATTCTATCGCATGCAATTACTATTTGCTGTGCTTTCATTAAATAATGGAGTCGTTTGCGATACGGTTACGCATTCCCGCTCCGGATATCCGCTAAGGTCCTTTGTTCCAGCAAGACATGCAGAAACTTGCGTTCGCCGCCGCTGCCAACGGGGGATTGTGCGACCAACCCGACCTTTATGCGCCGCCCCATGGAAAGGGAGCAGATCCGGGCCATGATAAATTCCCTGCCGTTGAAAGAATAGTGAACGGCAAAGAGATCACCCTTGCGGGCAAGCTGGAGCCAGACTTCGTTTCCGTCTATGTTCGCGCCGTTCGCGTCATCGGACCGACCATCGGTCATGACCGTCACCACGGCGTGCGTTTGAAAATCCGTATACTCAAAACAGGCCTTCGCCCAGAGCGTATCATGGTCCAGCGCAAGCAGTACGCACGCGTCATAGGTGGAAGAAAAGCCGTGGCTGACATTCGCCCTGAAAACAAAATCCCCTTCCACCTCCCGGTAGAAAAACGGCGCGTTTGCCTTGATTGCGCCGTCCGCCGGGTTCACGAAATAATCCGTTTCGGCAGGGGCATAAATCTGTATCCCGTTTTCAATCTCACAAAACTGCGTTTCATTTTTCCATGCAAAACCGCTGAGATCCATCTGTCTCCCCCTTGGTCCGGTATATAGTATGGCGTTAAACCAGCTGCCGCACCGATTGCCCGGGCATGAGGTACCCGTCCACCATGACCTGTTCGATAAGCGACAATTGCGGTTCTTCGATGGTTGCTATCAGGCGGCGCGCCGCCTCGCGGCCCAAATTCAAGGTATCCTGCCGGACGGTGGTCAAGGCCGGTTGTATTACCTGGGAAAGGTATATGCCGTCAAACCCCGCCACGCTGATATCGTCAGGGATACGCAAGCCCTTTTCCTCAATGACGTTCCTGCCGCCGATAAAGGAGAAATCGTCCGGATACATGATACACGTCGGAGGTACGGGAAGGGAAAGCAAAGCGCGCGTTTCCTCTGCGCTTGACGTCGGGTTGTGGTAAAGCCCGCTGCGCATATATCCTTCCGGTATCGTAAGTCCGAACTCCTGGCAGGTGCGGTAAAAGCTGGCCACGCGTTTCTGCGTCACGGCGGTGTCTTCACCGTGAATGAACGCAATCCTCCGGTGCCCCTGCTGATAAATGTAGGTAACAAGGTCCTTCACGCACTGCACGTTGTTGGAGAGTATCGCGGTCTTCTCATTGAACACATAGTCTACGGTGACAACGGGAATCTCGCTCTTCACCAGCTCCATAACGGCAGGGTCGTAAAAGTCCACGTTGGCGATGACCACGCCGTCGCATTTGCGGTAGCGGCAATGCTTGAGGTAGCTCATGTTGTACTGCCCCAGGTTGTTGCTGATGAACGTGATATCGTAGCCCCTGTGCTCGGCTTCCACCTTGAAGCTGTCCAGCATCGAGGAGAAATATTCGTGCGTGAGGCCGCTGTGCATATTATCAATAAACAGCACGCCCAGGTTGTTGGTGCGGTTGGTTTTGAGCGCGCGCGCGGCAGCATTGGGGAGGTAGCCCATTTCCTTGGCCACGTTGCGGATATGCTCCGCCGTACGCTCCCCAATATCGCTGTGCCCGTTGATGGCTTTGCTGACTGTGGCAACAGAAACGCCGCATCTCAGGGAAATATCCTTCATGGAAACCATAGAACACCCCTCCGCACCGCATATAGCACTAGTATACCATTTTGCGCTCTTGCCGGACAGAACAAATTTCCCTAAAAACCAAGGAAAATCCAAAAATTTCGCCATTTAAATATGCCCGCGCGCAAGATCCGAGCGCGCGGGCATACCGGCTCTGTCCATGCTAGAGCGTTTCGCCGTTACTCCGGATAACGTCGGCGTAAAAGTACGCCGAATCCTTTAAAATACGCTGTTGGGTCGCATAGTCGGCATACACAAGCCCAAACCGGTCGTCATACCCGCTTGCCCATTCAAAGTTATCCATAAAGCTCCAATGGAGATACCCCAGCACGGGCACGCCTTCAGCTATGGCTTTTTTAAGTTCCCGCAGGTACCGGCGCAGATAATCGATGCGTTCCGGGTCGTGTACCTTTCCATCCAGGAATACGCGGTCGTTGCAGGACTGCCCGTTTTCCGTGATATATATGGGCAGATTGTAGCGTTTGTATAAGTTTATTGGGCCATAATGCATGACCTCCGGCGTCACCGGCCATTTCGTGGCGGTCAGCGGAAACCCTTCCGGCCGCCGGGCAATCCTGCCGTTTTCATCCGTACCGGCGCCTTGGTAGACGTTTACACCCAGGAAATCCGGCTTCTCCACCAAGTCCCAGTCGTTTTGCGGGACAGACGCCGCAAATTCTTTCAAAAACGCAGGCGCATCATCATCGAATTTGTGGAACATGACGGCGTCCATGTAGGCGTTGAACGTAAACGTCCAATCCTCCTCCGTTAACCGGAACGAGGCGCGATACGAGGCGTCCCGGTTTTCAGGCGTATCCGTAAGCGGATAGCAAAGCCGCCCGCAGGGAACAACGCCGATCTGAACAGGAGACGTGCTGTTTTCCCTTAGCGCCTTTGCCCCAACGCCATGGGCGAGCACCACGTGATGCATACATATTGCCCGCTCTTCATTGGAAAACTTCAGCCCCGGCGCATGCTCGCCGTTGCCATACCCCAGGCCGACCACGCACTGCGGTTCGTTGATTGTCATGTAGGTTTTCACGCGTCCGTCAAAGCGTTTTGCGAGTATTGCAGCATAGGCCGCAAATGCGTCCACGGTCGCCCGGTTGAGCCAACCGCCCTCTTTCTGCAGGGCGCTGGGAAGATCCCAATGATAGAGCGTCACCCACGGCTCAATGCCGTTGTGCAATAACGTATCGATCACGCGGTCATAAAAAGCTAGACCCGCCTCGTTGACCTCGCCTCTACCGTTGGGCAATATGCGCGGCCAGCTCACCGAAAAGCGGTACACCTTTAAGCCGAGTTGCGCCATCAGCGCGATGTCTTCCTCATAACGGTGGTAGAAATCACAGGCGACGTCGCCCGTATCGTCATTGCTTACATGACCTTTGCCTGTTTCATGGGAAAAATCGTCCCAGATGCTCGGGCCCTTGCCGTCCAAATTCCACGCGCCTTCGCACTGATAGGAAGCGCAGGCCGCGCCCCATACAAACCCTTTGGGAAAACTCATTTCGTCACCTCTACAGTATTTTCGGCTTTCAAGCCCAATTGAGTTCATCTAAAAGCAGCTCGATCTGCTCCTCTGAAACCTGGTCATTGCCAAAGCTGAGCGCGGCCCGAAGCGGCATATACTGCAGCATGGCCTCCATCATTTCGATCGATATGGCCTCTTTGGCCGTATCGGAGGCGTCGTCCTCCGGCGCCAAAGCGTTCGCAATGCCGTCCAGGAACGGCTTTAGGGCTGACTTCGCCCGCGGGTCGCCCATGATATCCATGAATATACTGTTCCTGTCGTAGCGCACGGGCAGCTTTACGGTGGAACGGACCGTCACCGTCTTTTTGAGGACGATATCCCGGGAGGATTTGCCTATAAGAATATCGAATTCCCCGGTTTCCACGTGCCAATCGTGCAGTTCTTTGTTCCAGTACGCAAACGCGCGCTTATTGAGCGTAAATTGGACGGTCTTGGTCTCTTTTGGCATTAAACCGACCTTTTCAAAGCCTTTGAGTTCCTTTTCGGGGCGGATCATCGTGCTGACTTTGTCCGCAACGTAAAGCTCAATGATCTCCTTGCCAAATACGCTGCCCGTGTTTATGACGTCCACGGATACCGTGAGAGTATCGGTATCATCCATTTCGTCCTTATCCACCCGGAGGTTACTGTACGCGAACGTGGTGTAGGACAGGCCGAACCCGAACGGGAAGAGCACATCAATTTTCTTTTTATCGTAATACCGGTACCCCACGAACACGCCTTCCCGGTATTCTGCAATATCCTTTTCCCCGCCGTAGAACAGGTAGGACGGGTTATCCTCCAGCTTCAACGGGAATGTTTCAGGCAGCTTGCCGCAGGGATTCGCCTCACCGAAGAGTATGCGCACCACGGCTTCGCCCACCGCCTGGCCGCCCAGGTAGGCTTCAAGGAGGCCTCTGACGTCGTTTATCCAGGGCATTTCCACCGGCGAACCATTGTGCAGCACCACCACCGTATTGGGGTTGGCGCGGACAACGGCCTGAATCAAGCGGTTCTGGCAGTCCGGCAGGCGCATATGCGTGCGGTCGTATCCTTCGGATTCATAGGCGTCGGGAAGGCCGACAAACACCACCGCGACATTGGCGCCTTTTGCGATCTGCACCGCCTCTTCCACAAGAGCATCCGTGGTCTCATCCTTCTCAATATCAAAGCCCTTCGCATACGCGATATTGGGGATATCCGCCGCGGCCTCCATGGCGCTGGCCGTTTTGAAGCAGTTGATGTGCGAGCTGCCGCCGCCCTGAAAACGCGGCTTTTGTGCGAATTCGCCGATGAATGCGATATTGTCGCCCTTCTGCAGCGGGAGAATACCGCCCGCATTTTTCAGCAGCACCATGCATTCTTCCGCCAGGCGTGCGCTTAAAATATGCTGCGCCTCTTTATCCCATATGGTTTCGGGCATTGCAAAGTCAAGATACCGGTAATTCACGTCCAGTATCCGTTCCACGGCCAGGTCCAGCAACGCTTCATCGAGTTCCCCGGCGCGGACGGCCTCCACGATCTTATTATCGTTTACGCCGCCGGACGCGGGCATTTCAAGATCCACGCCCGCCGCAAGCCCTTTTACGCGGTCCGCCACAGCGCCCCAGTCGGTAACGACATATCCGTCGAAGCCCCATTCATCGCGCAGGATATCCGTCATCAGCAGGCGGTTTTCCGATGCGAACGTGCCGTTGATTTTGTTATAGGAGCACATCACCGTCCAGGGCTTTGCCTCCCTTACCGGCGTTTCAAAAGCGGCCAGGTAAATTTCCCTGAGCGTGCGCTCATCCGCCTCGGAGCTAGAAGACATTCTGCGGTGCTCCTGGCTGTTGGCGGCATAGTGCTTGAGACTGGTGCCGACGTTTTTAGATTGTACGCCCTTGATGTGCGCGGCCGCCACCTCGCCTGCAAGATACGGGTCTTCCGAAAAATATTCAAAGTTGCGCCCGCACAGCGGCGAACGCTTGATATTGACCGCGGGCCCCAGCACCACGGCGAGCTTTTCCGCCTGGCACGACTCCCCTATGGCCGAACCCAGCGTATTCAGAAGCGCCCGGTCGAATGACGCCGCCGTCGCGCACCCGGCAGGGAAGCAGACCGCCTTGATGCTTTCGTTCACCGCCAGGTGGTCGGCGGCTTCGGATTGCTTTCGCAAGCCGTGCGGGCCGTCGCTTACCATAACGGAAGGAACATTGAGCCGCTCCACGGGTTTGGTGTGCCAAAAGTCCAGCCCCGAACAGAGAGAGGCCTTTTCTTCGAGCGTCATTTGTGACACCAAATACTTCATTTCCATACAGTTCACCTCTTTCACGCGTTGCATTCATTCTATCAATGATCGCAGAGCGCGCATATCAACGCGGTTGTGTTTTTAGCATTCCGGTTCGCTATGTTGCGTGGATACGGTGGAGAGGTCCCACTCCTCGTATATCTTCGGTACGTCGCTGATCAGGCGCTTGGTATAGGCCGCCTTGGGCTTGAGGATCACCTCATCCGCCGTGCCGCTTTCCACGAATTTGCCATGCTCCATAATGTACACGCTGTCCGAAATGTAGTAAGCAAGCCCGATATCGTGCGTGATAAATATGATTGTCATGCCGGTTTCGTTGCGCAGCTGCAGCAGCATGTCGAGTATGGTCGCGCGCGAGCAGGCGTCGATCATGGAGGTAGGCTCATCAGCAAGCAATATCTTGGGCTTTAGCAGGAAGATACGCGCGATCATCAGACGCTGCATCTGCCCGCCCGAAAGCTCGAACGGGTATTTGTTGGTGAGCTCCGCATATTTCAGGTTGACGAAGGAACACGCCTCCGTCATCAACTCCACCTTTTCTTCATGGGGGAGCCGTCGCCCGCCGCGCATATTAATGCAGTCAAGGAGCACGGTATCAATCTTATTGAACATGTTGAACGACGAGAACGGATCCTGA
>JAEYHP010000007.1 GCA_023409435.1 Bacillota bacterium | reverse complement strand
GCACAATGCTGCGTGTGCCCGAGGTATTGGTTGTTTCGAAGGTGACGGTTCTCAGGAATGCCTGGTAGGCAGCAGCAGACGCTGAACCCGTAACCGTAAGCACGCCGTTAGAAGAGTTATAAGACGCGGTCAGTCCGGCCCCCGTGCCGTAAGAAAGCGTGTCTGCCGAGCTGGAAAAGTTGGAATCGATATTGACAGTCGCGCTGTTGATATTGCCCGCACTGCTGATTACAAGATCAGAAAATATGGAAGTGGAACTGTTGGGATCAGCGGATACCGAGGAGTTAACAGTTATTGAGATATCGGGGTCCGCATAAGCCGTCCGCGCCCCAATCCCTGGTATTCCGGGCACCAAACCCAGCAGCAGCGCCGCCGCCACCGCTATAGCGATCAATTTATAAACCTTCCTGTGTTTCATCCTTTGCTTCCTCCTTCATTAACGCCAGGACATCCCACCCCCGCAACACAATGAGAACTTGCCGTTATAACTCATTTGCCGTATAAGGATGCCCAAATCACATAGCTAGATATTTATATTTTACAGAGAGGCACTCGCAAAACACTCGCAAAACAAACAAAAAATGGCGTTTTTTTACGCCATCTTAAAAAAAAGTGAAAAATTTGCATTTTTAAAGGTGGGCCGTCAGCTGTTTTGGCTCATATCGTCCATCGCCTCCCGCTTGCATTCATACTCTTCCCGCTGGATATCCGACCAGGGCCAGTCCTCGCTCTCCAGATATTCGCCGCGGCAGCACGCAAGCGCTTCGCACGCTAAATCCGCGGAATCCGCCGCTGCGGCCTTCTGGTATGCCGCGTCAAACCGGCGTATGTCCCAGTCCACATCCTCCCGCACGCGGGCACAGTAACGGTCATTCAAATACTCGATTTCGATCTGGGTGCAGCCGATTTCCCGCAGGCTCTTGCGCAGCGCGTAGACCGATGTCTGCAGGTACGCCAGCGCCTGCTCTGGCGGGTAACTCCCCCACTGTTCTTCGCACAGCAGATATTTGCTCTGGCGGCGGCCCTCGTTCTGCAGAAGGTACGCCAGCAATTCCTTGGATTTATAGCGGCTCCATTTCACCGTACGGCCGCCTATGAGAATCTCAAAAGCGCCAAAGCTGTAAATGATGCAAATGGACTCGGCAGGCTGGGGTTTGCGTGCCATACGGTGCTCTATTCTTTCCAGCGTTCTACTGATTCGTTCCGGGCGGATGGGCTTGAGCAGATAATCAAGCGCGCTGACGTCGAATGCCTGCGTGGCGTAATGGTTGTAGGCCGTGACAAACACGACCTCAATTTCCGGGTCTGTGGACAAAAACCGCTCCGCCAGCTCGATGCCAGTGATTTCCGGCATTTCTATATCAAGAAACGCACAGTCCGGCCTTGTAGCCGGCAATTCCTGCAACGCCTGCAATGGGTCCGTGTAGGACGCAATGACCCTGACGTTTTCCTGGCTTTCCAGCAGTTGCCGCAGTTCCTCCAGAACAAGCGGCTCATTGTCTACCAATATGGCATTTATCATCATATGGCTTCTCCCCTTGGCGGGCAAGGTATTTTCATTGTCACCGTGGTGCCCTTGTTCTCCCTGCTTTCGATCTCCAGCCCATAGCCATAGAAAAGGGTCATTCGCCGCTGGATATTCCTCAGCCCAACGCCCAAAGGCTGCGCTTGGTCGTCGAGCAAGCCCTTCAACCGCTCTGCGGCGATACCCACGCCGTCATCCTCCACACGAATGACGGCAAAGCCACCGTCCTGCTTCACGCTGATGCGCACCGTGCCGCCCTGCGGACGCTTCAATATTCCGTGGCGTAGCGCGTTTTCCACCAGCGGCTGTATGGCCAGCACCGGCACCGGCACATCCAAGGGTTCATCTACGTCGTACTCCACGCGCAGCTTGTCCTGAAACCGCTCCTTTTCGATTGAGAGATAAGCGCGAACCGTCGCCAGTTCGCCAGAAAGCGACGTAAAGCCGCTGGTGTTTTCAAACTGGAAACTGCCGCGCAGGTAATCGGACAGATCGTACAGCAATTCCTTGGTACGCTTGGGGTCCTTGGCGCTCATCGCCGAAATAACGGTCAGCGAGTTATATAAGAAATGCGGCTTTATCTGCGCCTGCAGGAAGGAAAGCTGTGTTTCCACCATGGTACTGACCGATTCCTTGAGCTGCACCAGAGTCCGCACCCTTGCCCGAAGCTCCAGCGCCTCGAAAGGCTTTGCCAAATAATCATTTGCTCCCGCCTCAAAGCCCGCCAGCAAATCCTCCGGACGAGCCTTGGCCGTGAGCATAAGCACCGGAACATCCATGGGGGCAAAGCGAGACCGGATTTTTATAAGCACCTCATAACCCGACATCCGGGGCATCATAACGTCGAGTATCACCAAATCAAACGGCGGGTTGTCTTCCAGCGCGCGCAGCACATCCTCGCCGTTGTTAACGGCCTTTACAAAGTAAGTATCGTCGTCCAGTATGTTGAACAGCGCTGTCAAGCTGGCCGGATCGTCATCTGCAGCAAGTATCGCGTATTTTCTGCCGCCTCTGTCCACCGAAGAAACGAATCCTGTTCCCGGAACAGTGTCCGGCAAAGCGGCAGCAGCTTTTTCTATAAAGAGCGGTTCGCTGCTTTCGCGGCTGATCGGCAGGGAAAAAGTGAAACGACTTCCAACTCCCACTGCGGAACTTACGCGTATACTTCCGCCGTGAAGCTCTACCAGTGTCTTTGTGATGGACAGCCCCAGTCCCGTACCGCCTGCTTCCCGCGTCTCGGCGGAATCCACCTGATAAAAAGGCTGGAATATGTCCGCTGCTTTGTTCTGAGCGATGCCACAGCCGGTGTCCTCTATCCAGATTTCCACCTTTTCCTGCGCCACACAAGTTCCAACCTCCACACGGCCCTTACGCGTAAACTTTACAGCGTTACCGATCAGATTGTAGAATATCTGCCGCAGGCGCTCCACATCAGCACACACAGCAGGTAAATCTTCGGGAATGGTATTTATGAATTCAATTTTTGTATCGCCCTCCAAGTGACTGAGCACATACAGCGCCAGCGTTGCTACCGAGCGCACATCTACCGGCCTTTGGTGCAGACGTATCTCTCCGTTTCGGAGACTTGATATATCCAGAATATCATTGATGAGGGTATGCAGCCGCCGTGCCGCCACCACTACGACCTGTAGATTTTGTTGCTGCACTTCGTCCAGCTTCCCACGGCTTTTTTCGATAACTGCATTCGTGATGTTGATAATACCGTTCAGGGGCGTTCGTAGTTCGTGGGATGTATTGGCCAAAAAAGCGTCCTTTAACCGGTCAAGCGAAAGCAGCTTGTCCGACATCTCCGCCACCTCGTAATAGGTCTTGGAAAATTGAGCTGCCAGAAAATATGCCTGAATAAATATAATTACAAAAGCAGAAAATCCAAATATGCCGCCCGTTGTGCTGCTGATCACATTCGATTGGTATAGCGCATCGTTTACAAATGTGCCAAAAAAGGCAATTGTGGCCAGCAGCATCAGCGCTACTCCTTCCCGTTTTCTTGAAATAACGGCGGCAAAGCGCAGCAGCGCGTAGATGAACAGGCCTACCACCATGCATTCATACGCTGGCAGGCAGGCTGTAAAAATCCCGACGGGCGTCAATACGGTAAGGGCTGTGAAACCAACACCCATGTAAACAGAACCGCGCACAACCTTGTTTGAAATTTCTTTGGGATAGAACCGGTTTAAAAAAAGCAGCCAGGTAACCGGCGCCCAGCATATAGTGAGGTATTCGATC
>JAEYHP010000148.1 GCA_023409435.1 Bacillota bacterium | reverse complement strand
TAGAGCTCCCGCCCTGCACGATGCTGTATTTTCGGAGTTCGCCCTATGAGAATCCGAATGATTTCGGCATTGCTCATGAAATTGTTGCGGAAGCTGTGGCGACATATCAACCAGAATTATACGGCTGGCAATACGCCCCAGAGCTTGCTCCGGAAATCACATTTAACGCCGACAACAAAACAGGTGTGAGGTGCGCAAGACCGGTACGAAAAATATAAACAGGCTGTGGACCTTTAAGCTTTCGGAATCATAGCTCAAGAGAAGTTGATGTACAAGCAGGAAGCCAGCCACAAAATTGTGACTGGCTTCCTGTTTCCCTTGTTTCCTGTACCGATTACCCCCTCGGTTCAGTAATTGTACCTATGGGTGATAATACTTTGGAATACGGCCTTTTGCTGTTATTACTTCGCCTTACGAAACGGGAAACTAAGATGCCGCGCGGAGGACCCCCGCAAGTACCCGCCCTTCTGGACCTTGACGTCCGTAACGGTGACAACCGCCTTATCGCAGGAATTGGTGATCAAATCGAGCGCCTCGTGCAGGCGCTTGCGGTGGATCATCATCAACAGCATGTAACGGGACTCGTTTTCAATACCGTGAACGTCCATTGTGGTAATACCAAAGCCCTTCTCGCGCAGCATATCGCTCAGGCAATGGGCGGACGCAAGATCGGGCACGACGACCTGTACGGAAGAGAGGCCGAACGCCAGCTTTTCATCCAGCCAGGAGCCCATGAAATTGCCCAAACCGAACGCGATGGCATACACCAGGATCTTGAGCGGGTCAGATTGGAAGCCCGCAAGCACGGTGCTCGTGATGATGAGCCACATGGTGATTTCAATTACCGCAAGCAGGCTTCCTAAAGAGCGGATGCCGCGGTTGATAAGAACGATGCGCAGCGTGGAGGTGGTCACCTCCAGCACCTTGCCCAGGAATATAAACACATATACCCATACGCTCTGCGTATTGGCGAATGCGGTAAGCGCATTCAAAAAGTTTTCCATAACTAAAATATCCTCATTTTTCGGGGCGTCTTGATAATAATATATGCCGATTATCCAAACGCCGTTGTTCAAATAGACGATGAAAATTATATCCATAAGCTTACAGAAAGTAAAGCAAATTCTTTATGAATGCGCGCATATCGCCTCCGTTTGCGTTTTTTTAGAAAAGGCCGGGCCGCCTGCCTTTATTTTACCCCGTAAAATGGTACAATAGTGGAAAGATCATGTTAAGGAGAGCGGATATGGCATTTTTCTCTTCCATCAGTTCGGAGCAGCAAGAACGGCTTGTTTCTTTTATTACGGAAACATTGGATCAACAGGTGAGCGACCTTCAAGCGCTCATTCGCATTCCAAGTGTGAAAAGGGCGCCGGAAGGAAAATTTCCTTTGGGCGAACCCATTCAGCAGGCGCTTGACCATACTCTGAAGCTTGCGGAAAAGCTGGGCTTCCCCGGCGGCCAGGATATCGACGGCTATGCGGGCTATATTGAAACCGGCGCGGGCGAAGAGATGCTGGGTGTGTTGGCGCATCTGGACGTCGTCCCCGCGGGCGAAGGATGGACCACGGAACCCTTTGGCGGCGAAATCCGGGACGGGCGCGTTTACGGACGCGGCGCAATCGACGACAAAGGCCCCGCCATCAGCACGCTGTACGCGCTCGCTGCCATTCAGGCGGCGGATATCCCGCTCACAAAGCGGGTGCGCGTGATACTGGGCTGCGATGAGGAAAGCGGCTGGGCCTGTATGACCCGATATAAACAAACGGAGGAGCTGCCCGCCATCGCATTTTCGCCGGACGGTGAGTATCCGCTGGTGTATTCGGAAAAGGCCATACTGCAGGCGACGTTTACAAAAAAGTTAAACCACAAGACCGCGTTGCGCATTTTTTCCGGCGAGCGCCCCAACGTGGTACCGGGTACTGCGGAAGCCACCATGCCCGCCTCCATCGGCGTGCCGGGCATGAAGACAGACGACGGCTTCTCGCTTGCGGCAACCGCTGGGGAGAACGAGACCAGGCTGCTTGTGACTGGCCTTGGCGCGCACGCCTCCACGCCGGAAAGCGGGCGCAACGCGCTTTTATACCTAATAAAACTGCTGCGCACTCTTGACCTGCCCAAAGAGGATGCAGACCTTGTGCGATTCCTTGCGGATACCCTTAAAATGGACGTGCATGGCGAAACCATAGGCCTTGACACCGAGGATGACAGCGGCAGGCTGACGCTCAACGTGGGCGTGTTCCGGTGGAATGAAGAGGAGGTCTCCGTTACATTCGACGCACGCTGCCCGCATTGCCTGCCCGCGGAGCAGGCGCTTGAACAAATGAAAGCGGTCCTCGCCCCCGCCGGGTTTGAGGTAAACCACACAAGGGTCCAGCCCGGGCTGCTCGTCCCCAGGAACAGCGAATTGGTGCAGAGACTCATGGGCGTGTATCGGGCCCAGACCGGAGACTCCTTGCGTGAACCCCTCGCCATAGGCGGCGGGACCTACGCGCGGGCGATGAAAAACGCCGTGGCGTTCGGCTGCGAATGGCCCGGCGACCCCATGCTGGCGCACATGCCGGACGAGTACATTTCTATAGACGATCTTAGGCGCAACGCGCTAATGATGGCCGACGCCATACTCGCGCTTGCTGCGGAGTAATCAATTTTGCAAAGATAAAGCGGCCGGAAATTCCGGCCGCTTTATCAATAGGATTACATTGGGCTCTGCCCCAAACCCCGCTTAGGGCCGTAACGGCCCTAAGAACCCATTTGGACGGTTTTGCTAAATCCCAATCAAATGCCCGTGATCGTTGAACGTATGCAAATACCGCTGTCCGCTTTCCTGCTTCACGACGGTAATAGAGCAGTTTTCGAGCGGCATGCCGAAAAGGAACCTTCTTACCTGCGGGATCCCGAACAGACCGCACACAAGCGAGCGAATGACCCCGCCGTGGCAGACGACGGCAATCCGCTCTCCGGGACTTTGCAGCAGCTCTTCCGTAAGCGCGCCGCACCGGTTCCAGACGTCCGTGCCGCTTTCGCCGTTGGGATAGGGCACATCCTCTTCGTGCAGCTTCCACTTTTCGTACTGTTCCGGGAAGCCGTCCCAGGAGGTTTTCAGCACGTCTCCCATATCGATTTCCCGCAGGTGCTTATCTATCACATATTCGGGCTTGCGGGTCAGGGCGTTTAGCAGCCGTTCCGCCGTTTCCTGCGCCCGTTTTAAATCGCTTGCGTACACCGCGTCGAAGGAAACGCTTTTGAGCCTTTCAGCCAGGCGCGCTGCCTGAAGCTGTCCTTTTGCGGTGAGCGGCTGGTCCATATAGTTTTTTTCGGCATCAAAGTATGCCATATTCGCCTTCTCGCATTCCCCATGCCGTACTAGGTAAAGCTCCATGCAGCTCCTTTCAAAAAACAGGCGCAAAGCCGATGCTTTGCGCCTGCATGACCCTTTTGATACCCGTTTGGGTTACAACTTGATAATGTTGATGTTGCCAATGACGGGCAGGGGTTTCATCTGGCCCTTGCAGACATTGACAATGCCAAGGATCATCAGCACCGGAATGAGTAGGCCCGCAATGGATAGGAGCGAGCCGATCGCCACGCCCAGCCCGATACTGATCGCCGAAAAAATCGCTGTTAAAATCATCGTCACAATCCAATATGCAACGGAAAGCAGCAGCAGGTTCAGTCCTTGCCCCGCGTGGAAGCGCGCAAACTTGGAGTCTTTATACGCAACCAAAGGAACAAAGAACAGGATACTCCAATAGGCCAGTAAGCTCACCGCGCCCACGCCCAGCGTACGTACGTCGCCGTCTGGTACATAGGTGCGCTCCGGCTGCTGGTAGACCGGCTGCTGATAGTTAGGCTGCTGGTAGCTGGATTGGTACGCCTGTTGCTGGTACTGCCCCTGCGGCGGCGGCTGAGTACCCGCGCCCTCCTGTACGGGAGGAACCGGCGGGACAGGCGCCGCACCTACGGGTGCGCCGCAATTGAAACAAAAGCGGGAATCGCCCTTGTTTTCCGCGCCACACTTCGCGCAAAATGCCATATCGTTACCCTCCTAATATAGTAGTATGCATGTGAAAGGACGCTTTCGCCCTGATACATCTTAGCGCCCTATATCAGGACGAACGTACCGCCTCCGGCCTGAGAGCTTTGGAAGCTGAAGCTTTGATTGAAGCTATCTGAGAACCCTTCAGAGAAGCCTTCCGAAAACCCCTCCGAAAATTCATCCCCAAAGTCGCTGTTAAAATCCCATTGCACGCCATTCCCCAGTTCGTTGGCGAGCGTCATGGCAAGGGCGCCGAGTAATACGGAGAGCAAAATACCAAGCACAAGGCATATGGCGATAACGATGAGTTTCGCGCGCGCCAGATTGCGGCGGTTGGGGTTATCCGTGCCGCCGCACGCCCATACGATCGTGAGGATGAAGCCCGCGATGGGAATCATCATCAGAAGCAGCGTGCCCAGGAACTGGCCGGTGCTCATCACCGTGCTTTTCTCCGCAACGGGCGGATGCGGGGGCTGGTTGTAACTGCCGTAAGCCTGCTGGCCCGGCTGCTGGTAGGCGGACTGATAGCCTCCCGCATTGGGCGCGCTTTGCTTGGCAGGCTCCCGCCGTTCCGCAGTATAGCTCGGCTGCACATACGCAGGGGTCTGATACGTGGGCTGGGGTTCTTCCTTGGGCTGTTCCTCGATAACGGGCTCTGCAGCAACCGGCGCTTCCGCGCCGCAGGTTGTGCAGAAGCGGCTGCCCTCTATCATCTGAGCTCCGCACTGTTTGCAAAATTCCATATTGTTCCCTCCTTTATCCAGATAAAAATCGGGGACCCGCGCGCTTCCAGCGCGCAATATCCTTGTGATTTTCTACAATTACCAATTATTATTATGACACAAACGGTATGGATTTGTATACTTCAAATCCATACCGTTTGTTCTTTTTATAAATATTTATGGCCGGTTTCAGCAGCCGCAGTTCCGCCTGATATCCGCGCCCAGCCTCATGAGCTTCTGCTCAAGATATTCATATCCCCGGTCCGTAAACTCGATGTTATGGACGGTGGAAATCCCCCTTGCCGTAAGAGCGGCGACGATGAGCGCGGCCCCGGCGCGAAGGTCGGAAGCATACAGCGGCGCGCCTGCCAGGTGATCCACGCCCTCCACCATGGCAGTGCGGCCGTTGAGGTGGATGTTCGCGCCCATACGAAGCAGCTCGCCCACGTGGTTGAAGCGCTCCTCGAATATGTTTTCCACAATAAAGCTGTTGCCCTGCGCACGCGCGAGGTAGGCCATCATGGGCTGCTGGAGATCGGTCGGGAACCCCGGATACGGCAAAGTCTTGATATTGACCGCCCTTGCCCTTCCGTTGCCCCGGACCTGCATAAAGAACTCCCGCCCGTCGTCGCCTTCCGTGACCGCCGCGCCGCTTTCCATCAGCTTGGCGGATATGGCCTCCAAGTGCGTGGGGATGACGTTTTTGATGATGACGTCACCGCCGCAGGCCGCGGCGGCAATCATAAACGTGCCTGCCTCGATTTGATCGGGTATGATGGCGTAGTTGCAGCCGTGCATCTGCTTGACGCCGGTGATGCGGATGACATCCGTGCCCGCACCCTTGACACGCGCACCCATCATATTGAGGAAGTTGGCGACGTCCACCACATGCGGCTCTTTGGCGGCGTTTGCGAGCACCGTCTGCCCTTCCGCCATGACGGCGGCCAGCATGACATTGATGGTGGCGCCCACGCTGACTACGTCAAAATAAACCTCCGCGCCCGTAAGCTTATTCGCCCTGGCTTTTACCAGGCCATCCTCCAGCACAACCTCCGCGCCTAAAGCCCGCATGCCCTTGATATGCTGGTCGATCGGCCGGGGGCCGATGACGCAGCCGCCGGGCAGCGCAAGCTCCGCGTAACCGTAACGCCCCAAAAGCGCCCCCAGCAGATAGTAGGAGGCGCGTAAAGAGCTTACCATATCGAACGTAACGGAATGGCTGTTGATGCGGGAAGGATCGATACGCATGCTGACGCCGGGCGTAAACGTGACGTCCGCGCCGATTTTGACGAGGATTTCCTTGAGGATGTTCACATCCTCAATAAAGGGCAAATTCTCCAGCACACAGGTCTCGCCCGCCAAAATAGCGGCGGGAACGATGGCCACGGCGGCGTTTTTCGCACCGCTGATGGTGACGGTGCCCGTGAGTGGGTTCCCTCCCCGTATGGTATACCATTGCTTCATTTCGTTGAAACATTCTCCTTTAAGGAATGAAATCGCCATACGGCTTATACGCCGGATTAAAACATCTTCTTGCGCCAGAGCAGTACGGCAACAAGGCCCGAAAGCCCGAAGGCGATGCCGAGCACGATGAAGAAACCGAACGGGGAGCCCTCCCAAGGCACGCCCGTGTTCATGCCAAAGAAGCTCGAAACCATAGTCGGAATCGAGAGCACGATGGTAACGGACGCTAGGAGCTTCATGACGATGTTGAGGTTGTTGGATATAATGGAGGCGAACGCGTCCATCGTGCCGGACAAAATGTCCCGGTAGATGTTACACATTTCAATCGCCTGCTTGTTTTCTATGATGACATCCTCCAAAAGATCCGTATCCTCCGGATATTTCTTGATGTCCTCGTTCTTTAAAAGCTTTTCCATCACCACTTCGTTGCTGGTAAGGGAAGTGGAGAAATACACCAGAGATTTTTCCAGTTTAAGCATCTGGATCAATTCCCGGTTCTTCATGGATTTGTGCAGCTCGTTCTCCACCAGCATGGAGGCTTTGTCGATCTGCTTAAGATACTGCAAAAAGCGCGACGCATTGCGGTAAAGAAGCTGCAGCAGGAAGCGCGTTTTCTTTACGGTGGAAAATCCGCGCACGCGGCCTTCCATAAAGTTTTCCAATATGGAGCTTTCCTTTAAGCATACGGTCACGATGCCCCGCTCGAAATAGATGATGCCGAGCGGTATCGTATTGTACACAAACGTACGGCCTTCCGGCTGCACGGTAGGCATATCCACAATGATGAGCGTCTGGCCGTCGTCCGTCTCCACGCGGGGGCTTTCCTCTTCGTCCAGCGCGGCCCTGAGGTAATCCTCTTCCAGACCCAGTTCTTTTGAAACCGCAGCAACCTCCGCATCCTCCGGGTCCGTCATATGGAGCCATGCACCGTCTTCAAAGCATTCGAGTTCCGTCAGCTTGCCGGACTGCGTCTTAAAAATCTGAATCATTTGGATTCACCCCCTTTTCGCGTCTAAGACAGCCCAATAAAGCGCCATTGCTTCACAAGGCCATACTGGCTTTCACAGTATACCCCATAACAGGCGGCAAAAGCAATAGCGGAAGGCGACCGCTAGTCAAGGTATTGTCTGGGGTTGTAGGGAATACCGCCTATCAAAAGTTCCAGCCTTATTTGGGGTTCCTGCTCTTCGTCAAGAGGGCTTGCGACAACGCCCGCAGTATCGCCTTTTTTCACTGCATCGCCCGCTTTTAAGGGGCATTGGGCCAGAGGTGCGACTCGGATGACAAAGCCTTCGCCGTGGTCGATTTCCAACACATATCCATAGCTGCCCCATTCGCCTGCATATGTCACAACGCCGGCGGCGGGTACATGCACCTCGTCCCCCGCATCGGCTTTGATATCCAGGCCGTTTCGCATGATGTTTTCGCCTATGCCGAAATTGGCGGCGACTTCGCCTTTTACGGGAAGGTCGAGTGTAAATCCTTCCGGCGCTTTGGGGCCTTTTTGCCCTTCCTCGCGCCCCGCGGGCTCTTCCGGGTCTTTTGCGGTGTACGTGCCTATAATCACCTGCTCGACCATGGGTTCAATGAGCGTAACCTCGTCCTGCACGGCTAAGCAGCATTCCGGCTTGCCGTTGACATACACCGTCTCGCTGATGGTAAGGCGCTCGCCCTCGCGCCCTCTCTTGATTACGACGCGAGAACCCTTAGCCAGGCGTTTGTCCTCTTTTTCCTCCGTGTTATACGGAACATGCTCCAGATAAGCTGTGCGCGTGATGCACCGTACCGGCATCAACGCGGGGTCTGCGTTTATTTTTGCTTTCGCCTCTTCCAATGTAATAGGCTCGCTTCCGCTTTGCGCGCTCATGAATTCCACCCCGGGAGACAGCTCTGCCGCAGAAAGCACTTCACCTTTCGGGATTTCACGGCTTCCCTGCTCCAACCGCCACGAAAGCAGTTGCTGCGCTTCCTCCTCGCTTGCAAGCGTCAGAAGCGACTTGCCTCCCACATATACGGTCACCGCACCATACACCGGCGTGGGCGTGGGGGCGGCTAAAGTAGGTTCCGGCTCAGGCGTGAGCATAGCCGCCGCAGGCAGTGCGGGAAGCTCCCGCATATTGGCGGAAAGCGCCGCAATCAGCAGAAGTATGAGCGCGAACGCGCCGCCCCAATACCCGATGCGTTGCTTCAAGCTCTAATCCCCCCCGTTCTTTTCCCCGATCCTCTCTTATAAAAAGCCCCGCCAAAAGAGGCAGGGCAAGGCTATTTCAAAACACTGTCTAGCTCATGAGGGAAAGTTCCAGCGCTTCATATACTGCCCGTATTCCTTCCACAATGCGCGGACCGGGGCGGTCGGTAAGTGTGGCGTCGATGGAGTAGATGCGGCCTTCCTGAACGGCGGGAAGCTCGGAAAATCCGGATGCGCCCGCAACCGTTTCGAGATCAACGCCGGACGAAACAAGTACCACATCCGGCGCTAACACCGTGATATCCTCCGCGGAATAGACCGGGAACGTTTCTGCCGAGCTCGTTACGGGGATGCCGCCCGCAAGCTCGATGAGGCTGAACGCCAGCGAGTTCGTGCCCGCGGCGGTAACTTTGCCGTCCGCATAATCCAACACAAACAGCACGGTGGGCTGGCGGTCCAGTTCCGCGGCGCTGGTGTTTACTTCCTGCACCGCCTGCTGCATGCCTTCCACTACCTTGGAGGCGTCGGCCCGCAATATCTGCGCCGTCAGCGCGATGCCCGCGTACACGTCGCTGTAGGTTGCGGCTTCCGCGCATACCACGGGGATATTCTGGGCGTTAAGCGCATCCGCCGCTTCCTGCGGAAAATCCCGGTTTACAAACACCATATCCGGCGTAAGCGCGAGTATGGCCGCGGCGTCCGCGCCGACTTTCTGCAGGGAGGCGGCCTCTTCCGGATAATCGCTGCCTTCATCCACGGCGACAATGTTACCCTCTGCGGAAAGCGCGAAAAGAATTTCCGTGGCGGCGGGCGAAAGCGAGACGATGCGCTGCGGTACGCCGCGCACGGTGACCTGCCTGCCCATCATATCCGTGAGCACCGTCGCGGGTGCGTCTGTCCCCCCCGTGATCGGGGTGGGGGCGGGCTGTTCCGGCGCAGCCGTTTCCGTCGGAGTTTCCGCCGGAGGGCCTTCCACGGGCGCCTGGCACGCCGCAAGCAGCAGCACAAAAGCGACAAGTACGGTTAACCATTTGTTGCGCATATGCATAGTATTCCTCCCGCCTGTACGCCGCGCATGGAAGCGTGGCTGCCTTTGTACGTTTTGGGGCGCGCATGTTTTTCGCGCGCCTACATAAAGGCCATACAGGAACAAAAAAATTGTATCATCTTCCATCCGCCCACGCAATGCGCGACGCGCTTGTGTTCATACAATGTTTACGTAATCACTATACCGCAAAAGAGAACCCAACGGTCAGCAATGTTTGCGCCGCGATATAGGTGGACATGACCGCAAACGTGCCGTAGCGGGTCTCTTTGACTAAGATTTCGTTGGAGAGTATGGAATCGGAGATCAAAAACAGCAGCGAACCCAACAGAGGCAGCACGTTATAACCGGAAAGCGCATAAAGCGCCGCGCACGCGCTCATGAAACAGAGCAGCGCTGCGTACAGCGCACTCCCCGCAAGCATGTCTTTTTTCGCATGCGGTTTGATGCGAAAGCAGGACCACAATAGCCCCGCGCCGTAAACCGCCGCCAGGAGGGCCAGTACCCACCACGCGGGCAATTGGATGCGCGGGAGGAAGAACGCTAGGTAGAGGACATGCCCCGCCGCAAAGCTTGCAATCCCCGCATAAAGATTCCTTTTGCGCTCGTCGTGCAGCAAAAAGAAGTCCCCCACGCAGCCGCACAGCAGCGCCAGCGCGATGAGCGCGGAGGGCGCTTGCGCAGATAGCGTATACCAGAGCATCAGCACCGGCATTAAAAACGGCTTTGTAAACCGGCGCAGCTTTTGCAGTTGCCTTGCGCACGCGTACAGGTGAACGGCGGCCAGGACGGCAAAACAAGTGAGTACAATGCTGGACATCATGCCCTCCGATTGAACCAATCAAATATTTTGAGGGCTCTGCCCTCAAACACCCGCTTAGGGCCGTAACGGTCCTAAGAACCCATCCCGGAAACACCCTAAATAGGGTGTTTCCGACCAAGGATTCCCAAGGGACGTGTCCCTTGGGTAGGGGTTCGGGGGCAAGGCCCCCGAGGGTTGCTGGCTTTGAATATGTTATTCTTTTATCTCTCCGCGCTTCACCTTGAGCTTTGCGACATAATCGAGTTTGTTGACCTGCTTGGCTCTCGCCACAGCCAGAGCGCCCGCGGGCACCTCCTCCGTAATGACGGAGCCCGCCGCCGTGAACGCGCCCTCTCCCACCGTAACGGGAGCAACAAGGCTGGTGTGGCAGCCGATAAACACGTTGTCGCCAATGACGGTACGGTGCTTTTTGTAGCCGTCGTAATTGACGAACACGGTGCCGCAGCCAAGGTTCACATGCCTGCCCACATCCCCGTCCCCGATATAGGAAAGGTGGGGCAGCTTGCTCCCTTCGCCCACGTTGGAATTCTTGACCTCTATATAATTTCCCACCTTGCAGTTGTTGCCTAAGCTTGTGCCGGGGCGGAGGTTCACATACGGCCCCAGCATGACGTTATCGCCCACGATTGCATCCTTACTTACCACGCCCTGCGCCGCGCAGTGCTTGCCAAACTGGCTGTCCACAATGCGGCATGCGGGGTAAAGCGTGGTGCCTTCGCCTATGACCGTGCTGCCTTCGAGCACCACGCCGGGATAGATGGTGCAGTCCCGCCCGATCTTCACGCCTGCATCGATGTACGTCTGTTCCGGATCGATCATCGTCACGCCCGCGAGCATGTGCCCACGGTTGACGCGGCGGCGCAGTACGGCCGTGGCTTGAGATAGCTGCACCCTGTCGTTTACGGCAAGCGCCTCCTCCGGCTCTATCGGCATGGTCTGCACCATATACCCGGCCTTTAAAAACGCCGCCACGATATCCGCCATAGAACGCTCGGAAGCTTCGGCTGCGGGAAGCGAAGTAAGGATCTCAACAAGCCGTTCCGCGGAGAAGCAGTAAGCGCTGACCCGCACCTCCCGCACAGTTTTCTGCGCGTCCGCGAGCGCATCCTCTTCCGCAATGCCCAATACGTGGGAGTCCCAATCGCGCAAAACGCGCGCGTAGCCGGAAAGGTCCTCCGGTTTTGCAGTTAAAAACGCCGCGTCGCAGTCAATCTGCGCGAGCGTCGCAAGCGTCTGTTCCCGAAGTAACGGCACGTCGCACGCAAGCACCAATATTCGCCCGCCCTGCTGTTTGATATAGGGCAGCGCCGCAAGAAGCGCAGCGCCCGAGCCCTTTTGCTCCCCCTGCGCGCAGTAAGCCAGGCGCTCGCCATAGTGCGCCCTGATTTCTTCCGCGCCATAGCCCACTACCGTTAGCGGAACGCCTTCTGTTTGAAGCGCCTTCGCCGCCTTTAGCACATGGCTCATCATGGGGATACCGCACAGCGGGAACAGCGGCTTGGGTGTGGCGGAGCGCATGCGGCTGCCTTCCCCCGCCGCAAGCAGGATCACGGAAACGGGTGTATGCATGATGGATTTCCTCCCTTTTCTAACAAAGAACGGACTCTGCTACTAGTATACAGTATGCGGGGAAAAAGAAAACAGAAAGGACGCATTTTGCGTCCTTTCAATATGACGTAACGGGAAACATTACTAGGCTCCCTCTGATGAGGGAGCTGTCGGCTGAAAGTCGACTGAGGGAGAGAATATAACAAAACACATGCTTTTCTCTCCCTCCGCCACGGCTACGCCGTGCCACCTCCCTCATCAGAGGGAGGCTTGGTGTTTTAGCACTACAACCCCGCAAGGAGCGAAAAAAAAGCGTATATAATCTTTGGAATTCTTAAGGGGCGTTACGCCCCTTAAGCGGGAGTTTGAGGGCAGAGCCCTCAAGGCTTACAGTTCCAGCGCCGCTTTCAGCGCGTCAACCCTATCCTCTTTCTCCCACGGGAAAGCAGGATCGCCAAAGTGGCCGTAGGACGCCGTCCTGCGGTAGATGGGCTTCCTTAAATCCAGCATGCGGATGATGGCCTCGGGCCTAAGATCGAACACCTTCTGCACGGCTGCACTAAGCGCCTCGTCGGAAACCTTGCCGGTGCCCTGCGTGTCCACAAGCACCGATACCGGCTGCGCGACGCCTATGGCGTAGGCGATCTGAATTTCGCAGCGGGAGGCAAGCCCCGCCGCCACGATATTTTTTGCGACATAGCGCGCGGCGTAGGCTGCGGAACGGTCCACCTTTGTCGGGTCCTTGCCCGAGAACGCGCCGCCGCCGTGGCGGGCATAGCCGCCGTAGGTATCCACGATGATTTTGCGCCCGGTCAGGCCGCTGTCCCCGTGCGGGCCGCCGATAACGAACCGGCCGGTGGGGTTGATGAGCAAGCGGGTGTTTTTGTCCAGCAGTTCCGCGGGGATCACGGGGCGGATCACCTGCTCGATGACGGCGCTCTCGATTTCTTCTTGCGTCACGTCCGGGCTATGTTGGGTGGAAACCACGATGGTATCTACCCGCACCGGCTTGCCGTTTTCATATTCTACCGTCACCTGGGACTTGCCGTCCGGCCTTAAGAACGGCAATATGCCGGTCTTCCTGGCTTTGGCGAGCTTGCGCGTCAGCCTGTGGGCGAGGTATACCGGCAGCGGCATGCGCTCGGGCGTTTCGTCGCACGCGAAGCCGAACATCATGCCCTGGTCGCCAGCGCCCGTCGCAAGCGCATCCTGCAGTTCGCCGCGCCTTGCTTCCAAGGACTTGTCCACGCCCTGGGCAATGTCGGGCGATTGGCCGTCAAGCGCCACAAGCACCGCGCAGGTATCAGCGTCAAAGCCGTAGGCCGCGTCGTCGTAGCCAATCTCCCGCACCACGGAACGGACAAGGCCCGGGATATCCACATAGCAGTTGGTTGTAACCTCCCCCATCACCAGCACCATGCCGGTGGTGCAGGCGCACTCGCACGCCACGCGGGAAAGCGGGTCCTCAGAAAGCATTGCGTCGAGCACTGCGTCCGAAATCTGATCGCACACCTTGTCCGGATGTCCCTCCGTAACGGATTCCGAGGTGAAAAGCTGCTTTGCCATACATACCACTCCTTTGCAAATCTACTTTGCATTTTGCCCATCCATCCGTAAGAAAAAGCGCCCCGTTTTAAGACGAGGCGCCAAAATTCGGGTTTCTCATCTCCCGGCCTATAAATAGACCGCAGGAATTAGCACCTTGCGCTTGTTCGGCGTAGGTTGCCGGGTTTCATCGGGCCAGTCCCTCAACCACTCTGGATAAGGCTATGCAATTGTTATATTCAAAGTAACATCCATGACGTAAGATGTCAAGTAATGAATGAAAACCGGTTATTCTGATCAAAACCACTTGTTTTTCTTGAAATAAATGATCTCTACGACCACTACGGCGACGCTTACCAGTATGACCACCGGATACATCCACGGCAAATCAAATTCCGGCATCTTCAGGTTCATGCCGTACCACCCCACGATGAGCGTGAGCGGCAGGACGATGGCGGTAATGACGGTGAATATCTTCATGATGTTATTGAGGCTGATATCCACCTCGGTCTGGTAGGATTCACGCACCTGCGTCACATAATCCCGCAAGTTGAGCGCGCTGTGGTACAGCCGGTCCACCCGGGCGGAATACAGGTGAAAATAGCGCATGGCGTGCTCGTCGTACATGTCGTTTTCGTTCTCTTCCATTTCATCTAAAGCCGCAAGAAGCTGCTCATAGAAGCGTTTTATGGCCATGAGCCTGCGCCTTAATCCGATGATTTCGCGCACGCAGTCCCGTTTTTTGGTGGTGAGCAGCGCGTTTTCAAGTTCCGCCACCTCCAGCTCGATATTGTGGTGCAGCTCCACATGACCGTCGGTCAGTTTTTCAATTAAATTGCATAGCATGCGGGAAATGGTCGTGCCCTGCGCAGGTACGAAGGAGAGCAACATCCGCTCCATTTCAGCCGTTTCCTTACAGAACACCAGCAGCAGCCCTTTGCGGATACAGACGCATGCGTGCAGCAACGCCGTTTTGTGCTTGCCCGCGAACGCGTGCAGCAAAAGGTAACCCGTATCCTCATGCAGCGTATAGGAGGTAACGGGCTGCTCTTCATATGCGCGCACAAATTCCGCATACAGGGAAAACCGTTCGGCAGCCTCCGACAGCGCTTCAAACCCGAATACGCCGAAATAAGACGCGTCCTGTTGCAACGCGCCGCTTTCCTCAGGCTGTGGCTTTCCGTTTTCCAACCGGTAGAGCATATGTTCCACCTCTTATCAGCGGTTTTTTGTAGGATAAACGAGCGTTTTTTTGGGGGCTTTGCCCCCAGACCCCACCCAAGGGACACGTCCCTTGGGAATCCCTTCGTCGGAAACACCCCATTAGGGCGTTTCCGGGGATGGATTCTTAGGGGCTTCCCGCAGGGAAGCGGGTTCGTTGCCCGAAGGGCAGAAACCGATCCTGCGAATCGATTTCAGAACCCCGGGTTCCTTTTCTTACGGCCCTAAGCGGGTGTTTGAGGGCAGAGCCCTCAATGTACAGCGGTTTACGCCTGCTTCTGTTGCTTCATCGAAAGCGAGATGCGCTTTTTTGCGGCATCCACGGACAGCACGCGGACCGATACCACATCCCCGACTTTCACGACCTCGGACGGATGCTTCACATACCGGTCCGTAAGTTCGGAAATGTGCACAAGCCCGTCCTGGTGTACGCCGACATCCACAAACACCCCGAAGTCTATGACGTTTCTTACGGTGCCCATCAGCTCCATACCGGGCTTGAGATCGTTCATGTCCAGAATATCCGTACGCAGCAGCGGCGGGGGCAGGGCGTCCCGGATATCGCGGCCGGGCTTAAGAAGTTCCGCCACCATATCGCGCAGCGTCGGCACGCCTACACCGCATTCAGACGCAAGCTTTTCTTCTTCCAACTGCTTGATGCGCAACGGCAGCGCAGTTAGGCCGCCCTGCTCAATATCCGAAAGCGAGAAACCGCACAGGGAAAGAAGCTTTTTTGCCGCGTCATAGCTTTCCGGGTGGACAGCGGTGTTGTCTAAGATATTTTTCCCGCCCAGGATGCGCAAAAAGCCCGCACACTGTTCATATGCCTTGGGCCCCAGGCGGGGCACTTTTTTTAATTCCGTACGGCTGTGGAAGCCGCCGTTTTCATCCCGGTAGGCGACGACGTTTTTCGCCGCCGTCGCGTTGAGGCCGGAAATATACCCTAAAAGCGGCGCGGACGCGGTATTGACATCCACCCCCACGCTGTTGACACAATCCTCCACCACGCCGGTAAGCGTCGCGTCCAGACGCGCGGGCGGAAGATCGTGCTGGTATTGCCCCACGCCGATGGATTTGGGATCGATTTTGACGAGCTCCGCCAGCGGGTCCTGCAGCCTTCTCGCAATGGAAACCGCGCTCCGCAAGGAAACATCATACTGCGGGAACTCTCCTGCCGCCAGCTTGGATGCGGAGTATACGGAAGCGCCCGCCTCGTTGACCACCATGTAGCTGACTTTTACGGGAAGCTCCGCGATGAGTTCCGCCACAAACAGCTCCGCTTCCTTGGAGGCCGTGCCGTTGCCTATGGCGATAATCTCCACTTTATGGGCGGCGATGAGCCGTTTTAGCTCCTTCTTCGCTTCATCCTTTTTATTTTGCGGCGGCGTCGGGTACACCACGGAGGTATCGAGCGCCTTTCCCGTGGCGTCCACCACGGCGATTTTGCAGCCGGTGCGGTAGGCGGGGTCGAGACCCAGCGCGACCTTGCCGCGTACGGGCGGCTGCAGCAGCAGCGGCTTTAAGTTGAGCGCAAACATGGAGATGGCCTGCTCGGCGGCGCGCTCCGTCAAATCGGCTCTTACTTCCCGCTCGATGGATGGGAAAATCAGGCGGCTCCACGCATCCTCCGCGGCCTCGCGGACGGCGGAAGACGTGATGCTGCCCTCCTTAACGAACTGCCGGAATAGGATGGCGCGGGCGCTGTCCTCGTTTACCGCGACGGAGACCTTCAAATACCCCTCCCGCTCGCCGCGGTTTACGGCGAGGATGCGGTGGCTGGGCAGCGTGCGCACGGGTTCTGAAAACGCATAGTACAGGCGGTAGACTGAATCTTCTTCCTTTGCAGCGCGGGAAGCAAGCACCCCTTCGCGCCCAAAAAGCGTGCGCAGCAGCTTGCGGGAGGCGGCGTCATCCGAAATCCGCTCAGCAAGGATATCCCTTGCCCCGCCAAGCGCCTCTTCCGCCGTTGCAACGCCCTTTTCCGCATCTATGAACGGAGCGGCAAGCGCAACAATATCGCCTGTTCGGCGGTCCTGCTTCATGAGCAAATCCGCAAGCGGCTCCAGCCCTTTTTCCATGGCGATGGTTGCGCGCGTCCTGCGCTTGGGGCGGTAAGGACGGTAGAGATCCTCCGCCTCCGCCAATGTCGCGGCATTTTCGATCGCGGCCTTCAATTCATCCGTCAGCTTGTCCTGCGCCGATATGCTTTCTATGATCTCTTTCTTGCGCGCTTCCAGATTCCTTAAATACAAAAGCCGCTCGTGCAGCTCGCGCAGCACCTGATCGTCGCACGAACCCGTCATTTCCTTGCGGTAGCGGGCAATAAAGGGGATGGTGTTGCCGTCGTCAATGAGCGAGAGGATGTTCGTTACATGCCTGGGTCCGAGTTTAAATTCCGTGGATAGCGTTTTTGCAATGTCCATGTTCTGCATTCCTTTAGATAGTGTAATTACTGTGCACGTTTTTCGCGCTTCTCAATCAGCGTAGATGGTGGCGGCGGCACGCGGGAAATTGTGCCACTGCCCGCCCGCAAGCCTGTGGAGTTCTTCAACGGCCAGAAACCATTTTTCCACCGATTGCGTTTCCGGATAAAATTCCATAAACTCGCCTTCAAAGAACGTATAGAACCGGCTGATATCCGTGCACATGCCGAACGTGGGCAGCTGCTCGGGCTCGATATGGAAGGAGAAAGGCAGCCCTTCCCGCGTGCCGGAAAAGGAAAATCCGCTGTGGTCCAGCGTGAGTTCGCCGTCCCCTATAATCAGGGAGGTGGCCTGATTTTTTAAGTATTCATACTTGGGCAGCACGCCAAGCTGGACCTTTTCTTTGAGAACAAATCCCGTTTCCTTAACCGCGCGGTAGATATGCTTCCGCTGCAGGTCAAACCATTCCCTTGGGGTATCGGGAATGACGCAGTTATCGTCAAGAGGGATGAACTCGTAATACTCGTTCATCATCGCGCCGTTGCCGCAGCGCGTGCAGTATATGGTGTTCCCTTCGCCCCGCATGCCGAATTCCTCGTGACACCTGGGGCACCAGAATAAGAGCGTGTGGAGATTGCGGGCAATCTCGCCGTTCGCCTCAAATGATACGCATGCTCGCTTGTTCCACTCATAATCGTCATGGTAGAGCTCTTCATCAAGCTTTGACTGAATTTCATCTGCGGACAGTTTTGCCATCTGCCCGGGGGACAGGAATTCGGAGACTGTCACTTCCACCCTGCCGGGCCGTTCGTCCAGGCAGTACTTTGTGCTGGTAAGGTAGCCTCCGGAAATCTTCATCATCAGCACAGGAATTCGGAAGTGTTTGAGGAACTTGCCGCTGCCTATGGCGCAGGGCTGGTTGGCGCCGGAGATGGAACTCATACCCTCGGGGAAGAGCACGACCCGCCCGCCCTTATCCAAAATACGGGACACCTCACGTATGGCGTAAGTATCCGGCACGAAATTCTTTTTTGGAATCACCTGCATCAGCCGGAAAATAAACGCCAGATGGGAACGGAAAAATTCGTTGTACCCCGCTACAAAATTGAGCGTATGCGGGTAAAAGGCCATGGTGGCGTAAAGATAATCGAGCCTTGACGCATGGTTGCTCACCACGATATAAGGTCCTTTATAGTTCTTTAAATCGATTTCATGCTCTATTGTGACGCCAAGCTTCTTTTGAAAAAGCAGGCGCAACACCGTTACGAGCATGCGGTAAATGAACGCGGGCGGTTTTCCCAGTTTGCGTGCAGCGAGCTTTTCCTGCAGAGTCTGTTTTTCTTTCATGCTGTCCCCCAATTCCATCCTGATCCACAAGTTCCTTGCAGGCCTTACCCCGCCGGCGTACAATAAATGCATGTTTATCAATGCGGTACAAAAGCAGTATAGACCTAACGGGGAGGAAGCGTATCTCGACTTCATCCCGGCGATCCGTACGCTCACGGAGCTGAAGCTTACCCGGCCCATTACGTTCTTTGCCGGGGAAAACGGCTCGGGAAAATCCACGCTGCTTGAGGCCATCGCCGCCGCCTACGGCTTTAACCCGGAGGGCGGCTCTAAGAATTTCAACTTCTCCACGCAGGAATCCCATTCCCGCCTGTTTGACCGGCTGCGGCTCATTAAGGGCGTCCCCTACGCGCGCGACGGCTTCTTTTTGCGGGCGGAAAGCTTCTATAACGTGGCCTCCGAGGTGGACAGGCTAAATAGGGAGGCCCCATCCCCGAGCTTTCTGAAATCCTACGGCGGCAAGTCCCTGCATCAGCAATCCCACGGGGAAAGCTTTTTGGCGCTCGCACTCAACCGATTCCAGGCAAACGGCCTGTACATATTGGACGAGCCGGAAGCGGCGCTTTCGCCTTCCCGCCAGCTAACGCTTCTTGCGCGGTTCCACCAGCTTGTCCAGCAGAACGCGCAGTTTTTGATCGCCACGCATTCCCCGCTTTTAATGGCCTATCCTGACGCGGAAATTTTATGGCTGGACGATGCGGGCATGCGCTCCGTTTCCTATACCGATACGGAGCATTACCTCATCACCCGCAGGTTTCTGGAGAATCCCCGGCGGATGCTTGACGTCCTTCTTTCAGCCGAATAACAATAGCGACAAAACGCTTCCCGTTTCCTGCTTTTTCTGCCATATATAACATTTGTATTGTACCCCGCAATGCGCGGCCACGCAAGCGGGGAGCATGCTACATCCGCACCGTGGGCTCAAGCACGGTGAGCGTGTTGTTGACGGTATCCATTTCCACAAACGCGCCAAGGGGAATCGCGGCTTTGTAAATGCCGTGGCCGGAGGCGAGATTGGTCATGAGCGGTTTCCCCATTGGGACGATAACGTCCTGGATGAGCGATTCATAGTCTCTTTCATAGGCGGTCTCACACCCCGTGCATTCGCCCATCAGGATGCCGGCGCAATCGTCAAACTTGCCCGCAAGCCGCAGGCTGGTGATATAGCGGAATATGGTGTTGACCGGCTCATGCGTATCCTCCAGAAACAGAATGCGCCCGCGCGTGCTGATTTCGTAGGGCGTGCCTAAGAGATCCACAAATGACGTCAGGTTGCCGCCCACGATTGTGGACGTCACCCGGCCCGGAATGCGGCTGACGAGAGGCATGCCCGGCGGGTTTTCAATGGGCCGGGGAGATTGCACGGTGGACGTGGCCGCAAAGAACTGTTCGAAGTTATAGGCGGGCGTGTCGGCCCGAAAATCCAGCAGCATGAGGCTGTGGAACGTGATAAAATTGCAAAACTGCGTAAGCACGTTTAAAAGCACCGTAATGTCGCTATATCCCGTAATAATTTTGGAGTTTCTTGCGATGACGGAAAGATTGAGATACGGCAGTATCCCCGCCACGCCCACGCCGCCCCGGGTGGGCATAATTGCGCGAACCTGCGGGTTCTCAAACATGCTCATCAGGTCGGCGGCGCGCTGATCCTCGGATGCGGCGACATAACCCGCGTACGAGTATGCATAATTGCCGACGATCACATTGAATCCCATGCTCCTGAGCATGATAATGCCGCGGTCTATGGTGGCCGCATCCTCGGGGCTGCCCAGCGTAACAACGCCTATCGTATCCCCTACACGCAATACCGGCGGAGCAATAGCCATGACGCACCGATCTCCTATCCCCTTTTTCTTAACAGTATATGGCGCGGCAAATACGCTGATGTTACTCCTTTGCATGCGTTTTTTAACAAGACGAAAGGCCGGAACAAAGTTCCGGCCTTCTCCGTTTTATTCTGTTATTCCGCTTCGGGTGTTTCCCCGTCCTCAAACGTTTCCCCAGCTTCCGCGCTGGGGGATGGGGTCAGAGAAGGCTGCGGCGTAGTGGGTGCGGGCGTACCCGTACCTACCGGCAGCAGCTCGTAAAACGATTCCGGCAGCATCTTCTTGTCCACTTCCGCCTGCGTAATGTTGCGCGTGAGGCAGTAGGCGTACATGAAGTCCGCCAGCTTGAACTGCGCCTGCTCGATCGCCTTTTTATCCAAAGAATCCGCCGTAAGCTTTTCTATGGTCTCTTCCCCGGCGTTGGCGGGAATGTCGCGCTGGGCCACCGTAATAAGCTCCGCCATGGCGGCCTCCACCGGCTCCCTCTGTTCCCGTTCCTTGATGGTCAGCGACGTTTCCTGTTCCTGATCCAGCAGATACTGCGCCGCTTCCGCATATTCAAGCGCCGCAAACGCGGCTTTGTCCGCGCGGACATAATCAAGATCATACCTTGGGTTGGTCTTGATGTCTATGCCGTACACTTCCCTGACCAACGCTTTTAATTTATCGTTATCCAGCACATAGTACGAGGCATTGTAGACGTTGCTGATGTATTCGCCCTCTAAGGTATGGCGGCGGAGATTCTCGGTATCCAGCCCCATCGCAAACACCGTCATGGCGGCAATCTGCTGGACGTTCAGGTTGGTATGGATTTTATCCTGCACGGAAGCGTAGATCTTGGGCAGGTTCACAAGCTGGTTGCGGCTTTTGAGCTGTTCAAATATGGCAAACAGCATGCGCTGCTGCCGGTCGGCGCGGCCCACGTCGGTGCTGATGCCCTTGCGCGCGCGCACATAATCGAGCACCTGCTGTCCGTTCAAATGCTGCATGCCGGTAGTAAGTACCCGGCCGTTGAGGCGGATCTCCACGTCCACGTCATAGTCTACGCCCCCCATCGCGTCCACGATGGCCTTGAGGCCGGTCATGTCCACGCCCGCGTAATAATTGATGGGCACGCCCAAAAGATTTTCCACCGTCTTCATGGCGTATAGAAAGCCTTCACCCTCGGCGCTGCCGCCATGCGCGAACGCGGCGTTGATCTTCCATCTTCCTTTTTTATTGTAGATGGGCGCATATGTATCCCGGGGGACGGAAATTAGATCCACCGTGCCCTGTTCAAAATCAACCGCCATCAGCATAATGACATCCGAGCGGTAGTTGTTCTCTTCATCCCGATAAAGAACGCTGTCCTCATCATCGCGCTCGGGCGCCTGATCCCACCCCAGCATCAGGATGTTAACCTTGTTTTTCATAAAGCCCAAGTCCGCGTTTACGCGCAGCGCTTCCTCCGGCGAGAGGGTGGGCTCGGGCGTAGGGGTAAGCGGCACCTGGCTGCTTGCAGGGGACTGGGTCTCAACAGGCTTGGGGCTGGGCGTCACAGCGGAAGGCGTCTCAAACGCGCTCATCGGGTCCATAAACATGACATAAGCATACCGTCCCCCCACGAACAGCAGCGCAATGCCCAAAGCAAGCAATACGATTTTCCAGATCCGTTTATTTTTGGTAGTGGCGTGGCCGGTATCCTGCCCTTTCATGCCATACCTCCTTACACAGCTTTCGCGCAACATGTTATGCGCGTGTCCCTATAGTATACCACCGCAAAAGGGATTATTGTCATAACGTGCGTTGATAGGACGGGAACATTTTTGCGTATTCTGGATAATCCTTCTTTTATTTTTAATTTTAGTAAATTTACTATTGATTATAGTTGTCATTCCTTTTAATATACAAATATATCCTGTAGTGTTTTGCAGAAAATACTGTCCAAAACCGCTATTTAAAAATGGAACGCTTAAAAAAGCGCGAAAGTGGGGCGGAAAAGGCGCTCTCAAGTACATTTCGCTCTTTTTTTCTTTCCTGCTACATATAGCAGCGGATTCCCGCACTCCGGCAATATGCTGTTGCATGCCGTCGAAGCATTCATAAAACGGGGATTTAGCGCAGGTTGTTTTTGAATTGATTCGTTCCAAAACCAAATTCGACAACAATACTGGATATTCACCCCTAACATTCCACAAAATTGGATGTTACAATACTATCAACGCCAATAACAAAAACATAGAAAAGTGATTCTTCGATAAAGTTTTTTATAGGAACCAATCCTGTAGTGGGGGATTACAGGATGGCGATAAAAGCGAAAAGGGGGATCTTATGTCAAAGTATCGTATTTTGTTGGTTGATGACGACCCGCAGTATCTTTCCGCTGTCCGGAGTTATTTCTCCGTGCAGGAGCCGATCCGGCAGGTGGACGTTGCGACGGATGGACGGCAGGCGCTCGAAAAGCTACACATGACGCATTACGACGCCGTGCTCATGGATCTCATTATGCCCAAACTCGATGGGCTGGGCGTACTCGAAAACCTGTCCATGACAAGCGGGGAAAAGCCCGCCGTTATCATTGTTTCCGCCATACGCAACGAGAACATGATCCGCAACGCGTGCACGTTAGGCGCAAAATACTTTATGGTGAAGCCGGTGGAACCGGATACGCTGTATAAGCGCGTGCTGGACATGCTTCAGACAACCCCGATGAGCACCACAATGCCCACCCTTTCCCAGCCGCCTAAGACCCTGGATGAAAAAATCACGTCCGTGTTCCTGGTAGCGGGGATCCCCGCCCATATCAAGGGCTACTATTATCTGCGCGAAGGCATCCGTATGGTGTTTTACCAGCCCGTGCTCATCAACCGCATCACCAAGGAGCTGTATCCCGGCATCGCGAAGCAGTTCTCGACATCGCCCAGCAAAGTGGAACGCGCCATCCGCCACGCGATTGAAGTCGCCTGGACGCGCGGAAAGATCGAAAACATCAACCAACTCTTTGGCTACAACATCTACTCCAAAAACGACAAGCCGACCAACGGGGAATTTATCGCCCTGGTGGCGGACAAGCTCCTGATGGAACAGGGCAGGGAAAAGCCGCTCTCCGAAGGCGGCGCCGCGTAAAATTTGGGGGACAAAGCTATTTGGCTTTGTCCCCAGTCTTAGAGAATCATAAGCTTCATTGAGGGGGTTCAAGGTATCGGCGCTTTATTGCGCCGACGATTATTTTTTGGGTTTGGGATCAGGTATTCGCCTTTCCCGTTATGGATGTGATCGCAATGCGCACCACCGCCGCATGGCCGATGCCCGAGGCGATGTATTTTTCTACGCCGTCCATGGCGTCGGGCGTATGGCGTTCGCACAGGATGCGAAGCGCATGCGCTTTCCCTTCCTGTTCCGTCACCAAAGAGGCAACGCCGGTTACGATGGCGGAGGCATAGTCTACGCTGTAGGTCTGCTGCCTGGTAATGGCGCGGGAAACGCACGCCAAAGAAATCTCCGGGCGGACCGTGAGGTTTTCGATCTTTTGCCCGGCCGGCGCGCAATGGAAGTAGATTGCATCCCCTTCCCGCACGATGGTGACGGGCACGCAATAAGGGGTCCCGTCCGTGTTGACGGTAGCAAGCACGGCATAAGGGCAGGTATCTACAACTTCCAAAGCGAATTCGCGGGATTGTTCGCGGTCTTTTCTGCGCATGAAATAGCCTCCTGAACAGGTTTTCAACAGCATATCATACCCGGTTGCAGGAAAGAATACTTTTTCCCGCAATCCCGTTACCGAATCAAAAAGCCGCCGAAGGCGGGCGCATTGGGTGCGAACGGGTCGTAGGCCGCAGCGGCCCGCGGCAGTATGGCCTTGCTCTTTGCGGGGCGGGACATCAGCCCGTAGCGCAGGGCCTCGGGCGCGTGATCTTCCCCGCCCGCGGCGTCCTCCAGGTTCTTGCTGTCATGCAAAAGCTGCGGCAATGTGCGGATTAGGTTTGCGCAGGTAGAGAATATCTGCAGCGGCGGCCCGTCCTCCGCGTCCGCCAGGTATTCGCGTACGCGCTGCCAGCCGGGGATGCGGGCGTTATCCGCCCGAAGCAGCGGTACGCCGTGCTTCGCGAACACCTCCGCTATGCTTTCGCCTTCCATGCCATCCTCCCCCCGGCCCGAAATCCCGCGCTTCTGCCATGCATCAGGGGAAGCGACGGTATAGGCAATGCGCTCGCCTTCGGAACGCTCCACAATGCGTTCGGCCATGCGGGAGGACAATACCTGCCTCTTGTATTCCTCCCGGTAGACGTAGACGCGCCCGTCCGGCCCGCAGGCGAACCACAGCACGCAGCAAAAATCGTTGTACCCCCAGTCCATGGCGCGAAACCGCCGCCACCAGGCGGGAATCGAAAACGGCTCGCATACGTGCCTTTCCCGCCGGAACTCCGGAAAATACTGGCCCTCCAGCGCGTCCCAGTCCCCTTCGAGGTACGCGCGCCTGAGCTGCTCCGGCAGATTCATCAGCGTGCGGACATAGTCCGGGTCCCGCTCCATCAATACTTTATTGTCGGTCACGCGGGCGGGAATGAACGCGTAATCCTCCGCGCGTTCCACGTTCCGATACTGCCGGTCGATAAACAGCCGCTTGACCCAGGCGTGCCCCACGCCGCCGGGGTTGCAGGTGTAGTACATGCGCGGCCTGAAATCCGTACGCGTAGACCGATTGCAGGTGCATAAGAACTGCATCTGGGCCTCGGTAAAATGCGTTGCCTCCTCCAGGCCCACAACGTCATATTCCTGCCCCTGGTACTGGTAGACGTCAGCTTCCTTATCGCAATATCCCAGCCGGATGCGGGAGCCGTTGGGGAAATGGAACGAGCGCGCCCCGGCGTTGTAGGAGGCTACGCCGTGCAATTCCTGCTGCAAGGGCCGGCCGTGGTTTTCCTGCAGCTCGGGCAACGTGCGCCGCAGCAATAAAAGCTGCAGCCCGGGGCGGCGCAATGCAAGCAGCACGAACTTCCGGCGCATGGCCCAGCTTTTGCCGCCGCCGCGCGCGCCGCCATACGCTACATGCCGCGCCGTGCTGATAAAAAAAGCGCGCTGCTGCGCGCTGGGCGTACCCATAAGCTTCCGTTTTTTCTGCATTCTGCCCCTCCCTGTTCTAAGAAATACGATTATCTGCTCAGCTCTTCCGGGTCCTCCAGCACCACCGTGAGGGATGTTTCTCCTTTTTCCGCTTTTTGCGGCTCCATTGCGCCGTATCCCCAATCCTTCAATAATAGCGCGGCTAGGTTCGCGTTGATTTCTCCCAACAGCGCCCGCTCTACCAGGTGCTGCTCCACCCGCGCCGCCGCCCAGACAAGCGCGGCCTGGACCTTAGACCGCCTTCTGCGCCTCCCGGTTTCCTGCGGGCGGCGGGCGCGCTCCAATGCTTCCCGCGGAACATCCAGCGCCGCGCAAAGGCCCGCCATGGTATACGGCACCTGATGGTAGCTCAATTCCCCGTTTTTGAGCGTGACACGCTCTCTCGTCGCGTCGCAGGCGGCAAAATACGCCTCCGCTTTTTGGCGGAGTACTTCCGCGGCGTCTTGCTGTTCCATCCGTTTCATTCCTTTTTTTAAATTATGTTTGTCTTCTACGCATATCGTAGCATAAGCGTTTAAAAGACATCAGGCTGAAAATGGTTATCGCGCGGATTATCAGGGCTTTGTGGAAACATCGCACGGATATATTGGCTTATTGGGGCAGAATTGCCGGAATTCTCCGCTCTATATTGTACTTCCCTTCCGATATTATACTGTAAAAGCAACGGGCAGCGTCTTTCTTTCTGAGCCGCGTATAAAGCCGGACTTTTGCTGCGAATGCTAAGTACCGGCTCATCGCCCCGTAAAGCATAGCAGCTTCCTCGTCATCATAGCCGATTTGATTGAAAAAGCCCCTGCAGGGGCTTTTTTTATTTGTATAATGGCAAGTACCCTTATCCGCTTGCCCGTACGAAGACTTTGGCGTAAGATAGGGATAACGTCTGAACACCCAACAATAAAGTGAGGAATCCGTTTTGAAAGATCTATTGGCACTCTATCTAAAGCTCCGTTCCCTTGTTTTGTTTCGAAACCTTTTATCCGATAAAGTCTTCCTTTTACTGATGGATGTCTTGACCTGCACGCGGAAAAGCGAGGCGGAGCGTGTGGACGCCTACGCCGCTTTTGTAGCGCGGCTTTTTGAAACAACCGAGGATTGGACGGCCTATATCTGGGGCCGCGTTGCCGCGAACGAAAACCCGTACGTCTGCAAACGCGTCGGCCATGAACCCATATCCGCGGCTTTGCGCGTATGCCTTGCTGCCGAGCTTGCCATATTGGAGGAACTCTCCCAACTGGATGCGCAGGCGGTACGGCAGGCGCTTCAGTTCAATGGGTATCTCCCGGAATGGACGACGCGCCCCTTTTCCTTTACCCAGGCGTACGAAGACCGTATGGCGCGGCTAAACAAGGTCGGGTACGGCATCTATGCAGAGCATGCCATGTTTTATATGGAAGATGGCGCCATCGCCCCTGTGCGGACGCCGGACCCTGTCCGTCTCTCTGAACTCAAGGGGTACGAGCGTGAACGCGCGCTTGTAGAGGCCAACACCCTGGCGCTTCTAAACGGAAAGCCCGCCGCCAACACGCTTTTATACGGCGACGCGGGCACGGGCAAATCCTCCACGGTAAAGGCGCTGGTGAACGAATATCATCAGGATGGGCTGCGGCTCATCGAAATCAAAAAGCACCAGCTTTTGTTGATCCCTTCCATACTCGAACGTCTCAGCGACAATCCGCTGCGCTTTCTTCTGTATTTGGACGACCTTTCCTTTGCAGAGTGCAGCGAGGAAAGCGGCGCATTAAAAGCCATACTGGAAGGCTCCGCCGCAGCGCGCACAAAAAACGTGGCGATCTATGCCACCAGCAACCGGCGACACATAGTCAATGAACGGTTTTCCGACCGCGAGGGCGGGGACATCCACCGCAACGAAACCATAGAAGAACAGACCTCCCTTTCCGAGCGCTTTGGCCTGCGGGTATACTTCGGCAAGCCGGACAAGGAAAGCTATCTTGCGATTGTAAGCAAGCTTTTGGAGCAGCGCGGCATGGATGCGACTGACGAGTTGTTATTGCAGGCAGAGCGGCATGCGCTTTCCCGCGGCGGGCGTTCGCCACGCGTAGCGAAGCAGTTTGTGGAAGCGCTCGACGCCGGGGAGAACATATAAAGGACTACGGCTGCGTGCTGCCGTCCAGACGTTTTTCAAAGCAGACGGCCTCGGGATGGCCTTCATACTTTCCATAATTGGGGATGCGACGGTATCCCCTTTTTTCATAGAACGAAACGGCGCGCTCGTTTATAAGCCTTGTCTCCAACTGGATTGCTGCATAGCCGAATTCCTGCGCTCGGCGTTCCAGTTCATGCAGCACGGCGGTTCCCACGCCGGGACGGCGCGCGTACATGCGCTTTAATTCTGCCACTGTATCCCCCATGGGCCGGATCGCGCCGCAACCCAAAGACTGCCCCGTTTGTTCGTCATATGCGACGAGGAACACGGCGCGCTCGCCCAGGGCGTCCTGCGGGTCAAATGAGCTTGCGCCGCTGTCCCCCGTGATGCTTTCCAGGCAAGATGACAATTCCGCCATCAGTTCCACGGCGTCCGCGCAGTCTGGCGCGCATTCCATCAGTTTCATAGCATTGCTCCTAAAAGTTCAGCGTGTCTTCCGTTTGTTACGTATTTTCCCCATCATAGCGGATACATCTTCCCATTTCAAGCGATCAGCGGACAAAAGAAGCGCCGTGATGTTCCTCAAAAACGTCGGATCATGTGTGGAAAGATATGTTACAATACTCTTGCTTCATGAGGCAATCCACATAGGGCAGGGATGATCCTTGAATTATTTTCTTACAGTATGGTCGGTGATCGTATTTGTGGAAAACCGGCTGCGCATCGAACTCAACACCACCGAACTTGAACGGGCGACGGGGTTTTCCCTTGCGCATATCCGGAGCGTGTTTAAAGCGCATGTGGGCATGCCGCTGAACCGCTATATCTGTTCCCGCCGGGTTGCAAACGCAGCGTTTGAATTGATTAACACCCAGAAGAGCATCCTTGAGATTGCCCTTGCCTACCGGTTCGACCCGGATACATTCACAAAAGCCTTCAAGCGCGTCGCCGGTCTTACGCCGCAGGCGTTCCGGCTCTCTCGCCGCCCTGTCGGGCGTATCAAGCTGTGCGCGGGCGTGTACGGGGTCGGTATCCTATCACAAAAAGCGGAGGATTGCTTATGAAACAGCAAAGCTTTGAAGACGGCGTCATCCTGTATGGCGTTCCCAAGGTGGAATACGGGCCGGAAGGCTGCACGCCCTACCCCATGTGCGTTCGGGCCTGCGCAAATTACCTTGGTCAGGACGTTCCCTATCATTTTGTCATGGCGGCAAGCGGCGCGGCATTCCGGCTGACCTGGGATATGACCTCCTGGAACGGCGGGAACGTGGACTTGATTTTCACGTTTGGCGATCCGCTGAAATCTTACCGGACGGCGATCGAGGCGCTGGGCCGCAGCTTCCACCTGATTGGCCGCAACGGCAAAGTTCAGCCGACAAAAGAAGAATTTATCGCGTTCCTCCGCAAGCGGATCGATGCAGGCGTGCCGTGCATCGCGCTGGGCGTCATCGGCCCGCCGGAAGCCTGCCTGATCACGGGCTACCGGGAGAACGGGCAGGTACTGCTTGGGTGGAACTTTTTCCAGGATAACCCCGAGTTCAGCGCCGGAACAACGACAGACGACTCCGGCTACTTTATCTGCCGCACATGGTGGGAAAACCCTTCCACCACCGCCGTGATAGCAATGGGGGATGTTGCCGCGCCCGTATTCGGGCCGCAAGCGGTGCTGCAAAATGCCATAGAGGCGCTCACCGGCAGAAAAGCCGGAAAATATGCAAAGGGGCTCTATGCCTATGACGCGTGGAAGCGCGCGCTGCTGGACGAAACACAGTTCCCCCGCAACGCGGTGCTGCCGCTGCTTTTTGAGCGGCTGATGTGCCAGGGCGACGCTATGGACTGCCTGATGGACGGGCGTTACCACGCCGCGCTCTATCTGGAAACGCTAAGGGAGCGGCTCCCCGCGCACCAGAGGCTGTGCGCCACGGCAAAGGCGGGTTTTATGGAAGTTTTCGCCTGCGTACAGAACATGGCGGAGCTGCTGGGCGGCTATGAGCGGGGCGAGGAACAACTTCATCGTTTGGCCGATACAAGCGTAAGGCAAGGACTCGGCCGAATGATTGACAAATGCAAAGCCGCGGACGAAAGCGCATTTGCGGCGATGAATGCGCTCTACACCGCGCTGCAGCAAGATACCAATAACTAAACACTGGCATCTTTGCAATGGGTCCACTATGCTATCTCAACCGCATCCTTGGGGGGATATCATCCAGATAGCGTCCATTCGAAACATCAGCGCCGTTTCCCGCCGCCGTACTTCAAAATGAGCGCAATCATAACGGCAGCGGCAAGCAGGGAAACGGAATTGGTGATTAAAAATGCGCCGCCCGATCCATTCAGTACAAGATTGACCGCATACGCTTCCATCAGCAGGATGCCCGCGCACATCATCAGATAGGTTTTGATATTCAGGTCTTTTGCGGATTTCGTCCTTATAATCTGCACAATTTGCGGTATTTGCCCAAAAGCCATGATAATGCCGCCGATAAGCTGTAACGCGTCAAAAAGCATGATTCTCTCCCCCGATATGCATCAATCGTCTTGCTTTAGAGCATATCAGACTCCATCATGGTTGTAAAAGATCATATTAAGAAAAGGCGCTGCCGGTTTTCCCGACAGTGCCTTTTTAAATGCACTGGACTTTAATCAATCTTCGTTCTCCGGTTCGTTCTCCTGTTTATTCCCGCCATGGCGCCCGCAATCGGGCCCATGCCTAAACGGATGGTCCGGCATTCCGCCCCAGCCAAACGGAGGGTGGCCGTGCAGCAGCCTCATGCGCGGGTCAAACGGCCCGTGGTGCGGATGCCCGCACGGTCCGCGCCCGTCTTCCTCCTGCGCATCGCCAAGCTGCTGCTCCAAAGAGCTGATGATACGGCCTAACAGCACGCCGAGCGTTTCCTGCTCCTCATCGCTCAGGCAGTCGAACAGTCCGCCGTGATCCGGCTTGCTTCCTGTCTGTTCCGCTGCTTTCTCGCCTTCCTCCGTCAGCCGGATGTTCAATACGCGCTTGTCTTCCTCCGAGGGCGTGCGGACAATATAGCCGCTGCGCTCCAGCTTCATCAACAGTTCTCCCAGGGACTGGGGACGCATATCCAAGAGATAGCCGAGATCCTTCTGGCTGATTTCGGGCCGCAGTTTTAAAAGGGCAAGTATGCGCCCCTGGCCGCGGTGCGGGGCGCCCATGGGGCCGTATTCCCTGAGTTTTTGCTGGTGGTAACGGTGCATCAGCCATTGGACGCGCAAAAGCTTCTCAAGGAGCTGATCGTCCTTCCTGATATCGTCTTCCATATTTGTTCCTCCAAAATTTAATAAGGTACCTTTCATAATCAATTTTACAGGTACCTTATTATCTTGTCAAGCACTTTAATCAGGTACCTTTAGATATTTTTAAATTTTGCAAAGCGCCCGCATGGGAATACTGATGCTATCCCTGTTGCGCTGCATTTGGCGCGTAAAGGAGTGGCGGTGAAAAAAATAGTACAGCGGGCGATCCGTTTTATAAAGCGGCTATACGAGCGCTTCCAGGCGGACGAGGTACCCGCATTGGGCGCGGAATTCGCGTACCATCTGCTGTTGGCGTTCTTCCCGTTCCTGATATTCCTGGTGACGGTGCTGACCTATACGCCGCTATTACAGCCGCAATCGCTCGCGGGCATACTTCAGGCACTGCCCGCGGACGCATACGCGGTGGTGGCGACGACGCTCAACGAAATATTCGCGGCCGACCGCCCGAACATCCTCTCCTTCAGCGTCATATTGGCCGTATGGTCCTCCTCCAACGGGTTTATGGCAATTGCCCGGGGTCTCAACCGGGCGTACGACGTAAAGGAGACCCGCAAATTTTACACTGTACGCGCCATGGCGATATTGTTTACGCTTTTGATCGCGTTCTCCATACTTCTTGAAATGGTTGCCATCGTATTCGGGGATATGCTGATATGGGAGCTATCCGCTAAGCTGGGCTGGTCCACATTCGGGGTGACGCTTACCCATATTCTGCAGCTCATATTGCCGGTAGGAATGCTTTTAGGGCTGTTCTTGCTCCTTTACATCATCATCCCCAACCGGAAATTGCGGGCAAAGGAGGTCCTGCCCGGCGCGGCGTTTACAAGCGTGGTGTGGGTGGTAAGCTCCATACTCTTTTCCACATATGTCAACAACTTTGCCAATTTCGCGCGCCTGTACGGCAGCCTGGGCGGGGTAGTTGTGCTGATGCTGTGGCTCTACCTTTCCAGCATGGTGATGCTGATCGGCAGCGAAATCAACGCCACGCTGTATTTTGAAAAGGGTCAGGAGAAGAAAAAGCGGGATAGTAAAGAATCCTAAATTAATTCGCTGCCCTGCAGAACAGCTTCTATCTTTTGCGCATTTAATTCCAAATCCGCCTGATACTGTTCAAGAACCGTGCGTTCCAATAAGAAACTTGCCGGGTCGCCGTAATACCCAAGCGGATGAAAGCCGCTTTGCGGCTTTAGCTGCTGAGCCACTTCAACGTTTACTTTCTGTGGATAAAACGTATATATTGCAGCAGTTTCATCCGCGCCCGCATGATAATCCGGCTCAAATTTCCCTTCCCTTTGCTGTGGAAATACCGGCGGGTTCTCTATGGGAACAGAAAGGCTACCCAGGTTATACAGAAGCATATTCTTGCTCTCACGCATTTCTTTTGCAGCTTGTTCTATGATTTTCACGTGCATAGGATCCCCGTGCGCATTCACAACGAACACCTTCTGAAACCCCCATCCGTTTAATGAATGAAAAATATCCAGCAGTATGGATTTGAATGTCTCGGGACGGACGGAAAACGTCCCGGGGTAATCCTTCGTATCTTCGGCAATGCCCCAATAATAGGGCGGCGCGATGATAGAGCAAATGCCTTTCTTGTTTAGACACTGCTTCAGGAATTTGCAATAAAGATAACTCAGGTAAACATCCGGGCTTAAATCCATATGGGGGCCATGTTCTTCAACCATCCCCACGGGAAACAGAACGACATCGCCGTTTTCGGCCGACCGCTTTATCTCCGGCCAAGTCATTTCCACCATCGTATCCTTAAAAATAGAAAGGTCCTCCTGCCGGTCCAACAGAATTTGCTCTTTGCTCATAACTGCGCCTTTCTGTCACTTTATTACAAATACAACACATTCATTGAAATACAATATTATCCACGAGTCAATCCCCTTTTGGTTGCTTTTATTGTTTGAGCCAAAGACAGAAAAAGCGGCTGTCTCTCCATCAGCCGCTTTATCCGCTATAGAACCCTTTTACTTGTTCATTCCGGTATAGACAAGCACCGCGTCCCGCAAAAACGTGGCCAAGCCCGGCTGTTCCTTATCGTAATAGGCCGTGAACCGTTCATCGTCCACATACATCTGTGCGACCCCCGAGTGCGCTTCCTTGGAGTAGCTGCCCCACGCGAACGTAAGCCATTGCCGGTGCAGGTCCGCGGCCTTTTGCGCAAGCTCGCCGCCCGCGTCGCCTGTGGCGAACGCGTCCTTCAGCGTTTGAAGCACGTCGACGCCCAGCTTTTCGAACGCCGCATACTGCTCTCTGGTCATGTTCTTGAATATCCTGTTCGACTGTTCCGCCTGCTCGGCTCCGTACTTTTCCCGGATTTCCTCGCCGTATTTCGCTTCGTTTTCGTCGATCAGACGCTGTTTGAAGCCTTCAAATTTTTCCTGATCCGTCATGACTATTCTCCCTTCCGATTCCGCGATCGTCTTTTCGACGTTCGCAATCAATGCATCCAGTTGTTCCCGCTTTAATAGAAGCTTCTCCCGGTGCTCCTTTAAGGCGCTCGTACCGTCGAACGACGGCGACGTAACGATCCCCCTGATGCTTTCAAGATCAATCCCAAGTTCCCTGTAGAATAGGATCTGCTGGAGCTTTGCTACCTCCTGCTTCCCATAGATCCGGTACCCGGATGAGTTCACCCTGTTTGGCTTTAACAGCCCGATCTCATCATAGTACCTCAATGTCCTGGTGCTGATACCCGCCAGCTTCCCAAGCTTCTGCACCGTATATTCCATGCCTCTCCCTCCTGACGATTTCAGCGTACACCTTGCCGTAACGTCAATGTCAACAGTATTTTTTGATAACTTTCAACATGGAAACCATAAGTTTAACGAGAGTTTTATGGTATTCGTGCCCTTCCCTGGGATCACAATGCATAAAGATATTGCGTGAGGGCAGGTGATTTGCTTGAAAAGAATAGCAATAAGATGGAGAAAGCTAATTCCTTGCGTATTGTTCGTTTTACTTGCAGGAGCCGCCGCCATCTGGTTTGAACATATCATTCGGACCGGCAATGAACCAGAGAAACCAAAAACCTATTTTGAACCGGAGACACCATCCGAGGGTTCTTTGGAAGAACTTTATCAGGATGTTTTTATGACAGTGCTCTTGCCATATAGCCAGGAAGCAGTGAGCAAGTACTATGAAAAGAATACGGGATATTCTCCCAATGTCGACCCGTACGGGCCCACTGTTCTATCCATTGAGCGTCCTGATGGCTACAGGACATTTCTGTTTATCATAAAGCTTGAGGTTGTACCTTATTTGGGAGCTCATAATCCCATTGGCGTTGACCATATCACAATAAGGGTATCATCCGGGGAAGTTAAGGTTGAAACATTTGAACACATCAAAAGCTATCCGATTCCTTCATGGCTGCAATAAAACAGCTAGTCATTAAAAAGGACTTAAGCTGTTAGGATTATTAAAGTTTTTTGAACAATCCGATAAGTTGTGTCCATTCAGCATCTGAGAATGTATGATAGAGCCGTAATTAAATAGTGTATGGTTGTAGCAAAAGCGAAAGATAAGATTTAATAGGAGTAGTAGATGAAAACCAAATTTGTAAGCGTACTTGTTGTGTTTCTATTGAGTATTTCAATGACCGGGTGCTCTTTGGACCGTAACGAAGTTCCTGACGCCAATGTTTCAGCAAGCCCTGCTGCCACTTTAGACATCAGCAACGAAATTTCCGACACCAATACTCCAACAACGCCCTCTGCTAGCCCTTCGGGCGGCAACGGTGAAGACGCAAACGCCCCGGCGCCATCCGGTAATTCAGCATTCGAAGCATATAAAGCAGTGTTGCAGGGCAAGGCTGAATTCTTCAGTACAGATAACCAGAAAGAATTATCTTTAAATGATTTCTTAACGAACCAAGAAATTTATGAGACCATCTTCGAAGCGACGCAATTTGCGGTACTTGATATGGATGGCGACAAAGTGCCTGAAGTTGTTCTTGGATTATCGGTAGGCAATGAGCCGCAGTTTTATGAAGTCCTGCATACTATGAATGATACCGTCTATGGATATCTTTTTCCGATCAGGGGGTTACAAGGGCTGAAAACGGACGGAACATTTGGTTATTCAAGCGGCGCGGCGGACAGTGGATTCGGAAAAATGAAATTTGAAACGGATACCTTTCAAACTGACACATTGGGCTATAGCGAATCAAGCCAAGGCGAGACTGAATTAACCGTATCATATTTCATTAATAATGAACCAGTTACAAAAGAAGCCTTTGATTCTTTTGCGAGTGAGCAATCCGCAAAAGAAGATGTGGCATGGTATGAATTTTCAGAAGAGAATATTGAAGCTGAACTCTCTGTAAATTAGACAAACAACAAATAAATTATGAATAAGGGAACCCTTAAAAAGGGTTTCCAAATAGAAAGCTATGGGATGATATCTCATAGCTTTTATAAAGCATTAGATGATTATTTTCCTTAAACATTTTCCCCCAAGAACCAACGATGCCTTGTCTAATTATATTTACGTTAGCCTCCAATGGCTAACAACAGCCTGACAACGGAATCCGCCAGTATGGAAAGGTCCCCGTGGCAAGTCTTTTTGATCCCGTCAAAATCCGACGCGCCCCGTACGGCAGAGAATATTGCCGTGATCCCTTGTTCATATACGGCTTCTGCCCCGTCCCCGATAGCGCCGCACAAAGCGATGCAGGGCACGTTTGCCTTTTTCGCACGCCTGGCTATTCCGACCGGTACTTTGCCGTGCGCACTTTGCCAGTCTATTTTCCCTTCCCCGGTCAATACAATATCGCTGCCCTGCAGCATTTCATCAAAGCCGCAGGTATCCAGCAGCAAATCAATTCCGGGTTTGAGCTCCGCGCCAAGGAACGCAAGCAACCCTGCACCCAGCCCGCCGGCCGCTCCGGCGCCTGGCACATTCGCCACATCCGCTTTTAAATCGCGCAAAATGACTTCCGCCATAGTTTGAATTCCTGCTTCCAGCAAAGCCAGCGTATCGTCTTCCGCTCCCTTTTGCCTCCCAAAAGTATATGTCGCGCCAACGGGGCCATACAGCGGATTATCGACGTCGCACGCGGCCATGACAGGGATTGCAGGCAGCTGGTCGGGTTTTTCAATATGCCTGATATGGCGCATATTGCACGCAAGCGGTTCGACCGGGTTTTTATTTTCATCCAGGAAGCGGTACCCGAGCGCCGCCGCCATGCCGATACCGCAGTCGTTTGTCGCGCTGCCCCCTATGCCCATTACAATGCGCGCCGCGCCTTCCTGTTCCGCAATACGGATCAGCTCGCCAACGCCTTTTGTCGTTGCATGCAGCGGGTCGCGCCTTCCATCCACAAGCGGCAATCCCGCGCAGGCCGCCATTTCTATTACGGCGGTGTTATCCATAAGCAGGCCATAGAAGGCTTCCATCGGCTCGCCAAACGGCCCCGATACCCATGCGGTTTTGCGTTCGCCGCCCAAGATGCGCAAATACGCCTCCACCATCCCCTCTCCCCCGTCCGCCATGGGCAAGCATGTTATTTGGGCATCCGGAATGTGCGTGAAAATGGCGTTCTGTATCACGGAAGCGGCCTCGTCCGCGGGCATCGTTCCCTTGAAGGAGTCAGGCGCAATGATAAATCTTTTCATGACAGGTTCCTTTCTGTATGAAGACAGCTTTGTGCCAAAAATTGACTCTCCGGGTAATAGAAAGAGCCAAAAAAAAATATGGCGCGGCGCAACGCGCCGCGCCATAGCCCGAATGCAAAAAGGAATTACCGGTTTACGACATTGACAGGCTTGCCATTTGCGTAAGCCTTCAGGTTGTTTACGGCGATGTCCATCAGGCGCGCGCGGCTTGCCTGGGGCGCCCATGCGATATGCGGCGTGAGGAAGCAGTTCTTTGCGCCAAGCAGGGGATTGTCCGCCCGGATAGGCTCGGTGGAAACAACGTCCGCCCCGGCGGCATAAACCTTGCCGCTGTTCAGGGCTTCGGCCAAATCGCTCTCGACCACCAGCGGCCCACGGGACGTGTTGATGAGAATAACGCCGTCCTTCATCTTCGCGATGGTTTCGCGGTTGATAAGCCCCTGCGTGGAAGGCGTCAGGGGGCAATGCAGCGAAATAACGTCGCTTTCCTTCAAAAGCTCGTCCAGCGTCACATACTGCCCATATTGCTTGGCCTCTTCGCTTTGGTATTCGTCATAGGCGAGCACCTTCATGCCAAGGGCTGCGGCGATGCGCGCCGTATTCTGGCCGATGCGCCCAAACCCGACAATACCCATGGTTTTCCCTGCCAGCTCAATGAGCGGATAGTTCCAGAAGCACCAATCCTGGTTATTGGTCCAGTCCCCGTTATATACCGCCTGGCTGTGAGCGCCAACGTGATGGCAGATTTCAAGAAGCAGCGCGAACACGAACTGCGCCACCGCCGTGGTTCCGTACGTGGGAATGTTCGTAACGACAACGCCCTTTTCCTTCGCCGCCGCGGTATCCACAACATTGTAGCCGGTCGCCAGCACGCCGATATACCTGACGCCGGGGCACGCATCAAGCGTTTCCCTGCTGATGGGCGTTTTATTCATGATGACAGCGTCGGCATCCCCGATGCGGGCCACGATATCGCCCGGAGCCGTCCGGTCATAAACGCGCAGTCCCCCCAGGGCTTCAAACCCGCCCCAGCTCAGATCGCCGGGGTTTTCGGTATAACCGTCCAGAATGACAATTTTCATTTACAATCTCTCCTTTTCATACACTGTGAGAGTTCCGCCGTATGGGCCGGAGAATTAGTCCTCCAGCAGCGCCCACGCGCGGTTCACCACCCGCTTTGTGTTGGCCAGTATGATGTCCCCGTTCTGATCGGGCCGGGGCGTAACCTCCATGGAAAGCACCATCGGATCGTTTGCGTTGAAAAAGCCTTCGTTCTTCAATACGCGGAAATAGTCCAAAAGCTCTTCGGTGTCGTTGGCGCTGTTGGGATAGCCAAAGCAGGGGTGCAGGTCTCCGTACGCGTCGCAGCCTTGCTTTACCACGGCGTTTCCAAAATGCAGGTGCGTAATGTAGGGCCGAAGCACCTGAATGACAAACTTGCTGGTTTCGTAGGTGGTGGGAAAGTGGGAAAGATCCGCCAGCAGGCCAAAGTTGTCGCATGTGGTGCGCATATCGGCCGCAAAGCGCGCGGCGAGCGGGGCGGGGCCTATGAGCGAGGCTTTGTCCATATCATAATCGAACACTTCGAGTTCCACCAGCATGCCTTTGGTCTTGGCGTATGCGCATACCGTGCGCGTGGTTTTTAAAAGCTGCGCATAATTTATGTCCTTGGTTTCTTCGCTCCATTTGCCGGATAAAAAGGCGATGCCCTTTGCCCCCAGGTATTCCGCCTCGTCCACCGCTTCAAGCAAGGTAGCCTCGGCGGCCTTGCGGCCCGCTTCGTCGAGATCGTTGGGGTTGAGCTTGGGGCCCAAGAGCCGGGGCTGCGCGCCGTAGCACACCTTCATGTGACTCTGCTCAAGGATCTTTTTCGCAGCCGCACGGACGCCGTCATCCTGAATGCGCCCGACCTCTATGGCATCGAAAAAGTCGTCCGCCGCAAGAGTCTTGAGCGATTCCAGAATGTCGTACTTGGCGGGAGGATGGCTCATCCATTGAATAGTGCCAACTTTGAAATATTTGTAGATAGACTCTTTCATTGCAAATCCCTCCTGTGTCACATTTTAAATTGAAGTGGTCGTCCATCTGCCGTTATGAGAGATCCATAACCACTTTCATTTCCTGAGTGGCGTTGTCCACGCTCTTTTTAAAACCGTCCACGATGTCCTGTAAGGGGAAACGGCTTGTAATGATCTCTTTTGCCTGCACGCTGCCGTTTTGCAGGAAGTCGATAGCGTCCTTATAATCCTCCCGCACGTACATCATATGCCCGATGAGGTTGACTTCTCTGCGCTGCAGCAAGGGTACTTCCAACTGCATGGGGTCCTTGTAGTTGCCGGTTATAATGACGTCCGAGCTTGGGCGCGCCGCCGCAAGGCAGCTTGAAAAACTCGAGGCGGTAGCTGCGGCGTCGATAATGATATCCGCTTTCCTAGTCCCAAACGCCTGCAATATGGCGTCCCGCAGCGATATCTCCTTGGTGTTTACCGCTTTCTTAATGCCGCAGCGCCGCGCAAGGTCCAGCCGCGCATCCGTAATATCCGTAATGAGCACGTCGCCCGCGCCAAGCGCCAGGGCGGATTGGGCAATCAGATTGCCTATTGTTCCGGCGCCGATCACCGCAATGTTGGCGTTTTTGTAGCTGCCGCGTTTCACGGCCCCCACGCCCACAGCCAAGGGTTCCACCAGCGTAATAAGGTCCAGATCCATGTCGGGCGGGCAAAGATGCAGATATTTCGGGTCCATCGCCACAAATTCGGCCGCAAACCCGTCCATATGAACGCCCATCACCTTCAGGCTCTCGCATACGTTGAAGCGCCCTATGGTGCAGGGGTGGCATACGCCGCAGACTACCTGGGGTTCTACCGTAACCTTATCGCCTTCCCGGTAGCCCTGCACGTTGGCGCCCGCCTTCTCGATAACGGCGCTGACTTCGTGCCCCGGCACGACCGGATAGGTCATATATTTGTGGCGGCCATGGTACATCTGAATATCCGAACCGCATACCCCTACGCGCACCACCCGGAGCAATACCTGATCCGGCGTGATCTCGGGCACGGGAACGTCGCGGAGCTCGAATGTATAGGGGGCGGTCAGAACTGCTTGCTTCATACGTATTTCACTTCCCATTCAACGCCAACTCTACCGTCTTGGCTATGGCCGAGGCGTCGAGGCAATACCGCTGCAGCAGGTCTCCATAAGGGCCGCACTCGGTGTGGCAGTCGTTTGTCCCGATAAATCTCTGGGGCACTCTGCTTCCGGCAGCGCTGAGTACTTCGGCTACCGCGCCGCCAAGGCCGCCGATGACATTGTGTTCTTCAGCGGTAACAATCAACCCGGTTTTTGCGGCGCAATCCAGTACCAACGCCCTGTCTATGGGCTTTATGGAAAACATGTCCACCACCCGGACCTCCACGCCTTTTTGCGCAAGCTCTTCCGCGGCCTGGAGCGCCTGCCCCACCATCACGCCACAGGCTATGATAGCGGCATCAGTCCCTTCGCGCAGCACCATGCCCCTGCCGGGCGCAAACGTGGTGCCGGGGGCGTAAACATCGGCGGTGGCATCCCGGGAAAGGCGGATGTACATGGGGCCTTTTGTTTCTATGGCATGCTTTACCAGCCAGTCGGTCTGCGCCTCGTCCGACGGTACAAATACTTCAAACCCCGGCAGCGTGCGCATGATGGCAATGTCCTCCAGGGAATGGTGGCTGGGCCCGTCGTAGGAATCGGATATGCCGCCATAGGCGCCCATGAATTTCATATTGAGGCCGGAATAGGAGCCAAAAGCCCGCGCGCCAATGAGACCGATGGAGGTCAGGAACACCGCGAAGGTATTGATAAAGGGAATTTTGCCGCTTGCGGCAAGGCCCGCGGCCACCCCCACCATATTGGCCTCCGCAATGCCCATATTGAAAAACCGGTCCGGGCATTCCTTGCCGAATATGGACGACTTTGTGGAGGATGCCACGTCGGCGTCCAGCGCCACCACATTGGGATTGTCTTTTCCGTATTTGAGCAGGCTCTCGCCGTATGCGTCCCGAATTGTCTTAGGCATGCTGCACTCCTCCCAGTTCCGCAATCGCCGCGGCGTATTCCTTGTCGTTAATGGGCTTGCCATGCCAGGCGTTTTTTCCTTCCATAAAGGAAATACCCTTGCCCTTTACGGTTTTCGCCAGTATGACCGCAGGTTTTCCCTGCACCTGCTTTGCTTTGTCTATGCTTTCCGCGATGCTGTTAACATCGTGGCCGTCGCAATGCAGCACCTCAAAGCCGAAGGCCGCGAATTTTGCCGCGAGGTCGCCCATGGGCATAATGTCATCGCATGTGCCGTCGAGCTGCACGCCGTTATGGTCCACGATCACAACGAGGTTATCAAGAGAGAATTTGGCCGCGCTCATGGCCGCCTCCCAAACGGTGCCTTCGTTGAGTTCGCCGTCGCCCATTACGGCGTATACAGTGGAGGGAACGCCGGAAAGGCGCATTCCCAGCGCCATACCCACCGACGCTGATAACCCGATGCCCAGAGGCCCTGTGGAAAGCTCCACCCCCGGCGTCTCCACGGAGCAGGGATGGCCCTGCAGGCGGGAATCAATCTGGCGCAGCGTGCGCATTTCCTCCACCGGGAAGAAGCCTTTTTCCGCCAGCACGCGGTACAGCATGGGAGCCGCATGGCCCTTGGTCAATACGATACGGTCCCTTTCTTCCCAGCAGGGATTAATAGAATCCACCGAAGCCTTTTCAAAATACAGAACCGTCAGAATTTCGCATACCGACAGCGAGCCGCCCGGATGCCCGGTCTGGATACTGTACAAAAGCTCTATTAAATCGGTACGGAATGTTTTGCACAAAGCGTTTAATTGTTCAACTCTTTCAAGTAACAAGCTCATTTTGTCACCCTCCTTCTTCTCTTCATACCATTGCCCCGGCGCCTTCCGGTATCAGGAAAAACTTGCAGCCGTCCTTGCTTTCAAACCGGCGGAAGGCTTCCTCCCATTGGGTAATGGGCAAGCACACATCGGCCAGGGGTTCGAGCGTTACCTTCTTTTCTTCCAGCAGCTTGAGCGCGCGCCTCCAGCTATGATTGCGGGAGCCAAGGGAGCCGGAAAAATGCAATTCCTTGTAGCATACTTTTTCAATATCAAACGGAATGGTTTTTCCGGGCAGGCCGATCTGGGTAAACCACCCCCTCTTTTTAATGAGCCGCAGCCCCGTATCGATGCCGGGCGCGGAGCCGGAGCATTCGAGCACCACATCCGCTCCATAACCGCCGGATAAGGACATGACGACTTCCTCAAGGTTTTGCCTCTCCAGATTGACCACATGGTCCGCCCCAAGCTGTTTGGCGAGTTCAAGGCGGGCCGAATCCCGCTCCATGCCGCTTATCACCACGTTTGCGCCGTGCGCTTTGGCTACCTGCATGGCCATGAGCCCGATCGCCCCGGGGCCGGAAATTAGCACGAGGTCCCCCGGCACAATGCGGCAAAGATCATAAACGGCGTGGCATACGCAGGCCAAGGGTTCGGTCATGGCCGCGGCGGTGTCGGATACCGTAGCCGGTATTTTATGCACACGTCCGGCCGGTACGACGGTATAATCGGTAAATATGCCGTTATACCAGTAGCCGAGCGTCCTGCGGCTCACGCAGAGGTTGTAGAAACCCTCTCGGCAGTAATCGCATGTGCCGCAATAGTCGTAGGCCGTTTCCGAGACGACACGATCGCCCGGGGCAAAGCCAGTAACGCCCTCTCCCACTTCGGCCACCACGCCTGAAAACTCATGCCCCGTCGTTACAGGAGGCCGCACCGGAATGGCGATATCGCTGTGGTAGATATGCAGATCCGAGCCGCATATGCCCGCCATGCGCACCTGAATTTTTATCTGGCCCGGCCCGGCCGAGGGCTCGGGAACGTCCCGGATCTCCATATTCCCAGGGCCTGCGTCATACTTCACCAGTGCTTTCATGTTTCGTTCCTCCACATTATTGTCAATGCTTACCGGCAGCCATTTTCCCCAAATACGCCTGCACCACGCGGGGATCGTTTTTGAGCTCGGCCGACGGTCCCTGCAAAAACACCTTGCCGCTGTCGATGATATAGGCGTAGTCGGAGATTTCAAACGCCAGGCGGGCGTTCTGCTCCACCAGCAGTACCGGGATGCCCAGTTTGTTGATTTGGACGATCTTTTCGAAAAGCTCGGCTACCACGATGGGCGCAAGGCCCATGGAGGGTTCGTCCAGCATCAAGATCTTGGGATGTGCCATAATGCCGCGGCCAATAGCGAGCATCTGCTGCTCACCGCCCGAAAGGCTCCACCCCAGCTGGCTCCTGCGCTGCTTCAGGTGCGGAAACAGCGTGTAAACCTCCTCAAGCTCTTTGTCATAGGGCTTGCGGCCGAAAAATCCGTGCCAGTTGATGGTCCCTGTCTCAAGATTGTCATGCACCGTCAGACCCGGGAAAATATGACGGCCCTCCGGCACATGAATGATCCCCTGCTTAGCGATGTAGTTGGCGTTTTTGTCAATCAACTCTCCGCAATGCTCCGCCTGAATAGAGCCGGTGCGTCGGATAACACCTGAAATTGCTTTCAGCAGCGTTGTTTTGCCCGCGCCGTTGGAGCCTATGAGGCAAGTGATGCTTCCCGATCTCACGTTCATGTCGATCCCCTTCAGGGCTTCGATCGGGCCGTAATAAGCGTGCAGGTTTTTGATCTCAAGCATGCTCCAAATTCCTCCCCAGGTACGCTTCTATTACCGCTTCGTCGCTGGATACGCATTTGGGATCGCCGTTGCAGATGACTTTGCCAAAGTTGATGACCACAATGTTTTCACAGATATTCATAATCATATCCATGGAATGCTCGATCAGCAGCACGCCTATGCCTTTATTCCTTGCCGCGTAATTCAGCAGCGCCATCACGTCGTCGATTTCCTTATTGTTCAGGCCCGCCGCCGGCTCGTCCACCAGCATAATTTTTGGGTGCGACAGCATGCTGCGCACGATTTCAAGCTGTTTGCGCTGACCGTAAGCTAAGCAGCTGATATCGTCGTCCCAATCAAAAGTAAAATCCAGATAGCGCATCAGATCCTGGAGTTCCTCTTCAAAATTGGCGCCCTTTTTCCCAAAATAGCTGTTCAAGTAGCCCATCTGGTTATTCAAGTCGGTTCCCAGCAGAAGATTGTCCCGGATATTGGAACGCTGCAAAAACCTGGGCGTTTGGAACGTACGACCAATGCCCATGCGGGCGCGCTTATGGGAAGGATAGGACGTAATATTCTCCTCATTAAAAAATATGCTCCCGGAGTCCGGCGTGTAGATGCCGCTGATGAGATTCATAAGTGTGCTTTTTCCGGCACCGTTGGGGCCTATCAGGCCGTGAATCTGCGCCGGCATGACATGAAAGCTGATTTCGTCGGCCGCCACCACGCCACCAAAGCGCTTGCTTACTTTATCCAGCCTTAGTATCGGGTTCATACGCTTCCCCCCTTTCTATCGACGGGCAACGCGGCAGCCTGTTTCCTTTTTGCCATTTTACGCTTAAGCGTCTTTAATAATTTGGAAGCGAGCCCTGCAAGACCGTCGGGCATAAATACCATCAGCAGAATCACGCCCACGCCATAAATCAACTGCAGGTAACTCTGCATAAAGCGCAGCCATTCCGGCAACATGGTCACCAGCAGCGAACCTACGAATATACCGACCGTGTTGTTCACGCCACCCAGCATTGCCATAATGATATAAGAAGTGGCTCGTTCAAAGTTAAACATATCGGAAGACACAAACTGACTATGCATCGCGTACAGGGACCCAGCCAAGGCCGCCAACATGCCCGCAATAGCAAAAGCGATCGCCTTGGTCGTATACACGTTGATGCCGAGGGTTTGCGCCGCGATTTCGTTGTCGCGTATGGCGGCGAGCGAGCGGCCCAATTGAGTGCGGCGGATACGCTCCACCAGAAGCGCTACCGCGAGCACAAAGCCCACAAGTATGAAAAACCATTGATTGTAATTTTGCGGCGACCAGCCGAACAGCCGCAGTGTGGATATGCCGGATATGCCGTCCGGTCCTCCGAACAGGGGCTTATAACTCAGGTAAAACGACCAAGCCACCTGCACCAGGCCAATGGTCGCAAACGTAAAATACGTTCCGCGCAATCTTAGGAGGATCAGCCCTGCCACAAAGGCCACAGCGCCTCCTACCAAAAGCGAGATGAACAACGCCGCCACAGGCTCCATCCAGAACCCCATGCGGCCGGAGCAGAGATTTGCAGTCGTGTACGCGCCAAGCCCCATAAAAGCCACCGCCGCAAACGTAAGCTGGCCGCCCATGCCAAGCATTACGGAAAGCCCGTAAGCCGCAATCGAATAGATTAGCGCGAGGTTCAAAACCATCATGGAATACCCCTCGTTGCTCAGCGGCGCAATGATGCAAAAAGCAATTCCGACGAGGAGCAGGATCAGAGCGCTTGGTTTAAGCTTGAACGTTCTTTTTTTCATATGAGCGCACCTCACGCCTTATCCGCGATCTTCTCGCCGAACAGCCCCTGGGGCCGCACAAGCAAAAAGGCGATGAGCACCAGAAACACCACGGCGTCCTTGTACTGGGAGAACTGGATGGTGCTGTAGGACTCCACCAGACCGATGATGATGGAACCCAAAATAGCCCCCTTGATGTTTCCAAACCCGCCGATGACCACGCCTGCGAAGGCGCGCAACTGCAGCGAGCCTAAGGTATTGCTTACCATAAAGATGGGCGATATCATATAACCGCCGACCGAAGCTAGGATCACCACGATGATATAGGTAGCCAAAGTGGTGACTATGGTGGGAATCCCCAAAAGTTCCGCCGCATATTTATCCTGAGCGGCAGCCTGCATCATGCGGCCGGCATATAGTTTTTCAAACAATATGAATACCAGGACGATGAGCACGATACCCACGATGATTGTAAGCACGAATTGCCATTGAAGCGATATGGAGCCGATGCGGAACACTGCGGCTTTGCCGGTTTCAGGGTTTCTCATAAGCGGCGGCATCGAGCGCGGAAGGCTACCCCAGATTAGAGTGGCAATTTCTTTGAGCACCATGGCCGCACCCATGGTAGAAATGACTGTCGCAGCCGGATAAGTAGCGCTTCGAAGCGGCCAGTATACCGTAAACATAAATATTGTGCCGATGAGCGCAAAGGAAACCAACGCAAAAGGAACCATCAGGTACAACGGCAGCTTTACATCCACGATCAGCCAGCAGGTTACAAACGCGCCAAACATCAGCAGATCGCCCTGGGCAAAATTCATAACGCCGATTGCGCGTATGAGCAAAATCAGACCCATTGCCATCAGGGCGTATATCATTCCCATGGCGACACCGTTAACGCCAAGAGAAATTATGGTGTTTACATTCATATTTTTACCTCGTTGCGCTTTCCCGGATATTTCCATTGAGGAGCAATTTCGATCAGGCTGCCCGCAGCCACCCGATGTTTACCTGTTTGCCTTTCAAGCAGGCAAGCACCGGGTGGCACTCTGGACAGGTCCGGCAGTTCCCGCGATTTTGATCTCCGCGCATATAGGGGAAGCTCGCAGTAAAAACCGCCGGAAGCACCTTCGTGTAATCTCCCGCTTTACCGGGTGGTCACGGTATCCAACATGGTGGCTTTCCCGTCTACATTCAGCGTAAGGAACTGGCTTGAACTGAAGCAGCGGTTCGGGGAATAATAATAGGTGGACATAGCGCCTTTATAACCCTCGATTTTTTCCAGTGCGCTGTTGATCGCCTCTTTGTCCTCGGTGGTGCCCGCAATTTCGCAGGCCTGCTTGAAGAGCATAATGGAGTCGTAAGCCGTTACGGCGGGCATATCCGAGTCCGCACCGTAAGAGAGACGATAAGCTTGTGCAAAGGTTTTCCCTTCGGGGGTGGCCACTTCGACCGTCCAGTCAGCTACGGCATACCAGCCGTCCGCAGTAGCACCGGCGTTTTCACGGCAGACAGCGGAAGCCCACGAGGAGGACCCCAACAAGGGAATATCAAGGCCGGCTGCGTCTACCTGCTGGCAGATGATGGCGGCAGGCATCTGGTGGCCAATCGCGATCAACCCGTCCGCGTCGGAGTTCTGAATCTGGGTAATGATGGGCGCGAAGTTTTTCTCATCCACCACAAAGCCAAACTGCTTTTCGGCGGGAACAACGATACCGAGTTGCTCAAGCGAAGCGACGGTCTGTGCGCGCAGGCCTTCGCCAAAGCTTTCAGTGGAATACAAGATGGCGGGGTTTTTCATCTCCAGGTTTTCAACGGCAGCTTTCGCAAGCAACAGGCCTGATTTGTCGTCCGTCATGCGTGCCTGCCACATGTACGGGTTGTTTTCCTTGGGAATGTTGGCCGAAGAACCGCCTGCAAACATAGTGATTTTTTTCTCCAGCACGTTGGGTGAAGCCGCGATGCAGTTGGACGAATACGTGGATCCGAAGAAGGAAACCACTTCGGGGTAGTTCATGATTTTTACCATGGCGTTTACCGAAGACTGGAGGTTATCCACCTCGTCTTCGAACACCAACACCAATTCCTTGCCCAGGACGCCGCCATTGGCGTTGATGTGCTGCACTGCCAGATTGGCGCCGTTTACCACATATTCGCCAACCATCTTATTCGTTCCGGTAATAGGTGCGACCACGCCGAATGTGACGGTGCCCTCCAGGGCCTTGCCCGGTTCGCCCTCCGATGCAGCGGGTTCGGGGGTGGCTACGGGCGCGGGTGTGGACTCCAAGGGGGGAGTGGTTGCGTTGGACGCCGGCGGGGTAGTGGAGCATGCCGTTGCAAACAGCAGCACCATAGCGAGGAAACATATGCCCAATTTTAGCCTCTTCATTTCTTTCTCCCTCTTTCCTGATTTAATTGGAAGCGTTCCTTTTATTCGTTTTCACTCCGCGTATTGACACACGTGAAGCGTAAACTTCGCCGGTAGATGCGCTTACAGAATTCCGAATTTTCAATATACATACTACGTAGGATGTCTATAAGGAAAAATAAAATAGATCGTGACAATCGTAAGTGGCTGATATTGGATTAATTATCAAAAGTTTATTTAAGAAAGCCGGTTATAATCGACGACATCACACGTCGGATTAGATGGGCCCATTATAACATGCCATATCCAAAGCTGTCAAATCTGTTTTTAAAATCAAATTTTTCAGGCATATCATTTGTAATATGTTTATGATAGGCCCCTTGTCCGTTAGGCGAAAATCTGCTATGATAAATAAAAATCAATTATCATCATACGTGGGATGTTTTTGCAGCGAATGGAGGCAAAATAGATGTTATTTAAAACGGTAAATGAAGGACAAAAACTGTTGCCCGAAAAGGTCGCCGAACAAATCATTCGTTTGATTGCTAACAACAACCTGGTAGCGGGCCAAAAATTGCCGAACGAATTCCAACTGGCCGACGAGCTTCAGGTCGGCCGCAATACCGTACGGGAGGCCGTAAAGCTGCTGGTCTCACGCAATATTTTAGAGATTGAGCACGGTCGGGGAACCTTTGTATGTGAAAACCCCGGGTTGGTAGATGACCCGCTGGGACTGGCTTTTTTTCAGGATAAATACAAACTCGCGCAGGATCTTATGCAAATACGGTGGATTCTTGAACCTCAGATCGCCGCTATTGCGGCAGATAACGCCAAAGAGGAAGATATTACCGACATGAAACGCCTCAGCAAGGCAATCATGGAAAAAGCAGCGGCGGAAGAGGACTATATCCCCTTAGACAGGGAGTTGCACATCCGCATTGCGCAAAGCACCCAAAATCAGGTGATACCCAACCTCATCCCCATTATCGACAGCGGTATTCAGCTTTTTAACATACTGCCATATAAAGTGGAGCGTCTTAAGGCGTTGGAAGTGCACAACGAAATTATTGAAGCCATCGAGCACCATGATCCAGGCGCTGCGGAACAGGCGATGCGCAAGCACCTTGAATTTAATGTTCGCAATTTCAATAAGCTGAACGAGCAGCAATACGGCAAATTCTCCGCAATAAAAAGGTAACGGTCCTACGATAGCGAATTTGAACGTTTTGCTTTGTCCGTATGCCCCCATTTCAAAGTAGAGATGGGGGCTGTTAATTTTACTTAACTTATACAATGTGATTCATGTACTGAAATTAGCGCCTCATAACCCACAGCATAGTGTGGTTCAAAGACGGGGACGATAGTTCTATAACCATAATTTTAAATCATACTCGGCAGCGGCCAGGTAAAGGAGGTGATTCTGTGGACAAGCAAAAAATACCCAATAGACTCATCAGTGAAAAATCCCCCTATCTTCTCCAGCATGCCTATAATCCGGTGGACTGGTATCCGTGGGGACTAGAAGCATTTGAGAAAGCACGGCTTGACGACAAACCCGTGTTCCTTTCTATTGGGTATGGATAACCTGTCTACTTTTACGAACATGCCATTGGTGCCATGTGATGGAGCGCGAATCCTTTGAGGACGAAGAGGTCGCGGGCTTGCTGAACAGGGACTTTGTCTCCATCAAGGTGGACCGCGAAGAACGGCCGGATATCGACAGCATCTATATGTCGGTCTGCGAGGCGTACACCGGCCAGGGCGGCTGGCCGCTGACCATACTCTTGACCCCGGAAGCCAAGCCGTTTTTTGCGGCGACGTATTTGCCTAAAAAAAGCCGGGGCGGGCTTGCGGGTATGACGGAGCTGCTGCCTGCTATTGCAAAGCTTTGGAAAGATGAGCGCGACCGTGCCGAAGCGCAGGGCGAAGAAACCGCGCGCTATCTTAGAAACCAGGCAAAAAAGGCGCTTCCCCCGCGCGCGCCGGAAGAGGCCATGCTGCACAAGGCAGCTTCGTCCGTATCCCAATATTACGACGCGCAGTACGGCGGCTTTTCGCAGGCGCCCAAATTCCCCATGCCGCATATCCTGCTGTACTTGCTGCGCTATGCGCAGGAAACCGGAAAGGAAACGCCAAAAGAACAGGCAATACAAACGTTGCTGCACATGTACCGCGGCGGGCTGTTCGACCATATCGGCGGCGGGTTTACGCGCTACTCCACGGACCGGCGCTGGCTCGTGCCGCATTTTGAAAAGATGCTCTATGACAACGCGCTGCTGACGATGGCATATCTGGAGGGGTATCGCCAGACTACTCTTCCCGCGCTCCGTCTTGCGGCGGAGGAGACGCTAAAGTATGTATTGCGCGGGCTGACCGATGCGGAAGGCGGCTTCTACTGCGGGCAGGACGCGGACAGCGAAGGCGAGGAAGGCAAATTCTATCTCTTCACGCCGGAGGAAATAAAAAACGCGCTGCATGCCGACGCAAACGCGTTCTGCGAATTTTATGGCATTGCCGAGCGCGGCAATTTTGAAGGCAGGAACATCCCCAACCTGCTGCACCACAAAGAAACGCCCATACCGGACGAGGCGATGCTTGCGCTTAGGAAAACGGTATTTTCCCTGCGTGAGGGACGCGTCCCCCCCGCCACGGACGATAAGCAGCTGACCGCGTGGAACGCGCTGATGATCTCCGCCTTCGCCCGCGCCTATCTTATACTGGGGGATGATGTTTACTTAAAAGCCGCGCAAAACGCGCAAAAAAGCATAGAAAAACGGCTGACCACGCCGGAAGGAGATTTATTTGTCCGCTACCGGGACGGCCGCGCCGACCATATGGGCCTGCTTGCCGATTACGCGTTTTACGGGCTTGCTTTAACGGAACTCTACGCCGCAAGCTTCGACGCGGCGCTGCTTGTGCGCGCGGATTTTCTCGCGGAGCGCATGCTTAACCTGTTCGGCGACGACGCGGGCGGGCTGTTTGCCTATTCCAAAGAGGGGGAAAAGCTCATAAGCCGCCCCAAGGAAGCGTACGACGGCGCGCTGCCTTCCGGCAACTCCGCGGCGGGGCTTTTGCTTTCCCGCCTGTGGCGGCTCACCGGCGAACCCAAATGGCGGGACGCCGCCGACAAGCAGCTTGGCTTCCTTGCCGCCCACGCTGCACGCGCCCCCATGGCCCACTGCTTTGCGCTGCTGGGAATTGCGGAGGCCGTATATCCGGAAAATATGCTGCTGTGCGTGAGCCGGGAGTACCGGGATTGGGCGGAAGTCGCCCGCCTTGCAGGCAGTGCAAAGCATTCCGTGCTTATGCTGGTGAAAACTCCATCCGGCGCGTCTGCGCTCGAAGCGGCAGCGCCCTTTACGCGGGACTATCCGTACCCGGAAAGCGGCGCTGCCTATTACCTGTGCGAGGGGTTCGCCTGCAAAGCGCCGGTGTATGATCTGGCTGCTTTGGAAAGGCTTTTGCAAAAAGCGGATGTGCAGTAGCACATCCGCTCCTAGTATCAATAAACCTTTGGGTTTCAAGGTATCGGCGCTTTAAAGCGCCGACGATTATTTTTTTGTGAGGAAACTACGTTTCCCCACTCCCTTTCCTTGAGAACGAGGCTCGGGGGCCGCAGCCACCGGAGGCTTCCAACCGCCGCCAGCGACATGCGCGGTGGCGGCGGAAGGCCTTGCAGCGCAAGGCTTTCCTTGCAGGAACAACCGCCCGTGCCGTAGGCACAGGTTGTTCCTGTAATCCTCGAAAAAGTGCCACAGGCACTTTTTCGAAATTACTCGCTCAAATCCAGAGACATATATACAAGGCCGGGCTTGGGCGGCCCATACAGGGAGATGGTCTCCGCGAACCCCATCTTGTGGAACAGCGCGATGGAGTCCTGGAGCATGTCCAGCGTATCCAGCAGCATCTGCGTATAGCCGATTGCCTTTGCCTCCTGTATGGCATATTCCGCCAGCCGCCGCCCCACATGCATGCCACGGAACGCGGGCCTGACATACAGGCGCTTGAGCTCGCAGCGCCCTTCGGTCAGAGGCTTGAGCGCAACGCAGCCTATGGCCTCCCCTTCCCACCGCGCCAGAAGCAGCCGCCCCTGCGGCAGCGCATAAACGCCTGGCAGGGAGCTTAACTCCTCGTCGAACGTTTCAAAATAGATCATGATGTCGAGCATATGCGCGTACTCTTCAAACAGTGTCCTCGCGTCATCCAGCGCATCAAACGCAGGCTCGATGGAGGCGTGAACATGCACAAGCTCCGGCTGGAACTTTTCCCGTACCAAGGCATATGTGTGCAGATCCTGAATAGCGCCGTTTTTATAAACGGCGCAGCGCTTTACGCCTTCAAACGTATACCCCGCGCGCTCCAGCACGCGGCAGGAAGGCTTGTTATCCGAAAATACTTCGGCCTGTATCCGCACGATATCATATTGGGAAAATGCAAGCTCGCTTAGTTCCCGGACCGCGCGCGTCATAATACCCAAGCCCCAGTAAGGTTCGCCCAGCCAGTAACCGAGTTTCGCGGACTTCTCATAGACGTCCTCGCCTAAAACAATACCGATGCTGCCGACCGCGTGATTGTCTACCTCTATGGCGCGGGTAAGCTGCTTCTCCTCCCCCGCTTCCATGCAGTGGGCGATATAGCTCTTGGCATCCTCCAGCCCATAGGGGCTGGGGAACGCGTTTAACAAATTCTTTGCGATTTTGGGGTTGTTGGCGAGTTCCGCAACGCTCTGCGCATCCCCCATCCGTAAGGGGCGCAATGCATACGCGGTGTTGAGCGGGTACCGCATGGGCGTGTGGCGGATGCCGTCACGTTCCTCCTCCGGCCCCGTGGCCACAAACCCCAGCCGTTCATATATGGACGCGGCGTAGGGAGAGGAGTTGACGGTGATATACTCCGCCTCCGCCGCCACGGCGTCCTGCCGCACGGACTGGAGCAGAGCCCGGGCGACGCCCTTCCTTTGATATTCCGGTGCGACAAAGAGCAGGGCAATATGCGTGCATTCCCGCACAGCGACGACGCCCGCAAGCGCGCTGCGCATGAAATAGCCGAACAGCTGCACCGCCAAGTCGCCTTCCTGCGGCGGGGTTCCGATTGCACGGAGGAATGTATAAAAGGTCTCCACGCCTTCCTGCGAATATTCCGGCGCGACATATGCGTCGAACACGCGCCCGACAAGCGCTTTGGCGGTTTCATACTCGTTCTCTCTGAGCAAGCGGATCATAACCCTACTCCTTACTTTATTCCACGTTTTCCGCCTTAAGCAGCTCCCACGGCTAAGGCAAAAAACGTTCAGACTTTGAGCGCGTCAAACAGACGAAGAAACGCTTCCTCCGCTTCCTGATGCAAAATCTCTTCCGCAGGTAGCGCAATCAGCAGCGGGGGCGCCTTATCCCATACCTCGCTGCCGTGGTAGGCCAGAAACTCATGGTAAAGAAGCCGGTCGTCTATGCGCCTGATCTCCTGCTGTTCCAGTTCCGTAGGCGGATCGACCCGGAGTGCGGCGTAAATCACCCGCTGGAGCTTTTCCTCTTCCTGCGAAAACAGCGGAAAATACCGTTTGACCGGACGCGTAACGTCGCCCAAATACGCCTCGGCCGCATCGTGCAGCAGGCAGTGGAGCTGCGTCTGCCTGCTCAAGCCGCAGGCCTCCGCCTCCAACGCGCAATGAACGGAGTGCTGCGCCACAGAATAAAAGATTTTGAAATGCCCGTTTGCCCTGCAGATGAGTGAAAGCGCATGGGCGATATCGCCGATGCGAATATCCGCTTCCCTTGCCTGAAGCGGATCAAATTGCAGATTGCTATACGTCGTGATACAGTGCTTTGCATCCATAGAAATTCCGCCTGCCAAAAAAGCGTCACTTTGTCAACAGACACACCCATTATATACTTTTCAAGTAAGTGTACCATATTTTTCAATACGCTTACAAGTTTTTCATTTAACAATCACGGGTCATATTTACGTATAAATTCTATATAGCCGCATTTTCCGCCATTTTGGTTTCATATGAGCGCTTTGGAGATATCGTTATGGTTAATGAGGGCGAAATCTCTCGTTCTCACGCATTTTATCGGCCTATTTGATATAGACACGCCCTTCATATTTTGTTAATTTATTATCTGACATACTACTGCTGAAACGACGGTTATTTGCCATCGTAAGTATATCAAAATTCAGGAGGAGACTATGAAGAAGTACATCGCGTTGACTCTGGTTCTGGTTCTTGCATTGTTCGCCTTTGTAGGCTGCGGTGCAAAATCCGTAAAGACGGGCTTAGGCGTCGTCAGTTCCATCGCATCTTCCAAAGAACCCGCGGATGGGGACGGCACCGCCCAGGTTGATTCCGTTGCCGCGGCAGTGCTCGTAGGCGAAGACGGCAAGATCGTCAGCTGCAGGATCGACACCGCCCAGACCAAGATTAATTTCAATGCGCAGGGCGCCATCACCACCCCGCTTGATTCTGTAATCAAGTCCAAGCAGGAAAAGGGCCCCGAATACAACATGAAGCCCGCTTCCGGCATCGGCAAGGAATGGAACGAGCAGGCCGACGCATTTGCCGCCTATGTGGTTGGCAAGACCGTTGACGAAGTGAAGGCCATCGCCCTCAACGAAGAAGGCGCACCCTCGGGCGCTGACATCGTCAGTTCCGTTACCATCCATGTCACCGACTATATCGAAGCCATCGCGAAGGCCGTCGCCAACGCGAAGGATCTGGGCGCGAAGGCCGGCGATACGCTGGGCCTCGGCTTGACCACCAACATCGCAAGCTCCACCAACGCAGCTGCGGACGCCGAAGGCCGTGCGCAGGCTTATACCCACTATGCCGCCACCACCTTTGGTAAGGACGGCAAGATCACCAGCTGCTACATGGACGCTTCCCAGACCAACATCGGCATCAGCGTAGAAGGCAAGATCACCACGGATCTCGCAAGCGCATTCAAGACCAAGAACGAGCTGGGCCCCGAATATGGCATGAAGGGTGCTTCCGGTATCGGTAAGGAATGGAACGAGCAGGCTGAAGCGTTCGCCAAGTACGTCGTCGGCAAGACCGTGGATGACGTCAAGGGCATGGCGCTCAACGAAGAAGGCGCACCCTCGGGCGCTGACATCGTCAGCTCCGTCACCATCCATGTCACCGACATGATTGATGTTGTGGCCAAGGCCGGCGCCAACGCGAAGTAAATAAAACGGGTTCCCCAAAAGAGCTGTGCTTAAAGCACAGCTCTTTTTTTTGCTTCATAGAATTCGTCCGCGCGGAAGAAACTATTGTTGAAATCACAAGAAAGGAGTATTTCCCTTGCCTAAAGACAGCCAGATCGACAAAAAGGAAGTGCGGGAACAGAAGGCGAACAACAAAACGCCTCTTACCCGCGAAAGCGCCAACAAAAGCAAGAACGACAAGAAGCAATCCGCAGAGCATAACGACGTGTAAGGAGGTCAATACCCATGGCAAAAGCGGGAATGCGCCGCCCCGATGAGGAAGAGCCGCACGGCACCGAAAGCAACGAGCGGCTGCATATCAAAAAGAACGACGTCCCCCCTGTGCCCGAAATACAGGGCAAGGCAAAGACAGGCAACAAGAAGGCAAACAACAATCAGGACAACAGTCCATGGCATTAAAGGTATCGGCGCTTAACAGCGCCCGTCCTCGACGGGGTACGCCGAAGGCCTCTAGGTTTGCGTGCCGTCGCAGAGGGAATAATGCTATGCGTTGTGGGGGTTGTTCCATCAGTCGGCTTTCAGCCGACAGCTCCCTCATCAGAGGGAGCCTAATAATGGTTTCACGGTAATGACTAAAAATACGGGGATGTCATGTGACACCCCCTTCTTCATCTAATACTAACATCCCTTGGCGATCTGGTCGGCGGCGACTCTCGCGCTGTACAACGCGCCCTGTATCCAGCCCTGTTTCACAGATACATGCTCCCCGGCAAAGAAGACCCGGCACCCGTATTCCGGCTGCTGCATGGCATAGAGAAAATTCACTTTCTGCCCCGGCCCGCTCGCGGCAAAAGCGCTCCGCGCCCAGGGCTGCCTGTTCCATTCCACCGTCTTATGGCTCAGGATGAGGGGAGCCAGAAAATCAGAAGGAACGCCGTGTACCTCTGCGATGTTTTCCTGAATGAGCGCAAAGCGCCGGACCGCGTTCTGGTTCCCAAGGCGAATAGAGTCAATCCCGATATTGTAAGCGCCCGTGATGACTCCCGGCGTATCCGGGCCGCAGTATTCCCCTTCTTCGCACCGGATATGGTCCGGCGTATAGAGGATGGATTGGATGGGAAGGTCTGTAAAGGAAATACTGCCGTTCATCCGGCCGTAGGGAGCATCCTCCTCCCAAAATCGGGTTTTGAAGTGTATCAGGGATTTCATGGCATCGGAATAGTTCAGCTCCCGAATGGCCTGCATCTTCTGGCTGGTGAAAAAAGGCGTTATGGATACCTCGCGCAATGTCGTGAAGGGGATCGCGCAGACCACATAATCAAAACACTCTTCTTCCGTCCTGCTATCGGGCTTAGAATAGCGAGGGACCACCTTCCGGCCGCTTTCTAAACGGGAAATGCCCGTTACCGGACATCCCAGACGAATGGATACGGGCCCCAACGCTTCCGCGGGCAATTGGTATTCGGGCGGATTGGGACTGGTTAAAGAACGATAGAAAGCGAACGGCAGGTTCGCCATACCGCCGCAGACGCGGTAGACGTTCAGGAAATTAGTGTATATTCGCCGCCCATGACATCGTCATGGCTGGCGTTCATCAGCGATCCACTTAGGGGCTCCACGGCATTGAAAAGGCTGATGGCGCCCTGGGTCAGGTACAGCAGTTCAAAAACCTGGCGCCTGCTTAACCGGGTAATGTCGGCATAATTCTCTGAATATGCCGACAGTATCTGCAGGATTTGCCTGCGCGTTTCAGGGGGCAGGCTTAACAGCATGGAATTCGTGGCGTACTCGCTCAGTTCATTCCAGGGAGTAAGCCGCTCCGCTTCATTGAGAGGGTACAGGGGATACAAAAACTCCGTGATGTTCCTGCCGCTTAGATCCCGATGAATTCTTGTTTGATGGGCATATAGAAAATTGTTCCCCTCGGGAGCGGACATGGATTTGGTACATAGCCCAAAACCGGCCTGCCACGCTCAGAGCGGACCTTAGCATTTCATGCCTTTGCTCGTCGGTGGGAGTAAGATAGCTATTCTGATTGATTTGACTTCCTTTCAAAATATTCAAAATTCTGCTTTAAATATATTGTCGGAATGGGCAACTATGATAGGATTAGGGGCGCAAGGGAGAAATCATGCCGCCAAAAGCTATGGGGCTTTCCGGGGACCTGCTGCTGCCGCAGGGAGGAAGACACATATTGAAAGAGCCAATTTCCTTGCGGGATCTCCTTGTGCAAATGCGGGCCTTATCCGCTGAATAACGTACCAGAAAAATTTTTAGCTGCAAAAAAATAAATTTTTATTTTTGGGTGAAAACCAGTGGAATCCGCACAATCGATATGATATGATAGGTCTGTCCTAGTGGTAAAGGCGCCATAACTCGCAAATTCCGTATAAAATCTCATATGACCGGAAGGAGAATACGATGGGCAAGCGTATCGTCATTGCTCTGGGTGGCAACGCCTTGGGCAACAACCTCAAAGAGCAAATGGAGGCCGTGAAGGTAACCTCCGTTGCGATAGCGAACTTGATCGAACAGGGCCACGACGTAGTGATCTCCCACGGCAACGGCCCGCAGGTGGGCATGATCAACCTGGCCATGGAAAGCCAGAACATCCCTCTCTCCATGTGCGTGGCCATGAGCCAGGCCTATATCGGGTACGATCTGCAAAATGCGCTGCGCGAAGAGCTGCTGCACCGCGGCATTTATAAGCCCGCCTCCACCGTGATTACGCAGGTGGTGGTGGACGCCAACGATCCCGCATTCCAAAAGCCCACCAAGCCCATCGGCCGGTTCTTAACCAAAATGGAAGCGGATGAACTCGCAAAGGCCGGGTACGCCGTTATGGAGGACGCGGGCCGCGGATACCGGCGCGTGGTCGCTTCCCCGCGCCCGCAGCGCATTGTGGAGATTGAAACCATCCGCGCGCTGGTGGATGCCGGGCAGATCGTTATCGCGGGGGGCGGCGGCGGCATACCGGTAATGGAGCAGGAAAACGGGCACTTAAAGGGAATGCCCGCCGTAATCGACAAGGATTTTGCAAGCTGCGCGCTGGCGAAGGAGCTAAACGCCGACCTGTTGATTATTCTGACGGCGGTAGAGAAGGTAGCCATACGCTACAATACCCCCGAACAGCAGTGGCTGGATCAAATTACGACCAATGAGGCAGAAGGCCTGATTAAGGAAGGTCATTTTTCCCCCGGCTCCATGCTGCCCAAGGTGCAGGCCGCGGTGGAGTTCGCCGCCTCCAAGCCGGGGCGTGAGGCGCTCATTACGCTGCTGCAGAAGGCGCGCGACGCCATCAACGGCGAAACCGGCACGCGCATCGTAGGAAAATAGAGTCTGTATAAAAAGCGCCTCCCGTTCATATCAGAACGGGAGGCGCTTTTAGTATCTTGGCTTTTACATTTATCAGAAAGATTGGGGAGCGTCCGCCTCCTTCATGCAAATTTCTTCCTGCCTATGTGGGAAGGCTTTCTCTCCCTCGTGCCCCGGCTAAAGTCTGTTTTAGAACCATCAAAATAACTAACGAAAATAAAAGGCAAGAAACGTGACGGTACTAGAAAAGATAGCCTTTTCTCATACCTGGTAGCAAAACGGCGGTTGTTTTTAAGCTTCAGGAAGAGATTTTTTCCCGCCGCCGTTTGCAATTGGTATTCAGCGTTTACCAAAAAGCGATTCAAAATATCCGGCCCCGCGGGTTCTAAAATCGAACGCATCAATAAACTCCAGAACATCATCCTCATCCTCGAAAGCGTTTGCCACCAAATAACCCTGTTCACCTATAGGCTCTCTCGTATAATGTTGTACATAAAAATACTGTCCCGTTGCACTGTCCATAAATCCGAAGCCGTTTATTTCGTTATTGTCAGGCTGGGTATATATCTCATATCCTTCATATTCGCCGCTTAATGCGGTGGCTTTCAAATCCTGTTGGTCCGGCCCCGGATTATTGGCCTTCATTGTCATCTTGATTACATAATTTCCCTTGGCATAGCCAATCCTTATTGCCGAAATATTTTCCTGTTTCAGATCAAGGGCAATTCTGCCAGTCTCCTCCCCCAGATATTCCACTAAAGGCCCTACGTTTTCATTTTGGATATTTATCGAATCCACGACAAATCCACTTAGCACGTTTGTTTTTCCCAACTCGGAGATATCGGCGGCGGGATAATACTTTTTCAGTTCCCCTTCCGACCGGAGCGGACAATTCCCGGATTTCCGATAATGAGCGCCGTTATATTCAAATACAAAAATTTCATTGAAGCCTAAATCCATATTTGCCGTAAGCCTGTCTGCTTCCATTTGTATTAGTTCCCAAACCGTTTCATCGGCTGAAGGCAAGCTTGCCTTTGCAGATTGGCTAAAGCTATTTTCATCATTTTCTATGACAAACTGCGAGATAAGTCCACATATTTCTTTGATTTGACCAATGTCGAGATTTTCTATTTGGTCATCGCGGGTATGCGCCACTTCAGTCTCATCCTTCTGCTGAAAAGCGACAGCGGGTATCCCCCGGCTGGAAAACGACATATGGTCACTGCCTCCAACGATATCCCGGTTAAATGGAATATGCCATTCCTCCATCTTATCGATTACCGCGCCACATATGGATTGCGATTCCTCACCGGCAGCCTTAATTGCCAGTGTACCGCTATTCTTGGCGCCGAGGCAGTCAATATTGATATTATATATGTCATTATATCTTGAGCGGATAATACCGGCAAAATTTTCACTGCCAGTCAGGAAGATTTCCTCCGCATTAAAGAAACAAATGATAATATCGCTTATCGGCGTTTTCTCCTTTGCCCACTCTGCCAACTGTCGGGCAATTTCCGCCAATGCCGCAACCCCACTTCCGTTATCAAAAGCGCAGGTTAGTTTCACATTGCCAAAGGAGGAAAGACCGTCAAAATGAGCGGAAAGGACAACTGCTTTTCCGGAATCAACGCCTTTTATTATGCCGACCACATTATTTGCGATCCCCTGGCTATGCTTCGGGGCGTATTCTATGTCGATGGATGCAATATCCCGGCCTGTCAGTTTGTTATATATTTCAGGAGAAATGCTTACTCTATATGGATTTCCCAAGCCCTTACCGTTTGGCTTGTAATGAAATTTATCTTCACTTACCAAAATAAGGCCATAGCCTTCCGGCACACTCAATGACTGTTCCGAATTCCGGAATAATGCAGCCTGTGGGGCATTGCCCTTTTCGTTCGGATTGCTTATCACTTTCCCATGAAATGAAAAAGCCGGGAGCCCGGAGTTAAGGACAAAATCGGTATCCGGTGTCAGCGTTTCGGCTTTGCCGTTGCCGTAGTTGATACGGAATTGCGGGATAGCAGTGCTATCGGGCAATTCCATGTTGAAAGGCATATAATAATCCGTGCCCTTAAACGGAAGGTAGCCGTAGCATTTCAACAGATCCTTAAGATATTCTCCAGCCCGGATATTTCCCTCCGTTCCTACCTGCCGGCCGCCCCACGAGGGCTGCGTCAACACCTTCAATACCGGCTCAACCATGCTTTGATTGCTCCGGATAGCTGTGCATGCCGTTAATGTAAAGATAGATACCATAAAATATAAAACAAAAATACGTTTTTTTATCACCTTTATAACCATTCCTTTCGCTTTGATAAAGCACAAAACGTAATGAAAGCACCTGCCAACTTCAATTTCTATCCAACTGGCACGTAAATAGATAAGCGCCCCTGAATGTGCTATTCGGGGGTACGTGGTTCCCCCACAATAAAAAAATATCGCGACGGCCCGCAGGCCTAGAGTCTGTTTTAAAACCATCAAAGTAACCAAACGAGGATACAGGCAAGAAACGTAACGGCACTGAAGAAGATCGCCTTTTTCTCATATCTGGTAGCAAAGCGGC
>JAEYHP010000127.1 GCA_023409435.1 Bacillota bacterium | reverse complement strand
AGAATGGAACATGGTGACGAAGCAAAGCGCTGACGTCCATGTGGCGCTTTGTTTTCCGGATGTATACGAGATCGGCATGTCCCACCTTGGCTCCCGCATCCTCTACCACACGCTGAACGCCCGCGAGGAAATATTCTGCGAACGCGTGTTTGCCCCGTGGACGGATATGGAGCAGGCTTTAAAAGACAACGGATTGCCTTTGTTTTCCCTGGAAACAAGGCGTCCGCTCAACACGTTTCATATCATAGGATTCTCCCTTCTGTATGAAATGTGCTATACCAACATCCTGACGATGCTGGAGCTTTCCGGCATCCCCTTCCACGCGGCAGAAAGAGGGGAAGAATACCCCCTGATACTGTGCGGCGGCCCCTGCGCGTGTAATTCCGAACCACTGGCTGATTTTATGGACCTGGCGCTTTTGGGGGACGGGGAAGAACTGCTTCTGGAAGTTGTAGACGCTTACCATGCCGCGAAAGAACGCGGGGAAAGCAAGCGCGAAATCCTTCTTAAACTTGCTCAAATTCCCGGCGTATATGTTCCGTCCTTCTACGAGCCGCGCTATGAGAGCGAGGCCTTTGCGGAGCTAATAAAAACGGAGCCCACGGCGCCGGATACCGTTACCCGCCGCGTCGTTAAGAATCTTGACGCCGTGCCGTATATCGGCAAGCCCATCGTTCCCAACCTTGGCATCGTGCACGACCGCGTATCTCTCGAACTGTTCCGCGGCTGTACGCGCGGGTGCCGGTTCTGCCAGGCGGGGTACATCTACCGCCCCGTGCGGGAGCGCAGCAAGGAACATCTATTGGAGATGGCACATGAGTTAGTAGAAAGCACGGGCTACGATGAAATCTCCCTGCTTTCCTTAAGCTCCAGCGACTATTCCTGCATCCATCAACTGGTGCCGGAATTGTTGGATACCATGGAGGCGCAGCGCGTTTCGGTCTCGCTGCCTTCGCTGCGCATTGATACGTTCATCAAAGAGGACCTTGAGCGCATGCAGGAGGTAAGAAAGGGCGGCCTGACGTTCGCGCCCGAGGCCGGAACCCAGCGCATGCGGGACGTTATTAACAAGGGCGTCACGGAAGCCGATCTTCTCCGCGCCGTGCGCGACGCGTTTGACGCAGGATGGACAGGCATCAAGCTTTATTTCATGATCGGCCTGCCCACCGAAACGGACGAGGATATTTTGGGCATTGCCGATCTTGCGCGCAAGGTAAGCGCCGCGTTTTATGAGCTGCCCAAGGAAAAGCGCGGCAAGGGGCTGCGGCTGACGGTGAGCGCATCGTCATTCGTGCCGAAACCCTTTACGCCGTTTCAGTGGGTGGCACAGGATACCATGGAGGAATTAAGGCGCAAGCAGATGCTTTTAAAGAACGCCATGAAGGGGATCCGGGGTGCGGAATTCAACTACCACGATTCGACCATCAGTGCGCTCGAGGCGGTGTTCTCCCGTGGGGACAGGCGGCTGGGCCGCGTACTGGAAGAAGCTTACCAGAGAGGCTGCCGGTTCGATTCCTGGGCAGAACACTTTAAGCCCGCCGCCTGGCAGGAGGCGTTTACAGCCTGCGGCCTTTCCCCGGCGCATTACGCCAACCGGGAACGTCAGCTCGATGAACCGCTGCCCTGGCAGCACATGGATATGCTTGTGGAAACAAGCTACCTGAAAAAAGAATATGAACAAGCGCTGGAAGCGGCCTGCACCAAGGATTGCAGGCGCGGCTGCACCGGCTGCTTTGGGAAACGATATGCGGATTATTGCAAACTTTCATAAAGGGGAGCCTGTGCGCTTCATCTCCCACCTGGACGTGATGCGCCTGCTGCAGCGCGCCATGCGCAGGGCCGGGCTGCCATTAAAATTCTCACAAGGGTTCAACCCGCATCCGGTCATGGCGTTCGCCTCTGCGCTTGCGTTGGGCTATACAAGCGACGCGGAGTGGCTGGATGTGCAGTTGGAGTCGCCCGTGGCGCCCGAGGAGTTCGTATCGCGCATGAACGCGGCGCTGCCCGAAGGATTGCGCATACTGAGGGCGCTTGAAATCGAGGAAAAACTGCCGACGCTCACGGCATTGCTGCAGCGGGCAGAATACGAGGTAACGCTGTTTTTACAGGCGCCGGAGGACAGGGAGAAGCTTGCGAACGGTATTGAGGCGTTTCTCGCTGGCCCGATCGTCGTTACCAAGCGCACCAAGAGCGGCATGAAGCAGGTGGATATCCGCCCGCAGCTCATTTTGCTTACATTGACCGGGCCCGGTACGGAAGCGGAACGCGCTGCATTGTCCGTTGCGGGTATATTAAACGCAGATGGAGGCTTACAGATGGAACTGCTGCTGCAGGCGCTCATGAAGGCCTGCGGCGCACAGGCGCACTGGCGCGTCCATCGAAAAGCCGTATATTTTAATCAGATAGAGGTGTGAGCATGGGCACGGAAATCGTAGTGGACATCAACCCCTACCAGACGCGCGTCGTCTTGCTTGAAAACGGGCAGCCCAGCGAAATATTTATCGAGCGCCGTGGCCATGAACGCCTCGTCGGCAATATCTACAACGGCAAAGTGCAAAATGTGCTGCCGGGCATGCAGGCCGCGTTCGTGGACATTGGCCTGGAGCGCAACGCGTTTTTGTACGCCGGGGACATCCAGATCGACCGGTCGGATTTTCAGTTTGGGGACAACGGGCAGGAAATGCGCCTGCCGCCCGTCAACATACAGGATATCGTAAAGCCCGGGCAAGAGATCATGGTGCAGGTGCTAAAAGAACCCGTGGGCACCAAGGGCGCGCGGGTCACCACGCACATCACGCTGCCGGGAAGAACGCTCGTATTGATGCCCACCGTCAATTATGTGGGCGTTTCCCGCCGCATCGGGGACGAAGTCGAGCGTACGCGCCTGCGGGGCATACTGGATCAGATCAAGCCGCCGGAAATGGGCGTTATTGTCCGCACGGCGGCGGTAGGGAAGAGCACGCCGGAATTTCAGGCTGACATTCATTTTTTGGAGCGCCTTTGGGAACGCATACTCAAAAAGAACCAGCTCGTTTCGGCCCCGCGCCTTTTACATGCGGAGGAACCGCTGGTGTTCCGTACCATACGCGACCTGTTTACACCCAATATTGAGCGTCTGACAATCAACGATCCGGAGTTTTACGAGCGTATCCAGATCATCGCCAACATCATATCCCCGCAGTTGAAGGACCGGGTGGTGCTGTACCAGGGCGAGGAAGAGCTCTTTGACCGCTACGATCTTGAGCACAAAATCGAAAAGGCGCTTGCACGCAAGGTGTGGCTCGCGAACGGCGGCTATATCGTCATAGATCAAACGGAAGCGCTCACCAGCATAGACGTCAACACCGGCCGTTTTGTGGGCACGGACAATTTACAGGAAACCATCACCCAGGCAAACTGCGAGGCTGCAAAGGAAATTGCCCGGCAGTTAAAGCTTCGGGACATCAGCGGCATCATCATCGTCGATTTTATCGATATGGAGGATATCGCGGATAAGGAACGGGTGCTGGATACCTTAAAGACAGAACTCAAAAAAGACCGGACAAAGTCCAACGTGCTGGGCATTACCCAGCTTGGGCTTGTGGAAATGACGCGCAAGAAAATGCGCCACAACCTGAGCAACACCCTGCAAATGCCCTGCCCGTACTGCCACGGGGACGGCAGAGTGCTTTCGCCCGAGACGGTGGTACTAAAGGTGCGTAAGGCGCTCATCAACTCCATCCGCAACGAGTCCATGGCCAATTACCTGGTGGAAGTGCACCCGGATGTCGCTGAACTCATTGAGGACAATTCCAGCGCCCAGGCGCCGATATTGCCCACCGCCGCGGGGCGTAATATCTATGTGAAGGCTGTGCCTGCCATGCATGTGGAGGAGTTCCGTATCTCGCCGCTTCCCAAGGTGCCGGATCAATTGGACGGCGTGCGCAAATACCAGTAACAATTATTTTGACTATAAAATGCGCAGAAGCCCGGCTTTTGCGCATTTTGTGATTGCTTTAGCGCTGTGACGTGCTAAAATAAACATAGACTTTGCCATGTACGGCGTTCCAGGAGGGTATATGAAGCTTTGCAGAGCCAGCGTGGAGAACGAAGTTTTCTACGGTTTGATTGAAAATGGGGCGGTACGCCGCCTGTTTGGTACTCCGTTTGAAGAAGTTTTGCCGGACGGCCGGGTGTACGCGTTGAACGAGGTGCATTTGCTTGCACCCGCGCAGCCTTCCAAGGTGGTATGCATCGGAAAAAACTATTACGCACACGCCATGGAAATGCAAAGTACGCCCCCCGAACAGCCGCTGCTGTTTTTGAAGCCTTCCACAGCCGTCATCGGCCCGGAGGACGTTATCCTCTACCCGCCGGACAGCGCGCGGGTGGATTACGAGGCGGAGCTTGGCATCGTTATTTCCCGCCGCTGCAAGGACGTTCCGGCGGAAGAATTTTCAGAAGTGGTGCTGGGCTATACCTGTATCAACGACGTCACAGCGCGTGATTTGCAGGCTAAGGACGGGCAATGGACGCGTGCGAAAGGCTACGACACGTTCTGCCCCGTAGGCCCTTGGATCGAAACCGAATTAAACCCGTTTTCCGTTAAAGTCGAATCCCGCCTGAACGGGAAGGTATGCCAGAGCGAAAGCACCTCCATCATGATGCACGACGTTGCGACACTGGTGGCCTATATTTCGCGTGTTATGACGCTGCTGCCCGGCGACGTCATCGCGACGGGCACGCCCGCGGGTATCGGTCCCATGCAGGTTGGGGATATAGTGGAAGTGGAAGTGGAAGGCATAGGCGTGTTGCGTAACCGCGTGCATCGCCCGTAGTTCATAAAAAAATGCAGGAGGCGCCGTATGGAGTATTCATCGAAGCTCAAAAGCAACGAGGTCGACTCGCTCTTTGAAGTGGTGCTCATGCTCCAGGATGAGGAGGAGTGCTACCGCTTTTTTGAGGACATCTGCACCATATCC
>JAEYHP010000085.1 GCA_023409435.1 Bacillota bacterium | reverse complement strand
GATCGACGGTGCGGGCCTGTTCCGTACAATCTGGAGCGTGACACTGCCCCTTTTAAAGGGGAGCCTTCTGTTTGTCATCGTGGCGGATACGACAGCGAACCTGCTACTTTTCGCCCCCATGTACATGATCACAAAGGGCGGACCGGCTTCGAGCACGAACGTGCTGATGTACGAAGCTTATAAATCCACCATCCTGTTCGGGGACCGGGAGCGCGGCGCGGCATTGGTCACCGTGCTGCTGCTGATTATAGCAGCAGTCGTGCTGCTGCAATTCTATTTTATGCGGGATAAGGACGACTCCTCTGCGCGGAGGGCAAAACCATGAAGTTGAACGGGTATAAAAAGCTGCTCATTTACACGGTACTGATCATCATCGCGATAATGACGCTGCTGCCCATGTGGTGGGCGTTGGCTTCGTCGTTCTCTACCGACCAGAACATCTACAAAAACGCCGCGCCGGTGTCGTGGAAAGCGTTTTTCCCAATGGATTTCAACCTTGACTCTTATATAGGACTATTTAAAGAATTCAACTTTCAGGTTCCTATCCTTAACACGTTGATTGTCAGCGCATTGTCCATCGTATTCGGCTGTGCCGTGAATTCCGTGGCTGCGTTCGGGTTCGCCATGTTTGACTTTAAATATAAGAATATCCTATACGCCATCGTGCTCGTAAGCTTCATGGTGCCGTTTGAGGCCATCGCCATGCCGCTGTATAAAGTCGTGGCTGGATTCGGCCTTTCGGATACCAAGATGGGCATCGTCATCCCCACGATTGCGGACGGCCTTGTGCTGATGCTGTTCACGCAGTTTTTTAAGGATATCCCCATGTCCCTGATTGAGGCGGCCAGAATTGACGGCGCCAGCTATTCTCAAGTATTTGTCAAAATCATATTGCCTATTTCCGTACCTATATTCATTACCGCGGGGCTGATGATATTCGTCAACAGCTGGAATGCGTTTTTATGGCCGTTGATCATTGCGAGAACGCCGGAAGCAAGAGTGATACAGGTTTCGCTTGCAGCGTTTCAGACAGAGCGCGCCACGCTTTGGTCGTATCTGTTCGCCGCAACGTCCCTAAGCGCAATCATACCGCTTGCACTTTTCCTGCCGTTCCAGAAATACTACGTAGAAGGCATGACCAGCAGTGGGATCAAGGGATAGAGCAGTGCATTGCATTTAATGCTATTGCATGCTAGATAACTACATTGGATATGTGAGGACTGCCTTAATGACTTTAGGGAAAATGTTTAACTGGACAAATAACATAATGCGAAGTTCATCCAGTTCGGTGGGAGAGTGTACGGCGGTAAGCGCGGGCATGGGTAGCATGATAAACATTAATAACATGCACAAAATTGCTGGCAGCTTCCTCATGGCTTTGCTCTCCTTTTTACTGATGCTCACTAGCGTTCTATTTCGTCCCTTTGCAAGCTTTGCGCTTTCTCAATAAGATTTATACGGTTCTGTAGCTCATTTTCTAAGCATTCTGCGATAAGATACTGCATAGGCATATCATTTTCGTCTGTGCCGTTATAGGCTTGGAGGCAAAAATAATATTGCCGTTTTTCCGAAAACTTAATATCTATCGGAGGATAACCGTTCCGGAGGAGATCATAATTCATAAGCAATCTGCCTGTTCGGCCATTTCCATCGATAAAAGGATGAATGCACTCAAATTCCAGATGAAAGAGTGCAATTCGCTTCACAATATGCCAACCTTGCATCTTATCGTTATACGCGCTGACAAGCTTTTTCACCCTGGAGGAGATCTGTTCAGGACTAGCTAATATAGCATCTGAACCTCCAATATATACTCCAACGTTCCTATATTCACCACCGGCTTCCGGATCACGTTTTAGCACTTTGGAGTGTATCACTTTAACTAAATCCTCTGAAAATGGAGCACCACTTTGCGCTTGGCTTTTCATAAAGAGAAATGCCTCTTTATGGCCAATGGCATCTAAATGATACTTCATGGGTTTATCTGGAGCAGTTAAATCCTCTTTTAGCAGAAGATATGTTTCCTGCTCTGTGAGCGTGCTTCCTTCAATTGCATTTGAATTATATGTATATCGAATAAGAAAATCTTCTTCGACCCGGTCGAGAACAGTTGCTTTGAGAGGCTTCATGCTACTAAGCCTTTTTTGTAGCGAATCTATTTTATCAAAACTTGGCATATGATCACCTCTTTCAATTAATATTGTATCCAAATTCAGGTATAGTTACAACGTTAAGTTATTGTTCTCCATTAAAGTACGTTCTGATATAATTGATGAGATATATATCATTACGGCTTTGGAGGTATCACCATGCAGGAGCCACAGAAACTGTTCGTTGCAATCTATTCTCGTAAATCCAAGTTCACCGGCAAAGGCGAATCCATCGAAAATCAAATCGAACTATGCCGCCAATATATCCGCTCAACCTACGCAACAAGAGGAGAAGTCGAAATCCTTGTCTATGAGGACGAGGGATTTTCGGGAGGAAACATTGAGCGTCCTCAGTTTAAACAAATGATGCTAGATGCACGGCAGCACAAGTTTATCGCAATCATATGTTACCGCCTTGATCGTATCAGCCGTAATATCGGTGACTTTGCTGAACTAATAGAGGAATTAAACGACCTCAATATTGAATTCATTTCAATTAAGGAACAATTTGATACTTCATCTCCAATGGGACGGGCGATGATGTATATTTGCTCAGTTTTCTCACAGCTTGAACGTGAGACCATTGCAGAACGCATTCGGGACAATATGCATGAGCTGTCTAAAACAGGACGCTGGCTTGGAGGTATGACACCTATTGGGTATGTTTCAGAGAGCATTGAGCACGTTTCGGTCGAAGGTAAAGTAAAAAAAGCTTGCAAACTAAAGCTCATACCGGATGAAGCTGACCTTGTTCGCCTCATTTTTTCAAAATTCCTTGAGACGAATTCTCTCTCAAAAACACAGACTTTCTTGGTTCAAAACGACATTACAACCCGGCGCGGCATTCTTTTTAATCGGTTTTCAATAAAGAATATTATAATGAATCCTGTTTATATGATTGCCGATAAAGACGCTTACAAATATTTAACGGAGAACGACGTAGATTTATTTGCATACGAGACTGATTTTGACGGTAAACACGGTGTCATGGCTTATAATCGCACCATTCAAAAGCCTGGAGCTGCTAACAAAATTAGGCCAATGGAAGAATGGATAGTCTCGGTTGGTAAGCATACCGGTATCATTAGCGGGGAAGAATGGGTGAAAGCTCAGAACAACCTTGAACAAAACCGTTCAAAATCTTTCCGGAAACCACGTAGCAATGTAGCTTTATTGTCTGGTTTACTCCGATGTGCAAACTGCGGTGATTTTATGCGGCCAAAGCTTGGTTCCAGACTGGATTCTAATAATGAAAGGATTTACACCTACGGTTGCACAATGAAGGAAGTCAGCCGCGGCCAACGCTGCAAAATCAAAAATGTAAATGGCAACATACTTGATAAGGCAGTTTGCGACGAGATCAAAAGGCTAGGGGAGGATAGCTCTGAATTTATCCGACAACTAGAAATTGGTAAGCAAGAAATCTCCTGTAACCATGACGAAATTGAAGCAGATGTTGAACGTCTCAAAAAAGCGGTCGATGAAAACGACAAAGAAATTAAAGCTCTTGTCTTGTCTCTTGCGTCCGCATCCGGCAGTACCGCTGAGCCTTACATCATAAGACAGGTCGAACAGCTCCACGATAAGAGCAAAATGCTCAATCAGCGCATTTCGGAGCTTGAAGGTTTAACAAAAAGCCATGAGCTTTCTACGATTGAGTTTGACATTATTCGTCAAATGCTTTTTTCCTTTAGGGACACCCTGGACGATATGAGCGTCGAACAGAAACGTTCTGTATTGCGGTCCTTTGTGCAGAAGGTTACCTGGGACGGGAAGAACGCACATATCTACTTATTTGGCTCCGATGATGATGACGGTATCGATCTACCGCCAAAGGGTGGTAATTACGATGGAGATAAAGAGCCGTTAGGTGAGGATAGCAAACGAAATTTTGATGAGCATCCGTTCCGACAAACGCAGGCCATGCGAAGTTTCCCTCAACGACGCCATCGGCACCGACCGGGACGGTAACGACATCTCCCTGGCGGAGGTGATCGGCACGGACGACTCCCTTGTGGGGGACGAGGTGGAACTGCGCATTGCGGTGGAGCAGCTTCGACGCCTGATTAAAAAGCACCTGACTGACCGCGAACGTCTGGTGATTGAGCTAAGGTATGGCCTTGCCGGAAACTTCTGCATGACACAGCGTGAAATCGCGAACATGCTTGATATTTCCCGCTCCTATGTGTCCCGCATTGAAAAAAAGGCGCTCAATAAACTTTGCGAAGTGTTTGAAGGGTAATGTGTTGTCAACATACTTTGGGAAAACCGTTTTGTGTCTAACACATCACAATAACGGTACGCGGCGTGGTTTGGGCCGGAATGCTTCTGGTGGAGGCGCCGTAAAACACAATTAAGTTCCTGTTTGCCGGGTTCCCTGTAAAGCTTTGATTATTCTCCAAAAGTATACGGGTGGAAGGGGAGAGGTTCAATTTTAGCATACCGTCCCCGCTTACCAGGTCCGCATCGAAATAATCCACCTTTACGTTATAATAGAGCGACGCTCTGGCCATCACAACCGCCTGATATTGTGGCGGAAAAATCAAAACAGCAGGGAGATCGGCGTCATAAAACCCGATTGCCGCATCTCCCGCCGACATCGTGGCATGGTCTACAAAATAAGTAGTCGGCGTTACAATGAAATTTACGATATTTCCGTCCTCATCCTGCAGCGACATGAATTTGTAGCAGCCGGTTGTTTGTTCGTTTCCTGTCCAAAAATCGGTAATTTCACGAATTGTTCCCGAGAAGTATTGAAAATTGGCCATGTCCTTGCTCCTGCCCTCTTAAAATTTATATACTATATGAATCTGAACAAGCTTTATGTCTTTTGACAATTGCCCCGGCCGCTGCCCGGTATTATATTTGGAGAACAGTCTGTTTTTACCGCATTTTGAAGAAAACCCGGGTATAATAGAAAACGTGGGTATAATAAAAGTAACAATTTCGTAGGAGGCCTGCCATGACAGGTACTGCGCCGCGCATCCGCTTCGGCCCTTCGGGCAATTCCGATTCTTTTTATGCACAAGGCTATACCGCAACTTGGCAGTCTCCCAAATGGCTTTCGGATATGGGGCTTCACGCGTTTGAATATTCCCTTGGCCATGGCATCCGCATCCGCGAGGAAACTGCGGCGACCATCAGAAAATATGCAGAAGCATACGATATCCAGATGAGCGTTCATTTTCCTTACTATATCAACCTTGTTACCACGGACCCGGAAAGCATGCAAAAGAACAAAGAGTTTTTCTTAAAAGCCGTAACCGTCAGCAAGCAGATGGGCGCGGTCCGCGGCGTATTTCACCCAGGTTCCGTCGGAAAGGCTGGCAGGAGAGACTCGCTACTTGCCGCGTGCGCCTTATTAAAGGAAATCATCGAAACATTGGATGACGCTGGCTTAGATTTAGACACCTTTGCGCTCTGCCCGGAGACAATGGGCAAGTTAAGCCAGCTTGGTGACCTTGAGGAAATGCTTTCTCTTTGCTGTGTGGACGAGCGTCTGCTCCCGTGCATCGATTTTGGGCACCTGCACTGCCGCGGCATGGGCGCGATTAAAACGCAGGAGGATTATGCCACAATACTCGACGCCATGGAAAACAGGATAGGGAGCGTGCGCGCAAAGCGGATGCACATCCATTTCAGCCGCATTGAGTTTACGAAAGCGGGGGAGAAGATGCACCATACGTTTGCGGATACGCAGTTTGGGCCGGAATTTCCACCGCTGGCAGAGCTCTTATATGAGCGTAGATATACGCCCGTTGTCATATGCGAATCGCGCGGCACAATGGCGGAGGACGCTCTGACGATGCAACAAATGTACGAGTCTTGGAAGCAATAGGTCGTGTTTGAAAACTCAAAAATGCCGGACATTTTGAGGAAAAACAGAGCGAAACAAGGCAAAAATCACGGAAATACTGGAGGTATTCCGAGGATTTTTAACGAAGTTGCAGCCTGTTTTTACCAAAATGGATAATAGCGTTGGTTTTCAAGCAGCCCCTAGCATAAAAACCTTGTTGAAAGTCCCACTCCTGTGGTAAAATCATTTGGGTATGCCGTGTATTGGCATAAAAGCAACTTAATACAATCTATCATACAGAAGATTTGAGTTTGGAGGAATATGACGCTATGATCAGTGCAGGGGATTTTCGTAAGGGTATCACGGTGGAAATTGATGGACAGGTTTGGTCCATTACAGATTTCCAGCACGTCAAGCCCGGCAAAGGCGCGGCTTTTGTCCGCACCCGCCTGAAAAACGTAATGACCGGGGCGGTGCTCGAACGTACGTTCAACCCGACGGATAAATACCCGCCTGCGCATATTGAAACCAAGGAAATGCAGTACCTCTATGCCGACGGTTCGCTGTACTATTTCATGGACGTGGAAACCTACGAGCAGATCCCCCTCAACCATGAGCAGGTGGAGGACGCCATCAACTTTATCGTGGAGAATCAGTCGGTGAAGGTCCGCTTCTTCAAAGGCAGCCCGTTCTCCGTGGATGCGCCCAACTTTGTGGAACTGGCCATTACCGAAACCGAACCCGGCTTCAAGGGCGATACGGCGACCGGCACCACCAAGCCCGCCATACTTGAAACGGGATACAAAATCAACGTTCCGTTGTTCGTCAACGAAGGCGACCGTATCCGCGTGGATACGCGCACCGGCGAATACATGGAGCGCGTATAACACAAGCTACCTATACAGGAGGGTATACCGTACATGAGATATGAGAAAGAAAAGGTCTCCTATTTGCGCGGCCTTTGCGACGGTCTGGAAATTACCGACGAGACCCAGCGCAAACTATATACCGCCATCATCGAAACGTTGGACGCCGTCGCCGATGCAATTGACGAAAACGAAGCGACATTGGCGGAACTGGATGAATGCGTCTCCGACATCTACGATGCGCTGGACGATGTGGAAGAAGAACTCTACGGCGAAGAGGATGACGAAGAAGAAGACGATGATGACGCCTTCGACGAGGATGCGTTTATCGAGGTGCAGTGCCCGCATTGCGGCGATACCATTTATTTTGACCAGGAGATGCTTTCCTCCCGCGAGGAGCTCATATGCCCCTCCTGCAACAAAAAGGTCATTCCCGCAGTCGGAGAAGAAGAATAATATTTGCTTGGGCCACAAGCGCGAACACAGGGATAGCCCTGCGTTCGCGCTTTCTTTTTGCGTAATATCCCGCCTTTTGTACAACATTGACACGGATGATGCATAATGCTATAATACGCATGTTGGTTTTCCCCAGGCCTAGGGGCATGATGTAATGGTAACATAGCGGTCTCCAAAACCGTTCTTGAGGGTTCGAGTCCTTCTGCCCCTGCCACAGCGTGAGTTGATGAGCCCGATTTCCCTGGGTTTAGGGAAATGGTTTATCAACTTTTCTTATATACGGCAGTAATTCTTTTTCAGGAGGAATACATATGACAAAGCTCGGGTTTATCGGCGCCGGCAACATGGGCGAGGCCATTCTGCGCGGCATACTCCGTGAAGGGCTTGTAACGCCTTCAAGCGTATATATATTTGACCCGAACAAGGAGAAAGTCAAAGAGCTGCAAACGGAACTTGGCGTATTGACCGCCCAAAGCAGCCCGGCCATGATTGCCGCGTGCGACATAATCTTACTTGCCGTCAAGCCCAACATCTGCGCGGCCGTGCTGCGAGAATGCAGCCAGGCGCTCAAAAATAAGGCGCTTATTTCCATCGTGACTGGCTGGAGCCGCACAGATATCGCGGAGCTGGTGCCAAGCTGCCGTATCTTGCGCGTCATGCCCAATACGCCCTGCATGGTGGGCCAGGGCATGGTCGCCATGGATATGGACCATACGTTAAATGAAGCGGAATTCCAGTTCGCACAGGCGTTGTTTATGGCGACCGGCAAGGCGGAACCCGTCCCCAGTTACCTGATGGACGCTGTGGTCGGCGTTTCCGGCAGCGGCCCGGCGTATGTGTATCTTTTTATTGAGGCCATGGCGGACGGCGGCGTGCGGGCGGGTTTGCCGCGCGCGCTTGCCTATAAACTTGCCGCGCAAACGGTGCTTGGCGCGGCGAAAATGGTGCTTGATACCGACATGCACCCGGGCGCATTGAAAGACGCTGTCTGTTCTCCCGGCGGAACTACAATTGAAGCCGTAGCAGCCCTTGAGCGCGGCGGTATGCGCGCCGCGGTACTCAATGCGGTGGAAGTCTGCGTGGACAAAGCGCGCGCTCTCGCCGCCAAATAACGCGGTATGAAAGAGATTACGATATACACGGACGGCGCGTGCTCCGGAAACCCCGGCCCGGGCGGCTGGGGCGCGATCCTTCAATACAAGAACCATAAAAAGGAAATTTCCGGCGGGGAAGGGGAGACCACCAACAACCGCATGGAGTTAATGGCGGCAATCGGCGCTTTGGAAGCGCTTTTAGAGCCCTGCAAAGTAGATCTGTATACCGACAGCGCCTACATGTGCCGCGCGTTTACCGAAAACTGGATTATGAACTGGCAGCGAAACGGCTGGAAAACGGCCGGAAAACAGGACGTTGAAAACCAGGATCTCTGGAAGCGGCTTTTGAAGCAGACGGACGTGCATAAGGTCACATGGCACAAAGTAAAAGGCCACAGCGACAACGAGAACAACAACCGGTGCGACGCGCTTGCGCGCGCGGCGATAAAGAACTTGAAGCCGTCCAGCTAAGGGCGGCTTTTTCATGTGCAAGCGAGCGCGGGACATCCGCATCAGAATACCATATTAGAACACGGCTGAATGGCTGTTCTGAGGGACCAGGCGCTATCTACCCCCCAAATTTCAATATACTATTCGTTAAACTTGTCTTTAACGAATAGTATATAAAGAAAAATAGAGTTGGTTTTGAGCGCTCCCCCAACAATCAGAATCCGTATCAACCCGCCCGGCCAGCCTGCATTGCACACAGACCTGAACCATGCGCGTTGTTATTCCATTATTTCCGCTGCTTCTGCTCACTAGGAATTTAATCGGTACCGATTCATTCGCACACTGGGAAATGATCGCGCAAGGCCATTCACTGAAATCCCAAATGACCCCTTCTCTTCATACGCATTTTAAATTGTACTATTCGTAAAAACACCATATATGGTATACTTTTCTTAACCAATATGGTTATACCATATTGGTTATTTCCAAATATTCGTTATTGCTTTTGGAGAATATATGCCAGAAATTTATTCCATCAAAAATGCAAAGCAATATACGCGAAAGCTGCGCGCCATGTTAAGTGAGCTTCCAAGCTGCTGCGGCACTTATTTTCGCGGTATTGAGAGCCAGACCTCCGTGCTCACGCGCTACGGCTATGCGGTGGATTTAAAGACATTCTTTGCGTTTTTAACCGCTGAGATCGGCTGTTTTAAAGGAAAAGAAGTCAAAGACCTAAGCCTTTCGGACTTAGAGCAAGTAAAAGCGCTCGATATCGAGCTTTTTTTGGAACACCTTACCTTGTACCTGAGAAAGGAGCGCGAGATAACGAACCATGAGCGTGCAAAGGCGCGCAAGCTTTCCACGCTGCGCTCCTTCTTTAAATATTTCTTCAAGCATGAAATGATACAGAACAACGTCGCTTCGCTTGTGGAGCTTCCCAAGCTGCACGAACGCGCGATCATCCGGCTGGAACCCCATGAGGTCGCTGACCTCATCGATACCGCGGAGTCGGGCGGCGGCCTCTCGCCCGCCCAAAAGAAATACCACAGGTTCACAAAGACGCGGGACGCCGCCATACTGACGCTTTTTTTAGGCACGGGCATCCGTATCAGCGAGCTTGTGGGCATCGATATCAATCATCTGGATTTTGTCAACAACTCGTTCCTGGTGATCCGCAAAGGCGGAAACCAGGATTCGCTTGTGTTTGGCGAGGAAGTCCGGGAAGCGCTATTAAAATACCTTTTGCAGCGCGAACCCATGGAACCTTTGGCCGGCCATGAAAACGCGCTGTTCCTTTCGCTGCAAAAAAAACGCATCACCGTGCGCGCCGTTGAAAACCTGGTGAAAAAATACGCCTCCGTCGCGACGCCTTTAAAAAAAATCTCCCCGCACAAGCTCCGGTCCACATACGGCACCATGCTGTATCAGGAAACGGGCGATATTTACCTTGTGGCCGATATTTTGGGTCATAAAGACGTCAACACCACCAGGAAGCACTACGCGGCGATCGAGCGGGACAGGCGGCGCCTTGCGGCCCAGGTGATCAAGCTGCGCGAAGATCCCGTGCCTCAGTCTGCGGCTGTGGCTGTGGCTCCTCTGAAAGAAGAAGACACCACCAAAGTGACAGAAAGGCCCGGCATCGAGCCGAGCTTATAGAATTTATATTTATTCCCTGGGGCGGCGCTTTCGCACGCCATGGAGCGCGGGGGGCTGCTGCTTCAGTCCGAATGCTTTGAGCTTCTCTTCCCATTCGGCCAAAAGCGTGGCATCGGGTGGCTCATAAGCGGGGGGGATAAAGCTCTCCCCCTCCCCTTCCTCTTCGTCGTCATAAAATTCGCTCAGGTACGCTTCCGTCTGGTCGGTCACGATATCCTGCACGGGAATCTGCGCGAAATTTCCTTCCCACTCGTCGATACATTTGCAACAGTTGTCGCAAAGCTTATCTGGGTCAAGATCACAGCGGTCGCACTCGCCGCACTCTATACATTCTTTTGTATCGTCAAGCAAGCAAAGCTTCATTTTAAATACTCCTTTGGGTTCATCATACCCCGTTTTATCCCTTTGCAGGGACTGTTATGCGCAATTTTGCACGATATTTTGCGAACGAACGTTTTCAAACTGTTCTATCCATGCTATACTGAATGCATGGTTGAATAACCTACACAGGAGGTCCGCCATGAAGAAACTGCGCAATCCGCAAAAAGCGATCTACGATTTTATCGTATCCTATTACGAAAAGAACAGCTTCCCTCCCACCGTTCGAGAAATCTGCTCGGCGGTCGGCCTAGCCTCCACCTCCACCGTCCACGCCCATCTCACAAAACTCGAGCAGAATGGGCTCATCCAGCGCAACCCTGCAAAACAGCGCTCGCTGGTGATTACGGATTCACAGGTGGCCTCCGGCGGCATGTCCGTCCCCCTGGTGGGCAATGTGGCGGCAGGCTCCCCCATACTCGCGGTGGAGAATATTGAAGAGGAATTTGTACTCCCGCCCCAATTGCTGCACGGCGCAAGCAAGGATGAGGTGTTTATCCTCAAAATCGAAGGCAACAGCATGATCGACGCCGGCATGTTTAATGGGGACTATATCGTAGTGCACAACGGCCTGCAGACCCACAACGGTGATATCGTGGTCGCCCGTATACAGGGCGAGCGTGCCACCGTAAAGCGCTTCTATGAGGATAAGGAAAACAACCGCGTCCGCCTGCAGCCAGAAAATTCCACTATGCAGCCCATATATGTCGCGTACAGCGACGTCGAGGTCGTGGGTAAGGTAGTGGGGCTCATGCGCAGCTATTGACCGACTCCGCTTTTTAGCAGCGCATCCAGCGCAAGCATGCCCCCCAGCCGCCCGTGCGCATATGTCAGCGCCCCCTGGATATAGGCGATATACGGATCCCGTATCGGCGCATCCGCACTCAATTCGATAGACGCTCCTTGTATAAACGTACCCGCCGCCATGATGACCTGATGGCTGTAGCCCGGCATATCCCACGGTTCGGGCGCAGCAGTACTGTCAACTGGGGCGGCTTTTTGTATGCTTTGGCAGAACGCTACGAGCGCTTCTTTTGTAGGCAATTGCAGCGACTGGATGATGTCCGAGCGCTCCGCGTCGCTTTTTGGCATTGTGACCATGCCCGCGTTTTCAAACACGCGGGCGAACAGCGCCGCGGATTTTAACGCCTGCGCCGTGACGTGCGGTGCCAAAAACAACCCTTGATAAAACGGAAGATAAGAGCCCGCATAGGAGCCGACCTCGCGCCCCATTCCCGGCACCGTCAGCCGGTGGCCGATTTTTTCCACCAGTTCGTGTTTCCCTACAATATAACCGCCGGTAGGCGCAAGACCGCCGCCGGGGTTCTTAATAAGCGAACCCGCCATGAGATCGGCACCAATGGCCGTGGGCTCCTGTGTTCCGGTAAACTCCCCGTAGCAGTTGTCCACCGCAATCACGATGTCCGGGCGGAGTTGCTTCACGGCCTGAAAAACGCCCGCAAACGTCTCCATGGAAACCGCCTCGCGCCACGCGTAGCCGCGCGAACGCTGGGCGTAGACCACGCGGATGCTCTTGTCCTCTGCGAGTATGGAAAGTACGCGCGCCAGATCGATCGTATCATTGGAGAGCGGGATTTCGCGGTACTTTACGCCGCATTCCTGCAGCGAACCGAACCCTTCTTCCCCGCCGATCGCTTGCTCTAATGTATCGTAAGGCTTTCCTGTCACGCACAGCAGCATGTCCCCGGGCCTGAGGATGCCGGAAAGCATCAGATACAGCGCGTGCGTGCCGTTGACGATCTGCGGGCGCACCAGGGCGTCCTCCGCCCCAAACGCATGCGCAAACACGCGCTCTAAAGTATCGCGGCCGATATCGTCATAGCCATACCCGGTCGTTTGGGAAAAATGGCGCTGCGCGACGCCTTCCACCTGAAACGCGCGGAGTACCTTCCACTGGTTGTGCGCCTCTATGGCGTCGATTTTATGAAATATTTCGGTTAACTCGCTTTCGGCCTTCCATACGGCCGAAACGGCTTTTTCCGAGGCGGGGAATCCGTGTAATTCCTGTATGTCCATGTTGAGGTTCCTATTCTAACATTATTCGTGCTTTTCCTGCGTTTCATCCGCGGAAGCGTCAAGCGCTACGGGCGTTACCATGGTAATGGAAGAAATTCCGTGCTTATAGAGCATCATCTGCTTGCCTTCCGTTTCAATCACAATCACAAAGCTGTCAAACGCCCGGACAATTGCGCCTTTAATTTGAAAGCCGTTTGCCAAATGGATGGTGCAGGGTGCTTTTTTCCTGCGCAATTGGTTTAGTATGCGATCCTGCGGATTCTCTTTCACGGTATTGTTCATACTGCTCCCTCCTCATCCCTCAAGTAAATGGCCGCCATTTCGTCCGTAAGCGTATCCAAATTCCCATACTGCGTCACATCCAGCCAATGAATACGCTGATCCCGTTTGAACCACGTGATCTGCCTTTTAGCGAAGCGGCGCGTTTCGCACTTGATTTCCTCCACCGCTTCCGCTAAAGTGGTTTCGCCCCTTAGATGCCGCAGAAGCTGCTTATAGCCAAGCCCCTGCAACGCGGGCAGCGTGTGCACGTATCCGGTCTCGTCGAACTTTTTCGTCTCTTCCAGAAGGCCTGAACGCATCATATCGTCCACGCGCTGTTCGATTCTTTGGTACAGCAGCGCCCGGTCCATCGTAAGACCGACCTGCGTCACGCAGTAGTTGATTTCCTGCTGCGCCTTGTTTTCAAAATCCGCTCCAAACGAACTGAGCGGTTGGCCCGAAACCTCCAACACCTCGAGCGCGCGCACCACGCGTTTTTTGTCGTTCGGGTGCAGGCGGGCGGCGGAAGCGGGATCTTCCTGCTGCAACCGAAGGTAGAGGCTGCCGGGATGTTCCTGTTCCTCAACCTGTAACCGTTCGCGCACAAGCGGATCCCCCGGCACATTGGTAAACTGCAGCGGGTATGTAAGGGCATTTACATACAGCCCCGTCCCCCCCACCACAAGCGGTACTTTCCCGCGCGAGCAAATATCGTCTATCGCAAGCTCCGCCTGCCTTTTGTATTCCGCTACGCTGAATGTGATATCGTCCACATCCACCATATCGAGAAGATAATGTACGATCCCCTGCCGCTCCTCCATGGTGGGTTTGGCCGAGCCGATATCAAGGCCACGATACACCTGAATGGAGTCGGCGGATATGATTTCCGCATTAAGCCTTTTTGCAAGCAATACGGAGGCCGCGGTTTTCCCGGAGGCCGTAGGTCCCAGCAATATAAGTATGTGCGGCTTTTTTCCCACGCTGCCCCTCAAACAATGCGCTTAAACAGCTTTTCGATTTCCCTGCGGGTCAGCTTTATCATCACGGGCCGCCCGTGCGGGCAGGTTAATGGCAGACCTTCTTCCGTAAACACCCGGGTCAAATCCTCGATCTCCGGCTTCGTCAGCGGGTCGCCCGCCTTTACGGCGTGCTTGCACGAAGCCTGTATGATGGCTTCCCGCTTCAACTCAACGGTGGAGGTACGCCCCTGCGCCTGCAGCATCTCCAGCGCTTCGCGCAGCACCTTGCCGACAGGCACGTCCGCAAGCATTGCGGGCGCGGCGTGCACCCGTATGGAGGTCGCGCCAAAGGGTTCCAGATCGAACCCAAGCTCCTCTAAAAGCTCCTTGTGGCGAAGCAGGAGATCGTACTCCGGCGGCGTTAATTGGATCAACTCCGCGCTCAAAAACGTCTGCGCGGCCTTTTCATGCGTCTGGGCCATAAACCGCTCGTACAGCCTGCGCTCATGCGCGGCGTGCTGGTCTATCAGGTACAGCGTATCTCCCTGCTGCACGACCCAGTACGAGTCGAATGCCTGGCCGATGATGGCCACAGGAAGCGCATGGAACTGCTGCTGTTCCTCATTTTGCCGCTCCAGCTTTTGCTGTTCCTGCACTTCGGGCGCATTTAGGGCCCGCGACGGCTCCACATGAAAATGCGGGATTTCATAAAGCGCTTCTTTTACGCGGAACCCTTCCGTAGGCCTAACAGCATCCTCCAAAGGGGCAAATGCGCTCGGCTGCAGGGCGGGCTTAATCTGCACGGGCTGGTCTTGCAGCATTGCAGGAGCCGAAAACGCAGATTTTGGCGTAACAGGCAGAATGTCGGCCGTTCGGACGACATCCATTGCCTTTCGCTCCGGTTCCGGCTGAACGCGCTTTTCCCCGATCATAACCGCCTTTACAACGCCTTCTGCTGCGGTGAAATGCACCTCCGGCGGCAGGGAGAATCCGAGCGCTTTTTTGGAGGCTTCCGTCATGGCAAAAACCATCCTGTTTTCCTGCGCGAAGCGGACCTCCAGCTTGGCGGGGTGGACGTTGACGTCCACCTCCTGGGAGGACAGCAGGATGTTAACAAGCGCAAACGGGTAGCGCCCCGTCATCAGCCGCGTATCATAGGCCCGCTGCATGGCGCCCGAAAGCAGCATGGAGCGGATAAACCTGCCGTTTAATATAAAGGATTGCTGGGACCGGCTGGGTCGCGCGATCTCCGGCGTGCCGAGGTAGCCGGTCAGTTTGACGTAACCGTCGTCAAAGGCCACTTCCCGCAAATGCGGCAGCACCTCGCCGCCGTACACGCAGTAGAGGGCGTTTTTCAGATTATTGTCGCCCGGGGACCGATACACGTCCTTTTCATTGTTGACAAACCAGAAGGAAATATCCGGCCTTGAGAGTATCAGGCGGGAAACGTATTCCCCTACATAGCTTCCTTCCGTGCGCACGGCCTTTAAAAACTTCCTTCTTGCGGGCACATGGTAAAAAAGGTTTTCAACTTCGATGCGGGTGCCCTCCGGGCATGCGGACTGCTCATGGAGTTTGCACTCCCCCGCCTCAATCCGCACGCGCATGCCTGTTTGAACACCTCGTTCGCGGGTGGAAAGCTCCACCTGCGCCACCGCCGCGATGGAGGCCAGCGCCTCTCCGCGGAACCCGAGCGTTTCAATGTGCGTCAAATCTTCCTGGTCGCTGATTTTGCTTGTGGCGTGGCGTTCAAAGGCAAGCAGCACGTCCTCCGCGGGAATGCCCGTGCCGTTGTCCGTGACGCGGATATAATCGACACCGCCGTTCTTAATCTCGATTGTGATGGCGGTGGCCTCTGCGTCTATGGCGTTTTCCACAAGTTCCTTCACCACCGAAGCCGGGCGTTCCACCACTTCTCCCGCGGCGATCTGGTTTGCGATATGGGGGGATAATACGGTAATTTTGCTCATTTTGCGTTCCTGATCAGCTTCGCGCGCTGATGGAGGTCGTTGACTAAATTAAGCGCCATAATGGGCGTAAGTGCGTCCACCTGCAGCACGGCAAGCTCCTGTAAAAGCTCGTCCGTCTGGCCCTCCGTAAGCAAGGAAAGCTGCTGGGAGAGTTCCTCCTGCCCGCGCTTGATGCCGCGCGGACGGTTGATATCCGCCTTTTCAAGCTCCTTTAAGATGCTCTTCGCCCTGCGGATGACTTCGTCCGGCAGTCCAGCGAGCCGCGCCACCTGGATGCCGAAGCTTTTGTCCGCCCCGCCGCGCATGATCTTGTGGAGGAACAGAATATCCTCCCCCACCTCTTTTACGGCAACACGGTAATTTTTTACGCCGCTTAAAGTCCCTTCAAGCTCGGTTAGCTCATGATAATGGGTCGCAAACAGCGTCTTCGCGCCGCATTTGGCGCAGTCCGCAATGTGTTCGAGCACCGCCCATGCGATGCTCAGACCATCGAACGTGCTGGTGCCGCGGCCGATTTCATCCAATAACAGCAGGCTCTTTTCGCTGGCGTTGTGAAGTATATTCGCCATCTCGCTCATTTCCACCATGAACGTGCTCTGCCCTGCTGCAAGATCGTCCGACGCGCCCACGCGCGTGAATATGCGGTCGGTCAGCCCGATGCTCGCTTCGTCCGCCGGGACAAAGCTTCCGAGATGCGCCATCAGCACAATGAGCGCAATCTGCCGCATATATGTGCTTTTGCCCGCCATATTGGGGCCGGTGAGTATGATGAGGCGGTTATCCATGTCGTCTAGATGCGCGTCGTTTGGAATAAACCGGTCCTTATGCGCACGCTCCACCACCGGATGCCTGCCGTTCTTTATGGAAATGCCGCCCTGCTTGCTGACGCTGGGCTTCACATAGTTGTTTTCCGACGCGACCTGCGCCAGGGATTGGTAGCAATCTAGCTCGGACAGTAGTGCCGCCGTTTTCTGCATGCGGCTGATGCAGGAAGCAAGCGTTTCCCGCACCTGGGTAAAGAGCGTATACTCAAGCGATATGAGCTGTTCTTCGGCCCCGAGTATGGTTTCTTCCATGCTTTTGAGTTCCGGCGTGATGTAGCGCTCCGCGTTCGCAAGCGTCTGCTTGCGCTGGTACCGGTAGGGCACAAGGTTCTGGTAGGAGCGCGTTACCTCAATGTAATAGCCGAACACCTTGTTGTAGCTGATGCGCAGGTTCTTGATGCCGGTGGCTTCCCGCTCCGCGGCTTCCATATCGGCAAGCCACTGCTTGCCGTTGACCGAAGCCTCCTTGAGCTTGTCCACTTCCGCATTGTAACCGGAGCGTATGATGTTGCCTTCCTTTACGCTTAAAGGCGGCTCGTCCACAATGGCATGCGCAAGAAGCTCCCGGATATCCTCCATGGGATCCATTTCAGCCGCGATCTTTTGAAGAACGGGTGCAGAAAAGCTTCCCGTCAAGCCGATGATGACGGGAAGGCGCGTCAGGGAATTGCGCAAAGCCACGCAGTCCCGCGCGTTGACGGTGCCGTAGGCGATGCGGCTCGACAGCCGCTCGATATCGTAGATGCCGTTTAGCGCCTCGCGGAGTGAATCGCGCTGAATCAACTGTGCTTTAAGTTCTTCAATGGCTGAGAGTCTGTTTTCAATCTCGGGAATGGACTGTAACGGCTGTTCCACCCAGCCGCGCAGCAGCCTAGCGCCCATAGCTGTCCTGGTTTCATCCAGCAAATATAAAAGCGTATTTTTTTTGCTGCCACCGTAATGCAGCGGCTTTGTCAGCTCCAGATTGCGGCGCGTGGAACTATCCAGCACCATGTAGCTGGAACGGTTCATCAGGCGTATAAACTGGATATGTGAAAGCGCGTTTTTCTGCGTCTCCTCCAGATAAGCCATCAAAGCGCCCGCCGCACATATGGCATGCCGCATCTTCGATACGCCAAAGCCGTCCAGAGAGGCGACCTGAAAATGCCTTAGCAGCCGCGCCTCGGCCGCCTTTTCCTCATACGCCCAGCCGGCGTAGTTCTGCAAAAAATAGGCGGAGGAAAGGCTCCTGGTCAGCCCCGCCTGCAAAAACAGCGCATCGCTCGCCAAAATCTCGGTGGGCTGTATGCGCGCGATTTCATCTTTAAGCTGGGTATTGATATCCTCGCCAAACAGCTCCCCAATAAAGAAACCGCCCGTGGAGACGTCCACATACGCAAAGCCGACCCGCTCCTCCTGATAAAACAGGGAGAGCAGGAAATTGTTCTTGCTTTCCTCCAGCATCGTCTCCTCAATGACCGTGCCGGGGGTGATGACGCGCACCACAT
>JAEYHP010000081.1 GCA_023409435.1 Bacillota bacterium | reverse complement strand
CGTGACGGAAGCATCAATATTGACGGCAGCCTCCTTCACAAGCTCAATAGAAACGGTGCCCGAGGTGACGCGCACATCCATGTCGCCCTGGGGCAGCGCGGAGTCGATTCTGACAGTACCGGACTGCGTCCCGATTTCGCCGTAGCCGGTAAACTGATCCACCCTTATGTTCCCCGACGTGGTGGAAATATCCTGCTCGCCGCCCGAAACGCTGCCCACGCGGATGTTGCCAGAAGAGCTTCCGATAGCGCCGGTTCCCGCCACGGCTTCCACCGAAGTATCCCCGGAGGTAATTCGCATTTCATAGCGCGCGCTCTTCAGGGTGCTAAGCCGGATATTGCCGGACGTCACGCCCAGGTTAAATTCTTCCGCAGTTACGTCGCCGCCGCGCAGGTCACCGGAGCTCAGGTGTAGCCTGAGCGATTTGAGCGCAAGCTCCTCGGGCAACGTGATGTTGCCGGAACTTGTTTTGAGGTTTAAGTTCTCGCTGTACCGTTCGGGCAGGTAGACCTCCAGTTTTTTGAAAGCGTTAAAGGAAAACAGCTGGAAGAAGGAGCGGTATTCCTTGCTCTTTACCGAAATCTTCCCGCTTTCCACGGAGGAGACGAAGAGTTCTTCGGGCCGCAGATCGCGGTTTGCGAGCAGCTTCACCCGCATTTCTTCCTCCTGGGTCAGATATACCTCGATATCCATGCTGGAAAAATCGAATTCCAGCTCGCTTACCGCGTCTAACGGGAAGCTTTCTTCCTGTATGGTCCGGGGCTCGCCCCAGGTCGCCGTGAGGCTGGGAAAGCCGGGAAAGCCGAACGCCGAGCGGCTGAGCAGCACGACAAATGCGCTTAACAGCAGGAACCCGATAACCCCCCAAACGATAATTTGGGTAAGAATGCTGTTTTTGTTATTCATGACGCTCCTCCCGAAGCTCAAACGCCAGCTTGATGATGCGGTCCGCCGCTGCGGCGATGAGGAATATGATCCAGGAGAACGCCCATGTTCCGGGCAGGAGGAACCCTATGAGGAAGTAGATAATCACCGTGACCATCCATAGGATGGAGGAGATGGACTTCCTCAGCCGCTCGCTGCGGGCGTTATTTGACTTCCACTGCTTGAATTCTTCCACCAGCGTATCGTCCGCCCTTACATATTTGGGGCGGGACAGAAAGTGATATACCAGCATGCAGCTGGCCGTCACGATCATGGCGATCATGATCACCGTCATGACCACGGGGTTTAAATGCAGCGCCGCCACGCCCAGTATCAGCACCAGCACGCCCAGCATAATGAGCGCCAGGGCGCTTGTTACGATTGTCGCCGTCTTTTTTCTTTGGCGTTGTACTTCCGTGTGATCCATTACATCCGTCTCCTTTAATCCTCTGATCAATTCATCGACATCCCCGATGCCGTTGACGACATTTTTGAGCGCTTCCTCTTCCGAAATGCCCTGCGCGATTAAATCGTTGTACTTTTCGTTGAGGTTGCCCAGGAGTTCTTCCTTGAGTTCCATGGCCCGGCGGGTCTTTGGCGCATCCGCAAAGAGCCGCTCCACCGTTACGCGTAATTTTTCGTTCATGTTTGCTCCCCCTACAGCAAGCTGTCGATTAACGTCTTGGCTTCCTGCCAATCCGCCCTGTTCTTTTCGTACGCCGCCCTCCCGGAAGGCGTAATGGAGTAGTACCTGCGCCTGGCGCCCGTGGTTTCATCCCCCCAGTAGGAGTAGATGAACCCGGCCGTCTCCAGCCGCCGGAAAGCGGAGTACAGCGTAGCCTCCTTGGCCTCGTACGCGCCACCCGTTCTTTCCTGTATGGCCTTATTGATCTCATACCCGTAGCTGTCTTTATTAAGAAGCTGCGCGAGTATGATGGTATCCGTATGGCCGCGTATCAGATCCGCCGTAATAGACAATCTGACGCCTCCTTCCTTTTTTTGCTTGTGTGTTATATCATAGTATGCTATACCTCGCCTGTCAAGGTATATTTCAGTATGTAGTATATAAAATTTTAAAAAAGTCCGTTGTCGGTTTCCATTTTTGCGCAATTGCTTTATACTGTAACCATAGAATTAAAGGGGGCAATTTCATGTCGCTCAAGGATATGCCCTGCCAGGAAGGATGCCTGACTCTGTTCAGCGCGCTCAACCGTTTTACGGTGCTCCGGGATTCATTGGAGGAGCCGCCGTTTGCGTGCCTCGCTTCAATGCTCTCGCATCTGCTGCAGAACGATCCGCTTGCCGCCGCAAAGGAATATCACGCGCTTTGCGCCGCGCTTTTGAACGGCGGCTACCGCCGTGTGAGCGGGGACCTGTTCCGGGACTTTTTGATATGGGTGCTGACCGAGCGGGAAAACCCGTTTTCCGCCGCCGCCGCGCGCGGCGTATGGGACGAGCCCCTCTCCACCGCCATGCGCGCCGACCTTAAGCGGATGGACGTACTCTTTTCTCTAAACAGCGTTATTGCCAAGCGGTGGATCGGCGAAAAAGCGCGCGACCAGCGCAATGCCCGCCGCACGCCGCAGAAGGATAACATCAGCGTGCTTTCCTCCGCCGTATGGGGGGGCACGACAAATAGGCCGCTGCCCCAGGCCGCGCCTGCCGCCGTTCCGGCCGCTGTACCCGAGCCCATCCCGCTGCCCATAGACGAAAACGACTTTATCAGCTGGCGCTACCAGACGGAAGAACAGAAGGACCCGTATGCCGCCGATCCTTCTTTGGAAGAGCTCTACGTGAGGCTGGATACCTCGGCGGACCGCGGACTGCTGCTGGATGATCTCTGGAATTACGCCGCGACCTGCGGGTACGGCATATTTACGCGGTATCGCCTGTTCCTGGTGAAGGAGGACGGAACGCTTTCAGGCCTATCCGCCCAGTCCCTTCCCGAAGAGGACGCCTTTACGTTCTACCAGGCCCAGCGCGAGCAGGCCATGCACAACGCCATCCGTTTTATGCGCGGGGAAAACGCGCAGAACTTTTTATTGACGGGCGGCGCCGGCGCTGGCAAGACCACGCAGATTCTTGGGCTTGCGCGGGAGCTGCCCGAGCTTCGGCTGGTGTACTGCCCGCCGGGGCATTTATCGGGATTGGCGCGCGTACTGCCGCAGCTACTCAAACAGCCGTTGAAGTTTCTGCTGTTTTTAGACGAATTCGATTCGCAGGACGCCGCGTGGCCCAAGCTTCGCGCGGCGCTTTCCCTGACGTTTTTGTCGGAATCCAATTTGCTGGTGTGCGCCGCCGCCAGAAAGGCGGAAGACGTGTTCTTCCCGCTGCGCATCAACCTGCCGCCCCCGCAATTGAAGGAATTTATCGAGCTTGTCCAGTTTACGCTTTTACGCGAGGGCAAGGACGTGGATGTGGACAACATACAGAACGCATGCATCGATTACGCCGCCGCTGCGGGGGTGAACGGCGGCTCCCCGCTTTCCTTCCGCTCCGCAGCAGCAATCGCGCAGGAACTGCTGGGAAAGTAGCGCCATAGACCGCGCGCTTCCCGCATACCATTTTAGGTACGGTATTATTTTTAAGTAGAAGAGAGGTATCGCTATGGATTCCATGACGCCTTATCCGCCTCTTTCTCGTGCGCCGCTTCGCATGCGCGGCATCTTCGGCATCGCCTGGCAGCTTTACAAGCGCGGCTTCTTCCAGACGTTTTTAGTGTCTCTCTTATTGATCGGCCTGCCCATACTGCTGATGATGCTTCCGTATTTCTCCATGCTGAACCTTGTCTTGCCCGATATTCAAAGCGATTTTGCCCCGTTCGGCCAGCTAAGCAGCGTCTCCCCGGAATTTGGCCTCCAGCAAGTAAGCGCAATACTCTGGTCCCTGCTGCTGATGTGTGCCGTACTCCTTTTGAATGCATTCCTGTTCGGGCCCATGTACATGGGTACATTATATCTGGAAATGGAAGAACGCATGGAAGGACGCGCAGGCACATTGGGGCAGCTTTTCCGTTACGCCCTTCCCATAGGCCTTAAGCGTTTCTACACCACATTTCTTGCGCTTCTTGTGTTGCAGATAGGAATCAACATGGTAACATCCTTTATTGGTTCGTTGGGTGCTATTGGTACGATATTCTCCATTTTGCCCTCCCTGGCCGACTCACCAAACGCCGCCATGCCTACGTTTAGCGCCACCTCGCTCGGCATTACTACGTTCCTGGAATTGCTGGTTGGCCTGTGCGCAAGCACATTCATAGCACTCATTTATCCGATCGCAGCGCATGAAAAAAAGTTCGCGTTTTCTGCTGTAGGCCGCTCATTCAAACTGACCATCAAGCACTTCTGGCGTATATTCGGCGCAACGCTGCTTCAGATGCTTGTAGCGTTCCTGTCTTCGTGCATTATTTGTTCGTTCGCGTTGCTTTTGTGGCCGAATACCGAGGCGATGTTCGCGCTCCTTGCCGTGCTGATCGCTTTCGCGGTGGCAATTGTCTCCCCCTATTCAGCCGCGTTCCATACGGCGCTGTATGTGGATATCGCAGCGCGCATGGACGGGCTGGAAAGTTCCATCATCGATCCCGATTCTGTCCCCAGCCCCGACCCGGACGAACTGCGCGACGGGCCGCGGACGCTTTAAGTGGAGGTATAAGCTATGGAACCTATGACTCCCTATCCGCCGCTGACCCGCGCGCCGCTGCGCATGCGCGGAATATTCGGCATCGCCTGGCAGCTTTACAAGCGCGGCTTTTTTGCGATGTTTTTAGTGTCCCTCTTGTTGATTGCCCTGCCGATACTATTGATGATGCTTCCGTATTTCTCTATGCTGAACTCCATTTTGCCGGAAATTCAAAGTAACTTTGCCCAGTTCGGCCAGTTAAGCAGCATTTCTCAGGAAGCCGGTCTTCAGCAAGTGAGCGCAATGCTGGGGTCCCTGCTGCTGATGTTTCTTGTATCCCTTCTGGTTGGATTCCTGTTCATGCCCATGTACCAGGGTGCAGCCTATTTGGAAATGGAAGAGCGCATGGAGGGGCGGGCAGGCACATTGGGGCAACTCTTCCGCTACGCGCTGCCCATTGGGCTCAAGCGCTTTTATACCACGTTTCTTTGCCAGCTATTGGTTAATATTGGGGTCAGCACGGTGATCTCCATCATATACTCATTCGGCGTTGCCGGTTTGGCGCTTTCCGCCGTCATGTCTTTGCGCGATTTTGAAAACGGCGCCCTGCCCGCGTCCTTCTTTATCACGCTGGGCGTTATACTTGTGCTGATTTTTGTAATTGCCATGTGCGCGGCCGTGTTCATGGCGCTCATCTACCCCGTTGCGGCGCATGAAAAGAAGTTCGCGTTTGCCGCCCTGGGCCGCGCGTTCAAGCTGGCCGCCAAGCGCTTCTGGCGCATATTGGGCGCAACGCTGCTCTTTTCTCTTGCGGTGAGCCTGATTTCATGGATTTTGTGCTTGCCCGCATTGCTTTTGTGGCAGAATATTGAGGCGATGTTCGCGCTCTTCGCCGTGCTGCTCGCTTTTGTGAGCGCCCTTGTTGCCCCGTATGGCGCCGCGTTCAACACCGCGCTGTATGTGGATATCGCGGCACGCGTGGATGGGCCGGATATCTCCGTAATCGACCCAGACTCTGTGCCCGACCCCGACCCGGATGAACTGCGCGAAGGGCCCCGCACGCTTTAAATGGAGGTGCAAACTATGGAACCTATGACTCCCTATCCGCCTCTCACCCGCGCACCGCTGCGCATGCGCGGGATATTTGGCATCGCCTGGCAGCTCTACAAGCGCGGCTTTTGGCAGATGCTCCTCATCTCCCTTTTATTGGTCAGCCTGCCCACGCTGCTGATCACGCTCCCGCAGTATGCCGCGATGGGCCGTATGGGGGTTTGGTCGGACATGCAAAACGATTTCGCCCAATTCGGCAGGTTAAGCAGCGTTCCCGCGGATGCCGGACTGGCGAACATTAGCGGAATGCTGAGCGCCACGCTGTTGACCTGGATTCTTTCGCTTGTAATCCGTTTCCTGCTCACGCCCATGTACCAGGGCGCGATATTCCTGGAAATGGAGGAGCGCATGGAAGGGCGCGCAGGCACGCTGCGCCAGCTCTTCCGCTATGCGTTGCCCATCGGCCTCAGGCGCTTTTACACCACGTTCCTTTCGCAGTTTGTGCTGGAGTTGGGAATCGGCATAGTCGTTTTCATTGTGTATATTTTTCTCGGTTTCTTCGGCATGATGCTCTCGGTCTTTTCCTCTTTGACCAGCTTTGCACGCGGAACCATACCTCCGGCCTTCTGGATTACGCTGGGCATTGTTGTTGCGCTCATTGTCTTGCTTGCCGTCATATTAAGCGCGTTCCTGATGCTCATCTACCCCGTCGCGGCGCATGAAAAAAAGTTTGCCTTTTCTGCCGTAGGCCGCGCGTTCAAGCTGACCGTCAAGCGCTTTTGGCGCGTCGTAGGCGCAACGCTGCTGTTCTCGCTTGTAACCGGCGTGATTTCCGCCATTTTGTGTTTGCCCGCGCTGCTTTTGTGGCAGAATATTGAGGCAATGTTCACGCTCTTTGCCGTGCTTGCCGCATTTGTCGGCGCCCTTGTATCCCCTTATTCCGCGGCCCTCCAGACCGCGCTGTATGTGGATACCGCGGCGCGCGTGGACGGGCCGGAAATCTCTGTGATCGACCCGGACTCCGTGCCCGACCCCGACCCGGACGAACTGCGCGAAGGGCCCCGCACGCTCTAAAGGAACGTCCTTGGCCCGGATTGAACCGCTACTCCGCTTATCTTATATTAGGAGGACTCATATGCCCAAGACATTGCCCGCGCGGCAGGAACTTGACGCCGCCCTGACATGGGACCTTACCGCCATGTACGCTTCCGATGAGGCGTGGGAGGCGCAATTCAAAGAAGTACAAAACGAGATCGCCGCATTCCCCAAGCTTTCCGGTACGTTTAAGAGCGCAGAGGCGCTGCTTGACGGCCTGAAGAAAGAAAGCGCCATCTCCCTCAAGCTGGAGCGGCTCTATGTGTATGCGCACATGCACCGCGACGAGGACAACGCCCTTGCCAAGTACCAGGGCATGACCGACCGGGCCATGCAGCAGAGCGTGGCCTACGGCGCGGCTTCTTCCTTTATGACGCCGGAAATACTCGCCATCGACCCGGGCACGCTGCAAAGCTGGATCGATTCGCCCCTGCTCAGAGAATACCACCGGGTGCTCAACAATTTGGTCCGGCGCAGGCCGCACACGCTTACCGCCAACGAGGAGCGGATCATGGCGCTGGCAGGCGAACCGCTTGCCGCGGCGGACTCGGTATTTACCATGCTCAACAACGCCGATATCCGCTTTGGCAACATCACGGATGACGACGGCGACACCGTGGAATTGACCCAGGGCAATTACCGCAGCTTTTTGGAAAGCAAGAACCGGGAAGTGCGCGAAAGCGCGTATAAGGCGCTCTACGCTTCTTATTTAAATTTAAAGAACACGCTCGCCGCCTCCTACGCCGCAAGCGTGAAGTCCGACGTGTTCTTTGCGAAGGCGCGCAACTATGACAGCGCCATCGGCGCGGCGCTGTTTTCCACCAACGTGCCGCTTTCGGTGTACGACGGCCTGATCGAAGCCATTAAAAGCCGCCTGCCTTCCATAGAAAAGTATCTTGAGCTGCGCCGCCGGGCTTTGGGCCTGGACCAGCTCTATATGTATGACCTGTACGTGCCTATTGTGCCCGCGACGCCCAAGAAGCTCGCCTATGAGGACGCGAAAAAGCTCGTAAAGGAAGCCTTAAAACCACTGGGCGAGGAGTACGGCAAGATGCTCGACGTCGCTTACAGCGAACGCTGGATCGACGTGCCGCAAAACAGGGGCAAGACGACCGGCGCGTACTCCTGGGGCTCCTACGGCGCGCACCCGTATGTGCTGCTCAATTACCAGGAAGAAGAGGATTACGCATTCACGCTGGCGCATGAGCTTGGCCACGCGCTGCACTCCTATTATTCCGACACCAGCCTTCCCTACCAGGATGCGCAGTATAAGATTATGGCGGCGGAAGTCGCCTCCACCGTCAACGAGGTGCTGCTCACCCGCCATCTGTTAAAATCCGAGAGCGATCCGGCGCGCCGGGCATACCTTATCAACCATTACCTGGAGCAATTCCGCACCACCGTCTACCGCCAGACCATGTTTGCAGCGTTTGAGCAGAAGACGCACTACATGTGCGAAGCGGGCGAGCCTTTAACCGTTGACGCACTGTGCGAGGAATACGGCAAACTCAACGAGCTCTTTTACCCCGGCGTGGTCGTGGACGACGAGATCCGCATCGAATGGGCGCGCATCCCGCACTTCTACAACGCATTCTATGTTTACCAGTACGCCACCGGCTTCTGCGCAGCGGTCGCCCTGGCCCACGGCATACTCGAAGGGCATGGCCTTTCCCAGTACCTCGCCTTCCTCAAAAGCGGCGGCAGCGATTTCCCCATCGCGTTGCTGCAGAACGCGGGCGTAGATTTGACCAAGCCCGAAAGTATCCTGACCTCGCTTGACGCGTTCGACAGCGCGGTGGATGAGCTTAGCGAGTTGTTGAAGTAAGTCAGCTGGGGCTATACCCCCTCTTCTATGGCCGTTCTTTAGGAGGGGGGTGGGGAAACGCAGTTTCCCCACAGCAAAAAAATAATCGTCGGCGCTGAAAGCGCCGATACCTTGAAACCCAAGTACTCCCCGCCTGATATACACAGGCGGGGTTTGTTCATTTCGCCTGTTCATCAAAGCTTTACACCCTCCATCCCCGGCAAGAAGCCCTATTCTCTTGCATGCTTGCCTGCCTGCTGATAAAATGGTACTTTAAGGGGGGTATCCGGAAAGGAGCGGCATGCGCAAGCAAGCGGAAGATACTTTTTTCAGTTACGTCTGGCCCCTGCAGAATGTACGGGCGCATTTTACTGTAGATACGGGCTACGACGAGCCCATGGCGGGGTACGAGACCCTGGTGTACTGCGCGCTTTCCCCGCGGGAAAACGGGGCGGAGGCCTTTACGCCGCGCGAAGTACGCCGCTGTAACATAATAGAACGCAAGCTGCTGCGAGCGCTGTCGGACGCCGTTTATGTGGGGATGATCCATATGGATGCGCTCTGTCAATACTACTTTTATGTGCGGGATGCGGAAGAGGCCATGGAGACAATCGAACGCATTGCGGATAAGGAAAAGCTTTTGTGCGTTTCCCCAGGCTCTGCGCATGAACCGGACTGGCTGACCTACCACGCGCTGCTGCTGCCCGACGCCGCCAAGTACCAGACGGTATTGAACACGGAGCTGATCGAGCGGCTCAAAAAAACCGGGGATGGCCTTGCTTCCGTGCGGCGGCTGACGTTTTTCATGTGTTTCCCCAGCGAACAGACGCGGCTTTTATTTCAGGAGCAGGCCAAGGCGGCGGGATTTGCGATAGGAGATCCGCAGTTTAAGACGGAGCTTCCACTGCCGCACATACTCACCGTTCATGCGCTTTCAGCCCTCGTTCAGGAGGATGTGGACGACTTGACCACCCGCGCCATCCGCGCGGCGGAACCGTTTGGCGGGGAACTCCTGCGTTGGAGCTGCCCCGTAATGCCCAAGCGCAACCCGCTTGCATAATTGCATGAAACTGTGCATAAACAGGCGGATTTAGGCAGTTAAGCCATCCAAAACCGTAATGGCCGCGGCATTGTGCATAACCCGTGCTTTTACGACAAAATATTCATTTGTTCGGTAAAATACATGTAAAATCGAACGCAAGCATAGGCACATGCAGGGAATGAAAATGTTTCTGCACACCGCCCCCGGAATGTTTTGCACAGCAGTTATCAACATTATGCACAGAGTTATCCACCGATGCCCCAAAACGGGGAGTTGTCCATGCACACCCCATGTGCATGAAGCGGCAGGGCGTGTGCATGAATAAAACGGGGCGTATATCGCCCGAATTTGCGCAGGCAATCCTGCACTTTTGATGCAAGAATAAACAAGGTTACATTTTATACAGGAGGTTTGGCATGGGCTATACACAGGAAGAGCTTCTTTCCTTTGTGGAGGAGAATGACGTCAAGTTCGTCCGGCTGATGTTCTGCGATCTGTTCGGACGCGGGCGCAATATTTCCTTGTTGAGTTCGGAGCTTGCGCGCGGGCTTGTTGACGGCGTTTCCTTCGACGCTTCCCTGGTGCCCGGATTTTTGCGCATTGCGGAATCCGACCTGATGCTGCTGCCCGACCCCAACACGCTTGCGCTTTTGCCCTGGCGGCCGCAGCAGGGCCGCGTGGCGCGGCTATTGTGCGATATCCGGCAGCCGGACGGCACTGTTTTTGCGGGCAGCAGCCGCAACTTGCTGCGCGAGGCCGCGCGCAAGGCGCAAAAAATGGGTTATACCTGCCAGATCGGCGTGGAATGCGAGTTCTACCTGTTCCAACTGGATGAAACGGGCAGCCCCACCCGCAAGCCGCACGACAGCGCGGGATTTTTGGACATTGCTCCGCGGGACCGCGGCGAAAACGTGCGGCGCGAGATCTGCCTCACGCTTGAGAGCATGGGCATCAATGTGGAAAGCTCCCACCACGAATCCGGCCCCGGCCAGAACGAAATCGTGTTAAAATACGCAGGCGCTTTGCGCGCGGCGGATAACCTGATGACATTGAAGCAGGTTATCCGCACAATCGCCAACAAAAACGGGCTGTTCGCATCCTTCTTGCCCAAGCCCATACCGGGCGTAATCGGCAGCGGGCTGCATGTGAACATAAGCCTGCTTTCGGGCACGACCAACCTCTTTGAAAGGGGCGAGGCGCCCTCCTCCGAAGCCGAAAGTTTCCTGGCGGGCATATTGCGCCGCGCTTCCGAGATGACCTCCATATTGAACCCCATGCCCAATTCCTATGAGCGCCTGGGCAAAATGGAAGCGCCGGGGTATGTCGGCTGGTCCCACCAGAACCGCTCGCAGTGGATACGCATCCCCGCCGCACATGGCGAATCCTCCCGTATGGAGCTTCGCGCCCCCGACCCCGCCATCAACCCCTACCTCGCGTTTGCGCTGCTGATACACGCCGGACTCGAGGGCATGGAAGAGCATCTGCCGCTGCCCAAGGCGGCCGATACCGCCGAGCCTTTGTGCCGCCTGCCGCAGACGCTGCTGGACGCCGTGCAGATCGCCGAAAAGAGCGAATTTATTGCCCGCGTATTGCCCGAACAGGTGCGCAGGCACTTGTTCCAGGTACAGCGGGACGCGGACAGATTCGAGCCCGCCGCCCTGCCCGTGCTCGAAGACCCGCTCTTTGACGTGTAGCGGGGAAAGAACAATGCACATGACATGCATGCGAAGGGGGTGGCGGCAACGGACCGGATCCTTTTGATCTCAAGCACCGTAAAGGGCGGCCAGCTCCTGCAGGATATGCTGGGAGCCATACCCGGCGAACTGATGCTTGCGCAAAGCGGCGCGGAAGCCCGCCGGAACCTGACCGAAGGCGACTTTGCGCTCATCGTCATCAACTCGCCGCTATCCGATGAGTTCGGTCACGATCTCGCGCTGGATTTTGTAGCAAATACCGCCGCGGGCGTAGTGCTGCTTGTAAAAGCGGAGCTGAATGAAGAGGTGGCTGAGCGCGTGGAGCCGAACGGGGTACTATGCCTCATTAAGCCCATGACGCGCAGCGCCATGCTGCATATCGTAAAAATTGCAATGGCCACCCATGCGCGGCTTAACCAACTGCTGCAGGAAAAGCGCACGCTGGAGCGAAGATTGGAACAGCAGCGTTTGGTGGACCGCTCCAAATTTGCGCTGATGGAGCATGCCTCCATGACCGAGGCGCAGGCGCACCGGTACCTCGTGAAGCAGGCGATGGATCTGCGCACCACCAAGGAAGCCGTCGCCAACCAGGTGCTCTCTCTGTACGAGGTATAGCGTGATACCTTTCGTTCAAAAAGGAGCCAGGCTGTAATGGAAGTAAGACACCGCCGCAAAGCAAAGAACAAGCGCAAGACTGTATTGCGCCTGTTGTTTCTGTTTGGCATTTTGCTTTTGATACTCGCCGGTATCGTAGCGGGCATATTGCTTTTAGGCAATTCCATGTCCACGCAGGCGGCGCTTACGCAGCTGCCATTTGCCCCGCAGGACAAATCCCTTTTTACCGGTCAGGGCTTTTTGTACATTAAGGACGGCACGCTCTACTACAAGGACCTCGGCAACGAAAACAACGACTATCATGCGCCCGTAGCGTCCGACGTGAAGCTTGCCGCAAGCAAGGAGATCCACGCGCTCTACAACAGCGTGGCGCTCAGAATTGTAAACGAGACTTATCCTGTGGAGTTCACCGGTACGCTGCTGTATGTAACCTGCGGCTCCACCACGGTGGCGGCGCTGAAAGCCGACAACACCGGTACCGAGACCATACAGGTGTTTGACAAGACCGGCGCGCAAAAGGACCAGCTGACTTTCCCGGGCCAGTTCATTGTGGATTATGGGTTCTATACCGCTGGCAACGAATACCTGTATGTGCTTACGACAACTTTAGACAGCGGCACGCCGCTCTCCACCATTACCATATACGATATGACGCGCGCGGCGACCAGCGGCGTGATGCAAATACAGAGCCAGCTCATCGAGCACATTTACTTCACGTCCTCAGGCATTTATGCGGTGGGCACCAATCAGCTGATCCGCTATTCACTTGAGGGCAACCGCGAAAGTTACCGGGAAATGCTCTACGGCTGGGAAGTGATGGATTTTGAATTTTCCGGCAATCCGCTCTTTCTGCTAAGGCCCCGCAATTCCGACAAGCCCGGCACCGTCAAACTCCTGACGGTTAAGGACGCGGACGTTGCAGGAACCACGCAGCGGCTCTATCAGCTCCCCGCGGGTACGGTGGACGCGTTTATGATGGGCGGAAGGCTGGTGGCCGTAACGAACGACGGCTACACGGTGTACGGCTCGGACGGAAAAGAGCTGAGCTCCCGCCACGTGGCGGCGGAAATCGTTTCCGCACAGAAGATCGATTCCGGCACGCTTTTGCTGAATTCCGCTTCGGCCTGCTATACGGTCAAAGTTGCGTAGCCCTTCACCGCGGTGCGCGTGAAACTGGGAACGGAGGCTTTTTATGAATTTACTGGACATCGCCGTACTGTTGCTGTTTGCAGTGTTTTTGCTGGGCGGCTGGTACCGCGGCTTTGTGCATACGGTGGTCTCGCTGGGCGCATATGTGCTTGCGTTCGCGCTTGCGTTCGCTTTGCGCCCTTTAGTCACCAACACCATCAAGGCGGACGAACAGCTGTATACCATGGCGCTCTATTATACGGAGGGCGCGGAGCTGGTGCAGGATGTGGAGCTAAGTAAGACGCCCATTTCCGCGCTGAGCGCTGAGCAGCTTTCGGGCGTGATGGAAAGCGCCACATTGCCCGTGCCCATGGGCGAGCGGATTTCCGAAAACATCGCGCGCGAAGCGTTTGCGGAGGAAGGTTCCTCCACACTGGGCGAATACTTCAACCAGACGATCGTGAACGTGTTTTTGAATCTGCTGGCCATATTGGCTCTGTTTGCCGCGATGCGGCTGCTGCTCGCGTTCGCCATACACCTTGTGACCTACGCGCGCAACGGACTTCCGGTGCTGCACTCGGCGGACGGCCTTCTTGGCGCGTGCTTTGGGCTGATCCGCGGTTTTTTGGCGATGTACCTCATATTCCTGGTCGTGCCCATCGTGCTCATCATTTTGCCCAAGGCGGGCGAATTTATTGAAGGCTCGTACTTCGGCAGCTTCTTCTATAACTCTAACCTGCTGCTGCGGCTGATACCGGGAACATAAGGACAAAATCATGTGAATAACAGAAAGAGGCTTTTGAAGGCCTCTTTCTGTTCTAGTTGTTCTTTCCATGAGCTTCATCGTTGGAAAAGTGAATTCAAGCTGAACGGGTTTTAGATTGGCATCCGCCGCAATGCCCCGCGCATTGCCACAGTTCATCCGCCGCCTGCCCCCAATTTTCTGCGGCATCCCTGCATTTTTCCGAAAGCTCGCGCACATCCTCAGGGTCCTGCAAATCCGTGGAGTGTGCGCCGGAGCGCTCCACTATCTCCACAAGTGCATCGGGATTATCGAGCAGCGGGCAGGGACGAAGATGGTTTTCGTTAAAAGGCTGTCCTTTTTTATAGGCCATGAACAGCGGGGACTGCAGCGCTTCGAGCAGCGTTTTTTCATACACGCTGGAGTCGGAATAGTGGATAAAGGCGCAGGGTTCCATATCTCCGTTCGCGTTGATGTGCAGATAGCTTCTGCCGCCCGCGATACACCCGCCTGCAAACTCGCCGTCGTTCCAAAAATCCAACGTGAACAAGGGCTTCGTTTCCCGGAACCTGCGAATTTGGCGGTACATGAACGCGCGCTGCCCGGCGCTCACCATCAGTTCCGGCACGGCCTCCTTGCCTACGGGCATATAGGTAAAGAACCAGCAAAACTTTGCGCCCCAGCCTATCATCTGGTCAAAATATTCCTCGGAGCCGATCATCTCCACATTTTTGCTGGTGTAACAGCAGGAGATGCCAAACGGCAGGCGTTTTGCTTTCAATATCGCCATTGCCTTCTCCACCTTTTTGAATGTGCCTTCCCCTCTTCTAAAATCGGTATCGCCTTCAAAACCCTCCACGCTGATGGCCGGAATAAAGTTTTTGACCCGCAGCATTTCATCGGCAAAAGCTTCGTCAATCAGAGTGCCGTTGGTAAATGCGGCAAACTGGCAATCGGGATGCGCCTCGCAGAGGCGGATAATATCGTTTTTGCGCACCATGGGCTCGCCGCCCGAATACAGGTAAAAATAAGTCCCCAACGCCTTGCCCTGCTGGATGATATCATCCAGCGTTTCGTAGGACATATTGAGCTTATTGCCGTATTCCGCCGCCCAGCAGCCGGTACATTTAAGGTTGCACGCGGAGGTGGGGTCCATGAGGATGGCCCACGGGATGTTGCAACCGTACTTTTCTTGATTCGCCTGCTGTTTTGGCATGCCGATGACGCTTGCGTTGAGCACGAAATTGCGGAATGTGGCTTTCAAAATTTCGTTGTCGATATCCTTCCAGAGCCCCATGATAAAGCGATACCAGTTGTTCTCCGGGTCCTCCAGTATGCTGTGTATTACCTCCCGGTGGGTCGCAAAATTCTTGCCGCCCCAGCCGATATTGTCCAGCCACGCAAGCAGTTTTGGGAGATTCTTTTCGGGGTCACCCGAGATATAGTCCATTGCCCGATTCAGAGCAAACGCCTGAATTCTTTCCTTCGCCTTCATCCGTATTTTCCTTTCTTGCTATACTTATTTGCGGCGCTTTTTAGAAGCGACGATCCCTGCCCCAACGGCTACAATGACCGCAATGACAACTACAACGATAATGGCGGTTCCCATATCCCCCCCTTCTACCCTTACTTTAAAAATCAGTACCGTTTTCCATGTGCGAAACAAACTAAGCCAACAGTCCGTTAGCCTTTTCGCACACGTCGTAGATCTCGTCGTATTTCTGATCGATCAGGGGCGCGACCTGCTCTGTCTTCTTCCTGCGGATGTTCACGAAGCTGAAGTACGAAATGATCCAGCCCGCAAACCCCGGGATTGCCAGAATGATGGAAAGCGGCAGCATGCCCGCGATATGGGAAAACACGGAGCCTGCCATAAACGCTGTTCCAACTACGCCGATCACGTAGGCGACGGTGGAAGCGCCGACGACTTTGGAAAACTCCAGATTTTCAATTTCCGCAACGCAGGCATCGAACTGGCGCTGCAACCTAGAAAGCTCCGCTTTGTTGCGGATCTTACGGTCGCGCTTGAACTTCATAGTGACGGAACCGATGCTCTGGATAGGTACTGATGTGCCCTCCAGCGTCCAGCCAAAGTTTGTATACCCATCGGCATATACCGACTCCAGGTTGCGCTTTACCGTGACATCCTTGTACTCATACCCTACAAATCCATCCGCATTCTTTGTGACTTCACTCATAACGATTTCTCCTTTTCTTAATCGCGGATCTTTTCGATCCGTTTGATGTGCCTATCTTACCGGAGGATTGTTTGCGAGTTGCTTCTGAAATGTTTGAGAAATGTTAATCCTAAAGTGCAAAGACAGCGTGCCTGGTTCTTTGGAATCAAAAACGGCCCAGATTTGGCTTACCAAATCCGGGCCGTTCATGATGTACTTTGGTTGTGCATTCACTTATGGTTCGACCTTTAACCTTACCGTAAAGGTTGCGCCTTTCCCCGGCTCGCTCTTTACCGTTATGGAACCGCCCACAAGTTCAATGACGCGCAGTGTGAGCGCAAGGCCAAGGCCGTTGCCCTCTCCCGAGTGGGAGGTGTCACCCTGATAGAATTGATCGAAGCTATGCTTCATGGTCTCTTCATCCATGCCGCAGCCGGTATCGGATATGGAGACCGTCACAGAATCCGCATCCGAAGTCTGCGTCAGTGTGATCTTCCCGCCAGGCTCCGTAAATTTCACAGCGTTGGAAAGAAGGTTGTGCCAGGCGATCTCCAGCATGCTCGCGTCGGCGCATACCATGGCGCGGTCCTCAATATCCGCCTCAAACGCGATGCCCTTCCGCTCCCACGCGTCCTCAAACGTCAGCGCGCAGTCGCAAAGCTGGCGGCACAGGTCAAAGGGCTCCGCGGCAGGCGTGATCTCCTGGTTTTCCAGCTTGTTGAGTTTCAGAATGTTGGTTACGAGCGCCGTCAAATTTCTGGACGCGCTGATGATCGTATCGGTATATTCCCTACGCTTTTCCTGCGGGAGATCTTCCTTTTGCAGCGCCGTGGCGTAGCTTTGGATAACGGACAGCGGCGTCTTGATTTCATGGGACACGTTGGCGATAAAGTCGTTCTTGAGCGTTTCGATGCTGTTCAGTTCCTCCACCATCTTGTTGAAGTCCTCAAACATCACATCCACATAATCAAGCTTGTCCGCACGGTGTACGGGTTCGAGATAGACCGAAAAATCGCCCCCGGCGACCTGTTTGGCGGCTCCGCTGAGCGTCCTCATGGGTTTATCGTAGGCGCGGATCTTCTGCCGGGCGGTGATCAGGCAAAACACACCGGTCACGATCGCCCAGTATCCGAGCATGCCCCAGATATACTCCGCCGGCATATGGCCAAAGTACACGTATTCGTTGTAGATCATCCATTGCCCTGCGGCCAGCGACAGCAGGATAAAATAAGTCAGCGCGTATTCCTTCCATGTAAAATGCCTGGCCTTGACGCGAACGTCGTTTTCAAGCTGCTTCTGCTTTTTTCTCATTGCAACACCGCCTTATATCCGAGGCCATGGACAGTAACGATCTTAAAGCCCTCGCAGCCGGAAAACTTATCCCGAAGCTTTGTGATATACACATCCACGGCACGCAGGCTGGTTTCGCTTTCCAGCCCCCAGAACTCGTCCATCAACTGCGCACGGGAAAACGTATGATTGGGATAGGAGAGCAGTTTATACAATATATTGAATTCGCGCACAGTCACCTGTATTTCCTCGCCATTCGCCGTTGCGGTCATGGCATCCGCGTCCATGGTGAGGCTGCCCACCGCCAGGCGCTTTTCGTTGGCGATGTTCGCCCGGCGCAGCAGCGCGCCCACGCGCAGCACCAGCTCGTCCATATCGGCGGGCTTCACCATGTAATCGTCAATGCCGATGCGGAACCCCTTTTGTTTGGAGGAAATATCGTCGCGGGCGGTCATGAACAGAATAGGAATGGTCTTGTTGACATCCCGTACCGTTTCCGCGAATTCAAACCCGTCGATTTCAGGCATCATGATATCCGATATGATCAGATCATACAGGGTGTTGTACATCTGGTCATACGCCTCCCGCGGGTTGAAGCACCCTTTGGCGGCATATCCGTTTTCATTTAGATATGCGCAGACGATTTGATTGAGCTTTTTATCATCTTCCACCACAAGAATGTTGATCATAAGAACATCTCCATCTTTTTTACCTGACACAGATTATAGCCGAAAAATGTTAAGGAAATGTTTATGGACGGTTCTGTTTTGACAGCCTTCTTTTTGACCCCATGGGAGCGCTGCCCTCGTATCCTCGTTTGAAATTATCCCGCCGTTATCACGTCGAATACAAACGGAAATTCTTCCGCCGTTCTTTTAAGAAAATCAACTTTATATCCGGTTCCGTCCTTATAAAAGAACCCGTGGTCGGGTTCGATCTTGATGTAGCACATGTCCGCGTCGTTCTCATCGTTGTGCTTAAAATACCAGGGTTCAAAGACGCGGATCAGTTTGCTCCTGATCTGGCTGTTTTCCTGCTGCAGCGGATGCCCGATCAAATGCGCCGTACCGCTGAACCGATACAATTGATCGCACAGGGCGACCCGTTCGTTTGCGGCGATTTCCAGCGCCTTTTGCGAGGTCCGGTAGGTGACGATATAGAACGCGCCGTCCTCATAGTAGGTATCCACGACCCTGACGGATGGAACATGCTCCTTTGAAGTTGCCAGCGCAAACTGACAGTCCCTGCCGAACAGCTCCGTTAAAACTGTGAGACTTTTCTCATAAGCCGTCATTTCCGCATCCTCCCAATATATTCTGCACTTACTATATCAAAAAAGCAGAAAAACAAAAGGGCTTGCCTCCATGGCAAGCCCTTTTTATTCTATATTCGGGTTCCGGTACTTTATACAATCTCCACTTGTATCCCCGGCAGACGGCGCTCCAGGCGGGAGACAAAGTTGTCCCCGGAAGGATCGGGCGACGCGCCCAGCACCAGCACGGACGCCTCGTGCGCCTTGGCGTAAACTTCAAGCGTTCCTTCCACATCGTCGGCGCGCAGCATAGCGAGCGAGCCGCCCGCAAGCTGCGCCGCGGTAAAGAGATATTCCAAGGCTTCCCCTTCTATTGCATTTCCCAGGAAATTCTCCCCCGTTCTGACCGCATGCACGATATGCAGCGGCAGATCTCGTTCGCGGGCGATAATCTCCCCCCGTTCCACCAGCCTTGCGCAGGTACGCTGGCGGGTCACGCACACCATGACGATGCGCTTCTCGTGCTCATGTTCCATCATTGTAGCGGGTGAAAGCGTTTTTTTCATACGCTGCTCTCCGTTGCCTGTAATTTATCCGGCAGGTCCGCCGGGACATAGGATTGGATCAGTGCCACGGCCTCGCACGCGCCGTTTGCTACGGCGTACATGGCGCGGTAGGCGACGTCCGCGAAATTTTCGGCGTAAAACCGCTCAAACTGTTCCAGGATTGGATCGAAGAAGCCATCCAGATTGATGATGACGATGGGTTTGTCGTGGTAGCCAAGCTGCCGCAGAGTAATCACTTCGAGCACCTCTTCAAGCGTGCCAAAGCCGCCCGGGAGCGCGATAAACGCATCCGCTAAATCCTCCATGCGCTGCTTGCGCTCGTGCATGGTCCGGGTTTCATAAAATTCCGTACATTCGGGATAGGCCACGCCGGGCTTGTTGATCCGCTCGGGCATGATGCCTATGATGCGCCCGTTTTCCCTTTTCACGCCGCGTGCCGCGGCTCCCATCAGGCCGCGCTGCCCGCCGCCAAATACCATGCCTGCGCCCGAGAGCGCCACGGCAGTACCCAGCTCCTCCGCCAGGGCAAAATATTTCGGTTCCAGCAATTCACTGGAGGAGGCGAATATACAAACGTTGCTATGTTCCATTTCGCTTAAGGTACCTCTTTTCGTAAGGGCTGCAAAGGTGGTCGAAGCGGTTCAGCCCTACTATATATTATCGTCAGTTTTGTTTCACGCGTTCTTTCCGCTTTATATATTATTGCGCTCGCGGCGCGCCCAATGCGGAAATCGGCTCCGTCTTTTCTATTGTTCCGGGCTTTGTTCCTGTTTCAACAGTTCCCGCGCAATATCGAACTTGGTCTGGGAGAATGCCTCGGAGTTTGCAGGCACCTCCAGCATGACGAGCACGAGCCTGTCCTCTGTGGTCCGGAGGCGATACCCCACAAACCAATTGATTTCCTTTGTTCTGTCGTTGCCCACCTGCGCCGTGCCCGTCTTGCCCGCGATGTTGTCCATATGCAGCCAGTTGCCGGTGCCGGTTTCAATAACATCCTCCAGCATGGGAGCCAACGTATCCAAAGTGCTTTGCTGTATGATGTTCGCTTTCCAGACACTGTCCTCATGCTGGGTAACGGGCGTATAGTCCGGCCCCTCCGTGCGGTAAAGCCCTTTTACGACATATGGCGCCTGTATGCTGCCGTTGTTGGCAAGAGCCGAAAACATGCATGCAGCCTGCAGTGGGGTAACAAGCACCTCGCCCTGGCCATAGGAGCTTTCCGCAAGCAGCATCGGCGACCATTCCGATTTTTCGTTTTTGAGCTGCGCGGGCAATACGGAAGTATCAAACGGAATGCTTTCGGTATACCCCGCATGTTCCATAAAGCTTACAAACGCGTCCGTGCCGGTTTTGAGTGCGGCATAGGAAAAATAGATGTTGTCCGAATCGATCATGCCGCTGTGCATATCGAGCGGCGGGGAATGCCGGTGCTCCAGATGTACGCGGGTGATGGAGGCATAGCCCCAGGGGCCGAACTCGCCGTTATCGGAGGGAAGCCATTTGTCCTCCTCTATGGTCTCCTTATTCATGGGGAATGTGGTTGTCGCAGTCATGGCGCCGCTTTCCAGCGCTACCGCCGCGGTATAGGGCTTGAATATGGAGCCGGGCGGATACAGGCCGCGGGTGAGCCTGTTAAAGAGCGGCGCGTTCTTCTGCGTACTCAATCGCTGCCAGTCTGCCTCGGGGATGCCGCGCGCAAACAGGTTAAGATCGAATGAGGGGTAACTTGCCATGGCTTCTATTTCCCCGGTCTTGGGGTTTAACACCACCACGGCCCCCGCCGTATCTTCTCCAAACATCAAGTACTGGAGCAATACCTCCGTGCGTTGCTGCAAATCCGGGTCCAAAGTCAGCTGCACGTCCAGCCCGTTTTCGGCCTTTTTTTCATAGAGCGTCTTTTTATTCAGCCCATCCGGCGCGCTGATGTAAATAAAGTACCCGTCCGTGCCCCGCAGCTGCTTTTCGTATATGCTCTCCAGCCCGCTTTTGCCCACGCGAGAATCCGCGTTGTATACGTCGTCCCCTTTTTCGTTGCCGGTGAGCGCCTTTAAATCCTCCGGTGACGCCGCGCCGACATACCCGAGGATATGCGCGAGCGAGTTCTTCTGCGGGTAATAGCGCAATGTCCCAAAATTGCTTTTGTCTACGGACACGCCGGGGATGAGCAGCAACTGCTCTTCCAGGCTTTGAGTCAGCTCATCCGGATACAGCTGCTTGAGTATGACAAAGTCTCCGTATACGTTCGTGAGCTTTTTTTCCACCGCTTCGATGGACATGCCCAAAAGCATGGACGTCTGGCGGGCAAACTGGGCTTGGTCTTCAATTTTATCCGGCACGGCAATGACGCTCACGGCGTTGACCGTCTGCGCATACACCACGCCGTCGGCTAAAATCTCCCCGCGCAGCGCCGTGGTTTTGCCCACGCGCACGGTATCCCCCCAGCCCATCTCGGGAAAGAGCAGCTCGGGCGTCCACTCCACCGTCCACAGGCTGTTTTCGCGCCGGACGGACATGCGGAACTCCATTTCCTGGTCGCCGATGAGGGGACTATCGTAGCCGAGCCTGTAATCATAGACGCAGATGGCCTCGCCCTCTACGGCGGACGTGGGCGTATAGCTCAGGCCCCCGATCTCAAGCTCCTCAAATATCGCCTCGTAGCGCTCAATGAACTGCTCCTTGGAGATACGGTCTATGGGCTGCTCCTTGTTTTCCGCAATATCCTTCGCCGCGCGGTCAGGGTCGTACCGAACGGAGGAATGCAGCATATCGTAGGCCGCGCCATACTCCCCCGCATTGATGAAGGTTAAAAACGCATCCCGCGCGTCCGCGGCGGACGGCGCCTTGCAGGCCGGAACCGCCAGTGTAAGCAATATCAGCGATAAAAGCAGGCAGAGGCTTCGCTTCATGGCACCCTCGTCTTTTGTTGTGGTATGCACCGGTGAACCATCCGCTACCAGTATACCATAGCGTGCATACATAGTTATAGGAATAACAGTGAAATTATGATGAACGATGATGGCAATTTAGAAATGTCACTGCATTTGGTAGCTGTTATAGGCGCCCAAGATAACGGGCTCGTATCCCTGTCAATATGTCTGCGCCCCGGCTGCGGATGACGCGCTAGGATACAACGGCGGTCCCTACGGGATACGCATACTGCGGAAATTGCGCCGCTATCCCGTCAATCAAATAGCTCGCCATTTTTAAAGCGTTTTGGTAGATTGCGTCATAGGTGGAAATCGACGTGGAAAGTTTGTCTTCATTGATTTGCCTGACCAGCTGTTCTTCCAACTGATGCTGGGCATACAGCATTTCCTGCCATGTCGCCTTATTCCAATAAGGATTTAGCTCGGCGAAAAGGGCTGCGATCTCGTCCGAGTTTGCCTGCAGCTTTGACTGCTGCATAGAGACATCAAAGCCGATTTTTATTGTGGACGCCAATTCGGCCAGCAGCAGGATGTGCTCCGCCAACAGAGCCTCGTATCGTTTTGCGTTGTCCAGTCCATAAAAAGGTGTAAGCTGCCCCGAAAAGTCGATGGTATTCTGCATGGTGCGTATCGTCACATAGCTCAGATCCCGGAGCCTGAACATCAGGCTGATCAGAAAGTGTCTGGTCCAAACCAGATGGTCGGTCCATAGAAGACGTATGTTTTCCTGCCAGCTCATAACGCATCCCGCCTTCCTACTTATAGGACATTATATGTTTGCGTGATGACATTCGGGCACCCGGGCAACTGGATATGAGGAATAAAAGAAATGCAGGGCCGCGATTGTATTGCAGCCCTGCATTGCAAGCTATGAAGTTTAGAGCCGCCTTTCCACGGCCTGCCGCTAGAACCCCTTTTCCAGTATCCAGTCCGCAAGCTCGCCCGCCTGCTGGTGCCGCAAAGCGCGGATGCGCTCCGCCATCTCATGGGACTGGAAGGGGGAGCAAAGAAGCACCGGCGCGATACGCTCGATAAACGCTTCGTCCATGGCGTCCGAATACACTTTGGCGTCCACAATGCAGCCCTTGCTCAAAGAGAGCTGCATCTCGATGCCGCCCCAGGAGAAGCGCTGCTCCAGTATGATATCAAACGACGGCGTCCTGCCCATTTTCCATTCCCAGGAGCCGTACAGCTCCGTGAGCGCATTGAGCTTCTCTTCATCCAGCTGGAACTCCTGCCCCACGCGGGCGATACCGTAAGTCTTAATAAACGCGTCGATCAGCGCATCCTTCATTGTATCCACCGTCAGCGCGGGGTTGAGGTCGTGCAGGTTCTGCACCCGCGAGCGCACACTTGCGATGCCTTTTGCATTCAGCTTGTCCGGCGGGGGCGCCAGGTAGCGCGAAAGCTTCTGCATATCCACGTCGATCAATACCGTGCCGTGGTGCATAGCGACGTCCGAGCCGAATCGGAACGCGTTGCCGGAGAATTTCGCGCCGCTCTCTTTTACCACAAGATCGTTACGGCCGGTAAACTCGGTCTCAATATTGAACTTTGCCGCCGCCTGCTGGATGACGGAAAGCTGTTTGTGTACATCATACGCCCGACGGGGTAATATAAAGGTAAAGTTCAAATTGCCAAGGTCGTGGAACACAGCCCCGCCGCCGGAGGAACGCCGCGCCAGGTGCCCGCCTTCCTGCTCCAGTATCTGCGTGCGGCATTCCTTCCAGGCGTTCTGGTTTTTGCCTATGACCACGGTATTCTGATTCTGCCACAGGTAGAGTGTGCAGTTTCCCCCCTGCGCGTCGAACAGCAGCGATTCGAGCGCAAGGTTATGGTAAGGATCATAAACGCTGCTCAAATAAATCATGTTTTGCATGAGGTCCTCGCTTTGATAATAAGATAGTACTACTATACCCAAATGCGGCCGCGCTCACAAGCGATTGCAGTAAAATGCAGTTTCTTTCGGAATGGCCTGCAAATATATTTGACAAGACCCGGTTCGTACAGTATCCTGTTATAATATATAAAAAGGGGTAAATAAGCGCATGACCGGTCAATTAGAAGAGTTGCGTGCTTACCTTGCTTCGATAACCGGCGCGATTGCGGGAACAACTGTAGACCCCCAAGACATGGACTGCCCTGCGGAAGGCGTTGCCGTACGGTGTGCGGCGCCGTTGAGGCTTGGGGCAGATGCAGGGGCGTTGTGCCAGGAGTTGCAGAAAAAGCTTCCGACATTCAAGTACCTCGGCGTTTCTCCCATCGCGCGCGTCACGCATGGCGGCGGGCATCTTTTCTTTGAGCTTACCGGGGAGCTGTATACCGCGCTGCTAAAAGATGCGCTGAACGCTTACGGCCCCGTCCCAGGGCCGGGGCCTACCGCCCCGCATGACGACGCCGCGCGGGCGCGGATCAATTACACCATACGGCGGATGTGGATGCTTGCAAGGAAGGCGTACGACACCCCCTGCTGCCCGGAGAACCCCGCCGTGCAGAATGCGCTGCTGCTAACGCTTGCCATACCGGAGCGGTTCCATCATCCCCGCGGGCTGCGGCTGCGGATGCTCGCCGCTTCCGACGCGCTTTTGTGCATGACGCGCAGCGTGCTGCCAAGGCTCAGGCCGGGCTTATGCAGAACCAGCGCGCATGTGGCGGAGTTGGGCTTCCGTATTCTTACCCTTGGACATACGACACTTTACGGGCCGCCTGAGCAGCCTAAAACAGGAGGAACAGCATGAATATCAAATGGTACGGACACAGCAGCTTTTTACTGACGGCGGAGAACGGCCTTCGGATATTCACCGACCCCTACGATCCGGTCATTGGCTATCCGCTGCGCGACGTTGCGGCAGATATTGTGACCGTAAGCCATCAGCACGGCGACCATAACTATCTCGCCGCAATAAAGGGTAACCCCGTGGTGCTGCAGGAAACCGGCGTATTCGAGCGGGACGGCATCCGCATCACCGGTATTCCTTCCTTCCATGACGAGGTGGAGGGCAAAAAGCGCGGCGGTAATCTGATATTTCTGTTCGAATTTGATGGCCTACGCATCGCCCACTTAGGTGACCTTGGCGTGCTGCCTTCTGACCAGACGTTTTCCGCTTTGGGCAAGCTCGACGTTCTCCTCTGTCCCGTTGGCGGCACCTATACCATAGACCCGCCCGCCGCGTGCGAGATCGCGAACCGCACCTGCACCCGCGTATTCATCCCCATGCACTACCAGACCGCGCAGCTGAAACTCAAGCAGCCCCTCCTGGGCATTGAGCCGCTTTTGTCCATCGCGCGTAATTGCAAAATTCACAAGCTCAACCAAAGCGAGGCGACCATCACCCCAGGCAGCCTGGGCGAGGACCGGCTGCTGGTGCTGGATTACGAGAAATAAAATATTTGGGGCCCTGCCCGAACCCCCGCCTAGGGACGTAACGACCCTAGGAACCCATATGGGTTTCCAAAGGGACGTTACGTCCCTTTGGTGAGGGTTCGGGGGCAAAGCCCCTGAAAAACACTCAACGTTATGGGCTGGTTTAACACCGGCTTTTTTATTTGTCCCCTACTGCGGAAATACCACCGTCAGCATCATCTGGAACCGTTCCTCCGCGCGCACGGCGTGGGGCTTGCCCGCGGGCATGACGATGCTTTCCCCAGCCCTAACGTTATATTCCACATCTTCAATCGTAATCACGCCCACGCCGTCGAGCGCCGTAACGAGAGCATCCCCGCCGGAGGCGTGGGTGCTGATCTCCTCTCCCGCCTCGAAGGCAAACAGCGTGATGGAGACCGCCTTGTTTTGCACCAGCGTACGGCTGCTGATCTGGCCGGGCTGATAGGGCACAAGCGAGTTAAGCGGCAACACGGTTGCAAACTCGATATTCTTTAAAATGCTCATGGTCGTTTCCTTTCTGTCTGTCCGTTATAGAAACCCAGTCTTGCTTATGACGGGGAAACCAGCCGTTTTTCGCCGGTGATGGCCTGTATGGGCGAAATATCCTGCATAACCTCCAACGTGCCCAGGAATTTGCCCGCGTCATCCCGTACCGCAAAGTAGCGGATCATGAGATAACGGCCGCCCATCTGAATCCAGAAATCCTCATGCTCCTTTTTCCCGGCGCGGAAGTCGTCCAGTATTCCCTGCACCACTGGCATGCTGGCAGGCGGATGGCAGTTGACCACTTTCCGGCCGATAATGGCGCGGGTACGCGGGAATATGCGCTCCTTGTTCTCCGAGAAGTACTTGACGGTATCTTCCGCGTCCACAAACGTGATGTCAAAAGGCAGTGCGTTGAGTACGCGCGTCAGTTCGTCCACCGAAAATACGCCGGTGGGCAGGCGGATTTGGCCCGCCGTCAACTCGGGCTTGCTCTCTTGCTGCTGTGCTTGCTCCTTTGGAGCCCAGACGGGCTGCGCGGGAATTAAGAAATACCCAAGATCGCTCTGCTCCCGTGAAATCGCCCCCCATTCCTCTGGAGTAAGCGTTTCGAGCAACATGGGGGACAGGATGTTCTCTTCCTTGAATATCATTTCGCCAATTTTCGCGATCGCTTCCTCCAGTGAATGGATGGCTTCCCCGCCCCTTCCGGCTTCCAGCGCAAGCAGCGCCGCTTTTAAGAGGCCGCGAATTTGATCGTCCACGCCCCACATTACCTTGGGCGGCGCGGTAATGCCGTGCTTTTCCAGCAGCGGGAACAGCAGGTTTTCCTTTTTGCTGTAGTGGATATCGATTTTTAATAGCGTCCGCACGCTCTCCGCTAACGCCTCCTGTTCTTCCTCCCCGCTGCACAGGAAGAACGCGCGGAGTTTGGGGCGTACCTCTTCATCCAGAAGCCGTTCCAGCGCCCGGTTCTCCAGACGCAGCGTTTGCAGCGGATGCCCGGCCTGATACGAGAGATCCTCCGGCTGGCTGTGAATCTCTTCAATAGAGCCTTTGAATACCGCCGCGTGCACGTCGCACAGGCGCTGCACCTCTGTTACAGGCATGCCGCCCGCGATGAGCGCCTGCTCCGCCGCCGAAATCTCGGAGGCGGAAACGCCGGAAAACGCCTCCGCAAACTGTCCCTTGACCTCGTCTACGCTTTTGCCTTCATGCAATTGCCGGATCAGCCGCTCGATCACCGTCTTGCGGTATTCCGTGTTGTTGATTTCCTTGCTCATAGCGCTTCTTCCTTTCTATTCCTGCACCGTATAGCCGTTTGCTTCAAGCGCCGCGCGGATACGGTCCATGCCGATGTTCTTCATGATTGCTCCCTTTTTGAGCGTCATGAAGCGGCCCGCTGTCTGTAGCATGCCCGGTTTTGCGATATCCGTAAACCCAAGCTCCCGCAAAACCGAAACGAGTTCCGGATGCTTTGTGCACAATGTGTACACGGTGTCGTTCAGGTTCAGCTCCTGCTGCATATTCGTGACCTCCCACCCATTCTTTTCCGCTTTTTGTATCTAAAGTATACTGTTTTGCTTGGGATTAATCTGTTGTTTTTGCAACAAAAAACATCCGGAGGAAAATTCCCGGATGTTAAATAAGTATTCCCAAATGGGTTTTTAGGGGCTTTCCGCAGGAAAGCGGGTTAGTTGCCCGAAGGCAAAAACCGATCCGGTGAATCGGTTTTAGAACCCCGGGTACCTCTATTACGGCCCTAAACGGAGGTTTGGAGGCAGCTCCTCCAACGTACCAAGATAATTTACGCCAACTTTTTCCCCAGCTCTTTGCAGGCCGTTTCGCCTTCCGCGTCGGGCGTTTCGTTGACGATCAAGCCTTCTGCTACCAAAGAGATGCCGTCCGCCTCGACATCGGACTGCCAGGTGCGCATCCATTCGCCGTCGCCCCAGCCATAGGAGCCAAACAGGGCAACCTTCTTGCCGGAAAGCGAGCCCTTCACGCTGTCGAACATAGGCGCAAACTCGCTGTCCTCCAATTCCTCCACGCCCATGGACGGGCAGCCGAAGGCCAGGGCGTCAAAGCCCGCCGCCTGATCCTTTTTAAAGTCCGAAGCCTGGAATACCGTTACGTCGGCACCGCCTTCCTTTGCACCTTCCGCAATATAGTTCGCCATGGCCTCGGTATTGCCAGTGCCGCTCCAGTATACGACCGCTACTTTGCTCATAGTTCTTCCTCTTTTCTATCAACGTTATTGGTTTTCAATGCTTATTCATCTCCGGGCTTCCCCGGCAAGAATAGTCTACCAAATCGCTCGGGATTCATCGGTTGCATTTCCAACGAAATGCCAAATTTATGCCGCGATGGTCAGCTGCTTGATGGTTCTGCCCATGTCAAAGTGCCGCAGATAAACCTCCGCGCATTTTTTATAGCGCGCAAAGCAGCGCGCGGCGTAGCAGGCGTCGCCGTAAACCTTCCAGCAGCCGCACAGCGTAAAGTTGCGGCCGTTATGTTGAATAAAACCCAGTACGTCCTCCAGCGGGTAGCCTAAAAACAGCCCGATCTCATGCGGAAAGCCCTTACGCGTGCGGATGCGACGGGAAAGCGTAGCAAGCGCCGCTTCCGCGGAACCCGGCTGCTCATAGCCGCAGACCATCAAAAACGCGCGCACGGCGGGTGAGGATAAATCCTGCTCCAGCTTTGCGAGGCGGTAAGCGTAGATAAGCGCGCTATCCTGATCCCGGCTGAGCACCACCAGTCTTACGCCGCGGGAAGAAAGCTCCCGGTCCCAGAAGCCCGCCTGCTCGTGAGCATCCAGTGCGCAATGCTGCACGCGGAATAGCCCGCCCGTTTTGAGGCCCGCCAGCGTAGGTGCGCAGTACGCCACCAAATTCCGTTCAAAAATTTCCTGTTGCCTGCACATGTGTATATTATGCGCGCTGCACCTGTTCAAAATGCGAGGAGAGTATGCTTCTTAAAGCGGAAATGCTGCTACTATGCACGCGCTCCACACATGCGTTTGCGCGCTTCGCCTCGCACATGGCGCACTCCACCATTTTGTGGGAAACCGTATCCGTGAAAAGTATCAGCAAATCCGGCGAACCGATCTTGCGCTTTAGCTCTCCTTTCATCTGCGTAAACACCTTGGCCGTGCAGCCATAATCTTCACAGCACGATTTATACAGATGGTGCATTTTGCAGTTCCCGCCCACGATTACAACGCTCATACTCCGGCTCCTTTCGTTTTCTTTTGTTAGTCTCCTCTAACCAATTGTTTAAGAAAAAGAATGTACGGCAGCCATTCTGATGTATTACTATATGGTTAGAGGCATCTAATCATTACTAGTATGGTAGGATTTTAGCATGAGGCCGCGCCCGCGTCAAGAAAACAAAGGGATTTACAGCATTCCCTCTTGTAATCCCCGGCTAACACGGCTGGAGAAGAATCTTCTGGGCAGGCACGTTTTGGCCCGCCGCAAAATAGTTTGATAGCAGAAAAAGTTGTTTCCGCATGCAGCCTTTCGGTGACATCTTTGCTGCGGCACGGAAGCGCGAAATGGAGTAGATATGGCTTTCCTCTTTCGATTGGGGGCGTACGATATGTTACCCGCTTTGCTTGGCTTACTGCTGCTGTACGCGGCGCTGTTTTTGCTGCAGCGGTATTTACGCAAAGAGTTGCGCGGTGCAAGGAAATACAATGCGAGAAAGGAACGCTAGGCTTTGAAACAAAAGACGGAAGAGCGCGTCTACGGCATACCCTTGGAGGTGCTTTCGCAGGAAGGGATCTGTTCCCTCTACCGCATGCCCTGCCTGGGCGGGACAGGCTGCATGAAGCGCTACGCGCTGCTGCCCGGTGTGGACCTTGTTTACAGCCGGTACGACGCGGAAAGCTGTCTGACGCAGTCCCCAATCATCGGCACGCTGATGGAAATCAACCATTGCCGGTATGGGCGCTTTGAATGCGAATTCCGCAAAGGCAGCTACGCCTACCTTGCCGCGGGGGATATCTGCGTCAACATGATGGGGCACCCCGCCGCTTCCTCCAGCTTTCCGCTCAACGTATATGAAGGGGCGGCCATTATTTTGGATCTGCCCACGGCACAGCAGGCCTTTGCGCGCGCGTTCCCTGATATCCGGCTGGATTTAGGCCGCCTGCGACGGCGGCTGTGTGGGGAAGGGGATGGCTTCGTCAACCGCTCCACCCCGGCAATCGCCCAGGCGTTTGACTGCCTGTACGCGCAGGAGGAAGCGCTTAACGAAGATTACGCGCTTTTGAAGGTGCTCGAGATCCTGCTGCTGCTGCGGGATATGCCGGAAGAAAGCCCCTGCGGCGTGCCGTACTTCCGGAAAGAGATCGCTTTGAGTGTGCGCGCGCTGCACGACGGTATTCTGCGCCAGCCGGACGTCCATCTGCCTATAGAACAGCTTTGCGCCAGGTATTCCATCGGCTCCACGCTGTTAAAAACCGCGTTCAAAGCCATCTACGGCCAAACCATATACGCATTTTTACGGGAATGCCGCATGCAGGCGGCAGCTGCTTCCCTGGAAGGCGGAAGAAAGAGCATCGCGGCCATCGCCGCCGATGTGGGGTATGAAAACGCTAGCAAGTTTTCCGCCGCCTTCCGCGGGGTCATGGGCGTCTCCCCTTCCCAATACCGTCAAAGCAGGCGCATAAAGCGTTTGTAACTACGCTCTTTTCTCGACATCTTCTTTCCGGGAAGCCCCTAAGAACCCCCATCTCTTACGTCAATTTCTTTTCTTTCTATGCCCCACATATATACCGGAATGACGCGCCCGTCCTTTTGGAGCAGGACGCGTCCTTTTGGAGTGGAAAACCCCAGTGGCCTGCTATACAATCGCATTGGTTAGATATCGCTAACCCGATAGGATCAGGGTGAACTGCCAATGTAAAAAGGAGGTACCATGGAACATAAAAAGAAGACCGGCATCCCGCGGCTTTTGGAGTTTGCCGGGGCGCACAGGCCGCTTGTGACGCTCTCCGGCGTGTTTTCCGCGCTATCTGCCGTGCTGATGCTTTCCCCGTTTGTATGCGTATACTTTGTACTGCAGGAGGCCTTGACGGCGCTTATCACCAACACGCCGCTTCTGGCCACCAAGCTGATCTATTACGGCTGGCTGGCGGTAGGGCTCGCGCTAGGGGCGCTCCTGCTCTACTTTGCTTCCCTGATGTGCTCGCATCTTGCGGCGTTTTACACCATGCGTAACATGCAGGTTGTGCTGATGCGGCACCTCACAATGCTTCCTCTCGGGTATTTTTCGCAGAACACCACGGGCAGGCTGAGGAAAATCATAGACGAAAACACGGCGCAGACGGAAATGTTCGTCGCGCATCAGATACCCGACCTCATCGGCTCGTTCGTGACCCCGTTTGCCATACTCGCCATGCTGTTTCTATTTGACTGGCGCCTGGGCTTATTGAGCCTTATCCCACTCATCATCGGCTTTGTAATCGAAATGAAGATGATGAACCAGGAGAACTCGGGATTTCTGAAGAAATACCAAAACTCCCTGGAGGATATGAACCGGGAGGCTGTGGAGTATGTGCGCGGCATCTCGGTGGTAAAGGTGTTTTCCCAGACGGTGCATTCCTTTAAAAATTTTTACGCTTCCATCATGAGCTACAAAAAATATGTGGCCGCCTATACGCTTTCCTGGCGCACGCCGATGACTCTGTTTACCACCATCATACACGGCACGTTCTTTTTGCTGATTCCGGCGGGAATTCTGCTGACGAGCAACGTAGCGGATACAGGAAGCTATCTGCACATTCTTTTGAGCGTGATCTTCTATATCCTGTTTACCCCGGCCTGCGCCATGATGCTCAACAAGATGATGTACGCGGGCAGTTACTTTCTCATCGCGCAGGAATGCGTTCGGCGGGTAGATTCGATCCTCAATGAAAAGCCGCTGCCCCAGCCGGAACGCCCGAACGCGCCTGAAAATGCTTCCGTGGAATTCCGCAACGTTTCCTTTACCTATCCCGGCGGCGGCGTGCCCGCGGTGAAGAACCTTTCCTTTTTTGTAAAGGAGGGGCAGACCGTGGCGCTTGTCGGCCCTTCCGGCGGCGGAAAGACGACCGCGGTGCATCTCATTCCCCGGTTCTATGACATAGACGAGGGCGCTGTGCTCCTTGGCGGTGCGGATGTGCGGGATATCGCGCACAAGACGCTGATGGATACCGTCTCCTTTGCGTTCCAGAACACCCGGCTGTTTAAGGCGAGCCTTTTAGATAATATCCGCGCGGCACGCCCGGAAGCCACGCGGGAGGAGGCGCTTCATGCAGCTGAAGCCGCACAATGCGGCGATATTTTCGAAAAGCTGCCCCAGGGCATCGACACCGTGGTGGGCACAAAAGGCGTCTACCTCTCCGGCGGCGAGGCACAGCGCATCGCGCTTGCGCGCGCCATATTGAAGGACTCCCCCATCATCGTGCTGGACGAAGCCACAGCGTTTGCGGACCCGGAAAACGAAGTGAAGATCCAGCGGGCGTTTGAGGCACTTACGAAAGGCAAGACGGTGCTGATGATCGCCCACCGGCTTTCCACCGTGCGGCATGCGGATACGATATTCGTGCTCAATGAAGGGGAACTTCTGGAGCAGGGCGCGCATGACGAACTCATCCAAAAAGGCGGCATGTACGCCGCCATGTGGAACGAATACGAACGTGCCGCCGCCTGGGGCGTGGGAAAGGAGAAAAGCCATGTTTCGTAAGCTGTTTGCCTTAAGCGAGCAAGGCGACCGGGACTTAAAGCGCGGCATTGCCGCCTGCACGGGCGCGAACCTCTCTTTGATGCTGCCCGTGACGCTGCTGTTCATGCTGCTGGAACAACTGCTGCGCCCGGTGTTCGGAGTACCGCAGGCGTCCGTGAGCGTATGGCTCTATACCGGGCTTGCCGCACTTTTGCTGCTGGTCATCTATTGGATTCACAGCATTGAGTACGCCGAAACCTACGTTTCCGCCTATAATGAGAGCGCGAACCGCCGCATCACCATGGCGGAAAAGCTGCGCAAACTGCCGCTTTCCTTCTTTGGCCAGCGCGACCTTTCGGAGCTGACCACCGCCATGATGGGCACCTGCACGGAGCTGGAGCATACGTTCTCCCACGCTATCCCGCAGCTTTTCGGCGCAATCATCTCCATATTGCTCGTCACCATCGGGCTGTTCTTCTATGAGTGGCATATGGCGCTCGCGCTGTTCCTGCCTCTGCCGGCAGCGCTGCTGCTGGTGGTAGGGAGCCGCAGGCTCCAGCAGAAGATGAGCAACAAAAAATATTCCGCAAAGCTCGCCGCCGCAGACGGCATACAGGAAGCGCTTGAGACCATGCGGGAGATCAAGGCCTGCAACCGCGAGGCGGAATACTTGGAAACGCTCAACAAAAAATTTGATAACGTAGTGAAAGCTTGCATCCGGACGGAGCTTGTAACCGGCTCCTTCGTGATATCCGCGCAGGCCGTGCTGCGGCTGGGCCTTGCACTTGTTATTTTGACAGGCGCCACGCTTCTCATTTCCGGGGAAATTTTGTTCCTGCAGTACCTTGCGTTCCTGCTTGCCGCGTCAAGGCTCTATGACCCGCTCGCCACGGTGCTCATGCAGCTTGCGGAGATATTCAACGCCAAGGTGAACATCGGCCGCATGCAGGAAATTGAAAACCAGCCGGTGCAGGAGGGCGGGACCGAATTCCACCCGGACGGCTACGACATCCGCTTTGAGCATGTCACTTTTTCTTATAATGAAGACCAGGTATTAAAAGATGTCTCCTTTACCGCCAAACAGGGCGAGGTCACGGCGCTTGTGGGGCCTTCCGGCTCGGGCAAGAGCACGGCCGCCAAGCTTGCCGCCCGTTTCTGGGACGTGAACGGCGGCAGGGTGACGATCGGCGGGGTGGACGTCAACTCCGTGGAGCCGGAAACACTGTTGAAGGCGTTCGCCATCGTGTTCCAGGATGTGGTTCTCTTCCGCGATACCATCATGGCCAACATCCGTATCGGAAAGCGGGACGCGACGGATGAGGAAGTTTACGCCGCCGCCCGCGCCGCGCAGTGCGACGCGTTCGTACGCCGCTTCCCGGAAGGATACGATACCGTCATCGGCGAAAACGGCGCCACGCTTTCGGGCGGCGAGCGGCAGCGCATTTCCATTGCCCGAGCGCTTTTGAAAAACGCGCCCGTGATCCTGCTTGACGAAGCGACGGCCTCTCTGGACGTGGAAAACGAAACCGAGATCCAGGTGGCACTTTCCACGCTTATTCAGGATAAGACGGTGCTCATTATCGCCCACCGCATGCGCACCGTGGCGGGCGCTCATCATATCGTGGTGCTGCAAGACGGCCATGTGCGCGAACAGGGTGTGCCGGACGCGCTCTATGCGCAAAACGGCCTCTACCGCCGCATGGTCTCCCTCCAGCGCCAAAGCGCGGACTGGGCGATCAACGCATAATGCGATAACCGAGCAACGAAGCCCGTGCATAAAGGCGGATAGTACCGCCCCCTGCACGGGCTTTTCATATGCTTTCATTATGAGCTATTTCTTTTTCTTCTGATACCGTTCCTCTTCGCTGAAGATGCAGCCGCAATATTTTTGCATGTAAAGCCCAAATTCCCTCGCCTTTTGCTGCCCATCCCTAAAATGCGGGCGGAAATCCCGATATAAAAATGCGATGCCGTATTTTTTCGCCATATTCTCCCCCGTCTCCCGCAGCAGCTCGTGGTTCTGATAGGGGCTTATCAACAGCGTTGTGGAAAACTGTTCATAACCGTTCTCCGCGGCATAGCGCGCGGTTCCTTCCAGCCGCATTTCGTAACAGCGCGCGCAGCGGCGATCAAGCTCCGGCGTCACCGCAGCCAGGAACGGCCTGAGACCGTATTCATCCCGCAGCACGTATTGGAGCGCATTACTTTCTGCGTATGCAACAAGCGTTTCCTTCCGGCTCCGGTACTCCGTAAACGGATGGATGTTGGGGTTGTACCAATAGAGCGTGGGCTCTATGCCTTCGTTGCGCAACGTATTGACGCATTCTATAGAACAGGGTGCGCAGCAGGCGTGCAATAGCGTTTTCATGTCTTTCTCACCAAACCTTCTGTCCTGAACTCTATTATAGCACGCCCGTCCCGGACTGCACCGGGCGCTTTTCCACCAATAAAACGGGAAGCCCAGCTTTCCCTATTGTTTTAGGCATTGCGCACAAGCTGCCCGCGCGCAATATGCCCCGGTTGTGCGGGCATGGGCGGTACAGGACGCGGGTCCATTGCGTCGTAGTTGGGAACGGAAGCGGCTGCAACATCTGTAAATGTAATCGGGAGCCCTGCCGAGCAAGTAAAACTCACGCCGTTCTGTAGTTGAAAGTGCAGGTGCGGCTCGGAGCTGTTGCCGGAGTTCCCGCAGCGGGCGATACCCTGCCCCCGTTTTACCAAATCCCCTACCTTGACGCGGATGCTGCCCGGCTGCAAATGCGCCAGCAGGCTGTATTCCCCTTCCACGTGGCGGATAAGGACGTAGTTGCCGCGCATATCGGGCGCGGCGCAATCCGCCCGGCCGTTTCCGGAAATACGGCTTTCCTTGTAATTCCCCCTCAATTCTGCCACTTCTCCGTCCGCGGGGGCTAATATCTCCCTGCCGTAGCAGTGGTAGCTTTCCGCCCGCTTCGTATCCTCCGCGTAACTTTTACCGGATTCGTCCAACACAATAAAGTCATACGCATAGCGCTGTGCAGGGATATCCCAGGAATGGGAATACGCTTTTTCCACACTGCCGTTCACCACCGTCCAGGCGCAGAAAAACGGCAGGGAATATTGAATTTTGCAGCGGTAATTGTCTTTGCCGGGAATGTTTTTTCCATAGCGCAGGGGGACGTATATCATCCCCCAGATCTGCCCGAGAGATTGTACAAACAACGGTGCGTTACAGAAAATTTCCAGCAACCCAAAGAGCCAGAACAGCCACAGGTAATCGAATACCGGATGTTCAGAAACCAAGCCGGGCAGACCAAGCAAGCCCACATACTTCAATCCGGAAAAGATACGCATCGCTCTGCTTCTCATGCTTCCTCCCCGCTGAATTGAAACAGCTCTTCCACCGTGCAGGAGAATACTTTTGTGATATCCATCGCCAGCTTCAGGGAGGGATTATATCTCCCGTTCTCCAGATTGACAATGGTTTCCCGCCGCACGCCCACCAAAGCGGCAAGCTCCTCCTGCTTCATATTGTGTTTTGCGCGGTATTCACGCATTTTTGTGATGAGCGCCATGGTTACTCTCCCCGTTGCTCCCGCAGCTCCAGCACCACCAGCGCGCCCGTAAAGGAGAATACGGAAACAACGAAACAGGCCGAAAGCACCATGCGGCCCATAACCAACTCCGGCGCAAGCGCGCGCAGCGCCAATGCGATGCCAGTCGCCGCAACGCCTGAAAAGAAGCCGATACTTGCGGACCTTCGGACGGTGTGCATGAACATTTCATCCGGCCTTACAAAGAAATAACGAATGTAAACAAGAAACCCAAATGCGCTCAGCATGCTCTTATCGCCTATCGCCAATCCTAATACGCCCAGCAATGACAGAAGAGATAAGAAGCCCAAAGGATTGCATTTCATGGCGTCCTCCATGTGGCATATTTCCAACTTTATGTTAGAAATATACCACATAAATTTTATGCCGTCAATAAAAAAAGGAGGCGCCTGCCCCCTTTGTAGTTATCAGTAATTCTTGCGCTATCTCCCCAATATCGCCTCGTAAATATCCTGCAGCGCATCGGCGCTGAAATATTCTATGACGATCTTGCCGCGTTTTTTACCGCCGGTGATTTTTACTTTTGTGCCCAGGCGCTCGCGCATGCGCTCTTCCGCATCGTACAGGTCGGCGTCCACGGGTTTTTCTTTGCGGGGCTTTTTCTCTTTGGCTTCCTCCCCCGCCGCGACCTTTACCATCTGCTCTATAGCGCGTACGGAGCAGCGGCTTTCCGCCGCCTGCCGGGCCAGGCGTTCCTGCACGGCAGCATCCTCCAGCACTGCCAGCGCGCGGCCATGCCCCGCGGAAAGCGCGCCGGAGCGTACCAGTTTCTTGACAGCTTCGGGCAGGTTCAATAGCCGAAGCGCGTTCGCCACCGCCGGGCGGCTCTTACTTAGACGCTCGGAGACTTCCTCCTGCGTGAGGTCGTGCTGCTGCATCAAAAAGGAAATGGCGGCGGCTTCCTCTATTGGGTTTAGATTCTCGCGCTGGATGTTTTCTATGAGCGCGATCTCCAAAATTTCATCGGTACCAAAATCCCGCACCACCACGGGCACCTTCTCCAACCCCGCCAGTTTAGCGGCGCGATAGCGGCGCTCACCGGTGACGATTATGTACCGGTCCCCGTTTTTGCGCACGACGATGGGCTGTACCATGCCGTGGCGCTTTAAGGAACCAGCAAGCTCCTCCAGGCGCTCCTTGTCAAACTCCTTGCGCGGCTGGTCGGGGTTGGGGTACAGCTTGCCGATTTCAAGCTCCCGTATGCCCGCCGCGTCCGGCCTGGCCGTGGCATCAAAGTCCCCCAGCAGCGCGTCAAGGCCGCGCCCAAGGCCCGTTGGTTTTTTCAATCCCGCCATATTATGCCTCCTTCTCCAAAAGCTCCTGCGCAAGCTTGCTGTACGCGATTGCGCCGACGCTCTTGGGATCGTACGAGGTGATGGGCAGGCCGAAGCTCGGCGCTTCGCCCAACCGCACGGAACGGGGGATGATGGTATCGTACACTTTGTTTTTAAAGAACTTCTTGACCTCGGACACCACCTGGGTGGAAAGGTTGGTGCGCGCGTCGTACATGGTAAGCACCACGCCCTCCACATCCAACGCGGGATTTAAATGCATGCGGACGAGCTTTACGGTGTTCATCAGCTGCGATAACCCTTCGAGCGCGTAAAACTCGCACTGGATGGGTACCAGCAGCGTATTTGCGGCGGTGAGCGCGTTGAGCGTCAGCAATCCCAGCGAAGGCGGGCAATCGATGAATATATAGTCGTACTCCGCCTGCACGTTTTCCAACGCGCGCTTTAACACGTGCTCGCGCGCCATCATGCCCACTAATTCCACTTCCGCGCCCGCAAGTTCGATCTTGGCAGGAAGGATATGTAAAAGCGGCGTGCCGGTCATAATCTTTGCTTCCATTGCGGGTACGCGGTTGATCAAAATATCGTAGGTGGATTTCCGGACGCCTTCCTTATCCACCCCCAAGCCGCTGGTAGAATTGCCCTGCGGGTCCAAATCCACAAGCAATACACGCTTATTTTGCTCCGCAACGCACGCGGAAAGGTTCACGGCGGTGGTCGTCTTGCCCACCCCGCCCTTCTGGTTCGCAATGGCGATGATCTTTGCCATACCCGTACTCCTTTTGTTCCGTAAGCCTACAGATTCGCGCTCTTTTTCCATACAAGCAAGCCAGTTTTCTACGAGACCCGGCTCTATGAACAGCGCCGGCTGCGGCCCGCCCGTGTCTTGCGTATTTATTTCCTGCATTGATTACAATTCCGCTCTATATGTTGGTGTTACTTATTGCGTAACAAAACTATTATAGGCTATTTTATTGCGGGTGTATAGGCGCAGTCTTTAAAAGCGGACAGGGTTATAACAAATGGACGGATACATTGTTTCACGTGAAACAAATATATCCGTCCATTCCTTCACTTATTGCGCCTGTTTTCTGCCGAAAATCATCCCTTCGCCTGGTCAAACTCGGCGCGCATTTCGGCGGAAGGCTCCTTGCCCAGCAGCGAAACCAATACGATCACAATGCAGGAAACGACGAATGCAGGCAGCAGCTCGTAAATGCCGAACACGCCGCCCATGGGGCGTATTAGCAGTTTCCAAATAAATACCATCGCGGCACCTGCGCACATGCCGGAAACCGCGCCCGAGCGGGTAGTCCGCTTCCAGAACAGGGAGAAGAGCATCAGCGGCCCAAAGGTTGCGCCAAAGCCCGCCCACGCGAAGGATACCACCTTGAATATTACGCTGTTTTCATCCAGGGCGATAAGTATGCCGATGAGTGTGATCACGAGCAGTGTAATGCGGGAAACGCGCATAATCTGCCGGTCTGTCGCCTGCTTTCTGAGAATACCCTGGTAGATGTTCTTGGCGAACGCCGAGGACGCGATCAACAGGTAAGAGTCCGACGAGCTGATGGTGGCCGCCAATATCCCCGCCATGGCAAGCCCCGCGATGAGCGGCGGCATCAGCCTGGTGCTGACCAGTATAAACACGTTTTCGGACTGGCTGACAGTCGTAAGCTCCGCCGGGAACAGCGCGCGGCCAATTAACCCGATGGCAACCGCGGCCGTCATGGATATCACCACCCACACCGTTGCGATGCGGCGGGAGCTTTTCAACTCCTCTTCTTTGCGGATGGCCATGAAGCGCAGCAGCACCTGCGGCATACCGAAATACCCAAGCCCCCAGGACAATGTGGAAAGTATGGTCAAAAACCCGTACGCGCCCGCAGGGCCAAACAAGGCCGTGCCGTTTTGCGCCTGCTGCACGCCGTCAACAACCGTCGGGCTCGCGACGCCAAAGAAGGCAAGGAAGCCGGGGATGTTCTGTAAGTTTTCCCCCACCGCGTTCAATCCGCCGGCCGCAGCGGTGGATACAACAAGCGTGCCCACCAGCGCGATAATCATAACGATGGCCTGCATGAAATCCGACGCGCTTTCGGCTAAGAACCCGCCCAGGAACGTATAAACCACCACGAACACCGCGCCCAATATCATCATGCTCTGGTAGGATAGCCCAAACAGCGTGCTGAACAGCTTCCCGCAGGTCACGAAGCAGCTTGCGGCGTAAACCGAGAAGAATACGAGAATAAACAGTGCCGCGATGCTCATAATGGCGTTCTTTTTATCGTGGAAGCGGTTGTTGAAGAATTCCGGGATCGTGATCGCGTTGCCCGCCACCACGGAATACCGCCGAAGCCGCCTTGCTACCAGCAACCAGTTGAGGTACGTGCCCAGCGCAAGGCCGATTGCCGTCCAGAACGCATCGGCAAGGCCCAGCCAGTACGCGACGCCAGGCAAGCCCATCAGCAGCCAGCCGCTCATATCCGAAGCCTCCGCGCTCATGGCCGCCATCCACGGCCCCAGGCTCCTTCCACCCAAAAAGTAGTTTTCCGAGCTTTGGTTGGCGCGTTTTGCATAATACAACCCGATGCCGATGACCACCAGCATATAACAGGACATGGCGATTAATACCTGTAAAGAATCCCCACTCATTTACATTCCCCCCGATTTTATTTGTTGGATACGTATACAGAAAAGATGGACGTCTTTATCCTCATGTTTAGCATTATAAACTGTAATATGTAGAGGTTTCAATGCTTTTTTGCCGCCGGGTGCTTTTATTTTAAAGAAACCTGTTGCATGTTTATAAAATCCAGAGCTCCAGCCCTGCAAAATACAAATATACGGCATTTTCTTTCACGCGTTCAGGATACAGCGTACCGTCAGTTTTCTGCCCGGAAGTGGCCTCTTTTTCTAGTGATGGCATACATATGTTTCACGTGAAACAATCGCCGCCTTTTCATATATTTGGCGCATTGTAGGCTTGTTACAGGTGTGCTAGACTCCAAGCAGGATAGTATTTGTTGTTGGGGGAGCCAAATGAAGAACGGAGCGTTGTTTCAAAAAGCGGAGGATTTTTACGCGAACGGAAACTACGAAACGGCGCTGGAATTGTTTACACAGTTTAGCCGCACGGAGGAATCCGAGGAGTGTCTCAACTACATCGGCTGCTGTGCGCTGGTCCTTGGAGACTATCAGGAAGCCATTTCCCGCTTTGAAACACTGATTGCACAAGACCCGAGCTGGGTGCGCCCGGTATTCAATTTGGGCCGCGTATATCTTGCCCTTAATGAAAACCAGAAAGCGCTGCAATATTTTAAGCGCGCCGAGCGCATGAATTCGTTCCATGTGGACGCGCTCTATTATCTTGGCGTATACTACGACAGCGTGCGGGATTACCAGACCGCAAAGAAATACTACAAACGCTCGCTGCGCATTCAGTTCGCGCAGTCCGAATGCCACCAGAACCTTGGCGTCTGCTACCTGACCGATGGCGCGTATGCCGCGGCGCTGGAGGAATTCACAATCGCCTACGAGCAGGACCCTGCCAACCTGGAGGCGCTCTATTGCCAGGCGCTCGCGCTGATGTATTCCGGCCGTTATCAGGAAGCGCTTGACCGGCTGCTTTCCTTGGCGGATCGCAGGCCGGACAACGTATCCTATATGAAAGATATTGTGCATTGCTGCTGTAAAATCAGGGACGTGAAGCGTGCGCTGTACTGGAACGGGGAACTGTTGAAGCGCCTTCCGAAAAGCGAGGCGGTGCTCAAAACGCGGGGGCGGTTCAAACGCAAGCCGCACCGGCATCTGACGCTCATCTAATATACAAGCCGCGCCTTCCTATGGTATGCTCATAAAAAGAGCATGGAGGCGCGGCTTATGTTTTCCATCCAGTCTGTAAATTTAGCAACCTCCCCCATCCTTTGCGCTTTTCTTCAGGAACAATGGGGCGGGGATATGGTGGTATCCCGTGGGGTTATCCACAAAATTGATACACTTTGCGGGTTCGCGGCCATGCAGGGTACGGAACTGATGGGTCTCGTCACATACGATATGCGCGGCGGAGCGTGCGAAATCGTCACGCTGGACAGCGTCGCGGAAAACCGGGGCGTAGGCACGGCTCTCCTTTTTGCTGTCGCCAATTACGCAAAAGCATATGGCTGCAATCGGCTCTGGCTCATCACCACCAACGACAACACGCATGCCATCCGCTTCTACCAGAAGCGCGGCTTTACCATGGCGGCGCTGCATGTGAACGCCATCGAAGAATCGCGGCGCTTGAAGCCACAGATTCCGCTCCTTGGATTTGACGATATCCCCATTCAGCACGAAATTGAGTTTGAAAAGCTGCTCTAACGGAGCGGCTTCTTCATATATTGTTTCACGTGAAACAATATATTTCTTTCATACCATGTAACCTCGCCTACTGCCCAACCTTTCCTGTTGCCTGAGGCCGTAAGATGCGGTAGTATAACGGTATTAAGTTTTTTTAAGCATGAAACGAAAGGAAACGAGCATGAAGGAACGCATCGTGGTGCTGGATTTCGGCGGCCAGTACAACCAGCTCATTGCGCGCCGCGTACGTGAGGCGGGCGTATATTCCGAGCTTCTGTCCCACAAGGCCAGCATCGAACGCATCAAAGGCGAGGTATTGTCCGGCGTGATACTGACCGGCGGGCCGGACAGCGTATATGCCCCCGGGGCAAAGGCCTGCCTGGAGGAGGTGTTCTCCCTTAATGTGCCGGTACTGGGCATCTGCTACGGCATGCAGTATATCGCGAAGGTGTTCGGCGGGGAAATCAACCGCGCTGCGGTACGGGAATACGGCCGCACCGAGATCGAGTTTTTTGAGCATCCGCTGTTTGAAGGCGTGGACCAGGGCATCGTATGGATGAACCATAACGATGCGGTAATCAAAGCGCCGGATGGCTTCCAATCCATTGCGCGTACGGATAACTGCCCCGTAGCGGCGTTTGCGGATGAGAGCCGAAGTCTCTACGGTATCCAGTTCCACGCGGAAGTCAACCATACCCCGCAGGGCGCGCGCATCCTAAAGAATTTCCTAAAAAATATCTGTAAGTTAACCTGCGACTATTCCCCCGAAAACCTGGCCGATACCCTCATTGCGGATATCCGCAAACAGGTGGGCGACGGCAAAGTATTGGGCGCGCTTTCCGGCGGCGTAGACAGCTCCGTTGCGAGCGTGCTCGTCCACCGCGCGGTTGGCGACAGGCTCACCTGTATCTTCGTGGACCACGGCCTTTTGCGCCACAACGAACGGGAAGAAGTCATCGGCTTCTACCGGGACAAGCTGGGCCTTAACGTTATTGCCGTGGACGCGCGGGAACGGTTCCTCACAAAACTTGCGGGCGTCACCGAACCGGAGCAGAAGCGCAAGATCATAGGCACGGAGTTTATCCGCGTGTTTGAGGAAGAAGCGAAAAAGCTCGGCGGCGCCGACTATCTGCTGCAGGGCACCATTTACCCCGACGTGATCGAAAGCGGCACCGAAAGCGCGGCCACCATCAAAAGCCACCACAACGTGGGCGGGCTTCCCAAGGATATCGGCTTCAAGGGCCTATGCGAGCCGCTCCGCATGCTGTTTAAGGACGAGGTCCGCATCTTAGGCGAAAGCCTCTCTATCCCCCACGATCTTGTGTGGCGGCAGCCCTTCCCCGGCCCCGGCCTCGCCATCCGCGTGCTGGGCGAAATCACCGAGGATAAGCTAACCATCCTGCGCCACAGCGACTGGATCTTCCGCGAGGAAATTAAGAACGCAGGGTTGGACCAGGTGATCTGGCAGTACTTCACCGTGTTTACCGGCATGCGCAGCGTGGGCGTGATGGGCGACGAACGGACCTACGATTACGCCATCGGCGTGCGCGCCGTTACCTCCACCGACGCCATGACGGTGGAATTTGCGGAAATCCCCTACCCCGTACTGCGGAAAATTTCTGAGCGCATCATCGGCGAGGTCCCCCATGTGAACCGCGTGGTGTACGACATTACAAGCAAACCCCCGGGAACGATTGAGTGGGAGTAAGCGGATCAAGCATAGCTTGAGATTCTTCGCTTTCAGTCTATATATAAAAGTCCGTTGAAGCACGATCTTCAACGGACTTTCGTTTTACATAAAGTAACGATGTCATTTACCAATAGCCATCTATTATATAAACAGACACCAGCGCACCCCAAACTGATCTATGAGGTCCGTCATCAGCGGGCTATAATCACATGCGCTAAGCGGGTGGCGTATTTCGGCACCTTCCTTGAGTACATTATATGCTTTCTGAAGAAGAAGTTCTTGCCCCTCCTCAAAATGCAGGCAAAATTGCATGGTGTTGCCTGTAACCGGCATTCCCTCGCCGGTATGTTCGGCTTCAGACAGCGCAAGTATCTGCCCATAAACATCAAGCTCGGCATGGTAGTATGTTCCGTCTGAATTTTTATAACTTGATACCATACGCGCATCAAACGCTTTTTGGTAGTGCTCCGCAGCCTTGTCGCTGCCTACAACATAAGCCTGTAGCATGCACCGTTTCATAGAACTGCTTCCTGCCTTCATTCTGAATTTAGCCGTCTTAAAGATAATAGTATTTTACTTCTCTATAGTCAATATTTACCGGTATGCATAGTGTGTGCGACAAGAACCGGGTAGGGTATTACATAAATTACTATACAAATGCTTTGTGTCAGCAGTATAATAAATTGGAAATTTTCAGTAGGTCATTTGCTTTAACTCCATATGCTAGAACGGAATAACGCTATGTAGCGGAGGATATCATGAACGAGGTTATTTGGATCTTCCTTGGCGGTATTGTCATTGCCGCAGCGAGCTTTCTCCTGAAAAAGCGGGAAAAGAGGCTCTTTGAAAACGCGGTACCCGCCCAGGCAACGGTTGTCCGCTATGATCAATACTATAAGACGGATGGCCTTACAGAAGGTGAGGCGGCACATCCCATGTACACCGCCATCATGTCCTATCGCCTTGCGGACGGCAGCATGATAGAGGGTAAGGAGCAATGCGGACGGAGTTATCAAAAGTACGAGATCGGTAAGACGCTGGATATTGAATACAGCCCGCAGCAGCCGGATTTCTTTGTGATCCTTGGGGATAAGTCCCGCACTATGGCATTTGCAGTCATGCTGATTTTTGGCTTGGCCATGGCCGCGCTTGCCGTCCTGATGTACTTGCAGCAATCAGCAGGGGCGATATGAGCGTTCTTTTTACGGCACTGATCCCTTATATACTTCTCAAATAGGACAACCCCATGATCATCAGCGCAAGCAGACGAACCGACATTCCCGCTTCTATTCCGACTGGCTTTTGAACGGCAGCATTCCTGTTAAAGCTAAAGCAAGTATTTGCCTATTAAAAGGTTATATAGTACTATTTAGGCATTGCAGAAAATGAGGGATAGTATGGTTGCAGTTGAAAAGCTACACAAAGATGATTTGGCGGGATTAAAGCAGCTTTATGATAACGGGTTTGAAGGAACAAATACTGATTTCTTCAAAATGGCAGAGGGCTTTGCGTGGATGGAGGAACATCCTGATTACACGATTTTATGCGCGAAGTACGAAAATGAAATCGTCGGCACATTAATGGGCGTTGCAAACCGGGAGATCATAGGAGAATGCAGGCCTTTTATGGTAATAGAAAATGTTGTTGTTTCAGACCGTCACAGGCGCATGGGAATCGGCAGATTGCTTATGGCCGGAATTGAGAAAATAGCGATTGAAAAAAACTGTTCCTTTATGATGTTGATTTCAAGGGTGCATCGAACGGAAGCGCATAAGTTTTACGAATCGGTTGGCTTGCGCGGCGACGTAGTAAAAGGCTTCAAAAAATATCTTTAATATTGAGAAGCAGTGCCCCAACAAGCGTACTGTAGCTCTAATAGCAAGCCTATGGCTTACGCACAATCCTGCAATTGCAATGCAATTGCAGGATTTTTGCCTTCCTGCTACCCTGTACTTACTCCTAAGAAACGCGAGGCCTTCATGCTCATCAGCGCAAGCAGCCGAACCGATATCCCCGCTTCTAGGGTGGCGTAAGAACAGAAAATTCATTACAATATACATTATTACAATAAAGAGAGGAAAGCGGAAAATATTGTGCTGATTCTTCAGTTATTGAGTGCTGCCATTTTGATTATGGTTATTGCCAACATCGTTGTGACCTTAAAAAAAGCCGTGCCTGTTGATACCGAAAAACTGAAAAGAGAGCTCTTGAGCGACATGGCCGGGCAGCAGTCTGCGGTGGCGGCACAGACGAAAAACGACGTCATAAACGAAATCAGGTCATCCCGGGCCGAGATGAATACCTCCGTTCAAACTACAATGAGAGCCTTTGCCGACGCCATAGTTACCTTGCAGCGCCAGACCGCCGAGAGGCAGGATGTCAGGCTCAAAGAACTGATCGACAGTATCTCCAACAACCAGAGTCTTTTGCAGAAGAGCATTAAAGACACCACAACCATGCTTTCGGTTGCCCAGGAGAAACAGTTTGAAATGCAGGACAAACGTCTTCATGAGATATCCAAGCTGCTGACGGAGGCTCAGGCACAGTTGCAATCCGCGGTTTCCGACCGCTTAAAAACTGTCAACGAGCAGTTTAATACCTTTACGCTGCAAAGCAAAGAGTCTATGGACGGTATCCGCACTACCGTGCAAAACCGCCTGGAGGCTCTGCAGCAGGACAATAGTCAGCAGCTTGAAAAAATGCGGGTTACCGTTGATGAAAAACTGCAGAAAACGCTTGACGACCGGATCACCCAATCTTTTAAGCTGGTCAATGACCGGTTGCAGGAGGTATATACCGGACTTGGAGAGATGAAAGCGCTCGCAAACGGCGTTGGCGATCTGAAGAAGGTCCTGTCAAATGTGAAAACGCGCGGTATTGTCGGCGAGTACCAGCTTGGAGCCCTTATAGAAGAGTTGCTAGCCAAAGAGCAGTATGACGAAAACGTCGTTACCAAGCGCGGGTCAGCAAACCGTGTCGAGTATGCCATCAAATTACCCGGAGAGGGCGAGCGCTGCGTATATCTTCCCGTAGATGCAAAATTCCCTGCAGATACCTACGGGCAGCTGGTGGACGCCTATGAAACAGGCGACGTCGGCGCCATTTCATCTGCCCAGGCCATATTGGAAACTAGAATTAAAAACTGCGCCAAGGATATCCGTGACAAATATATTGATACTCCCAATACCACCGATTTTGCGATTATGTTTTTGCCCTTTGAAGGCCTATATGCCGAAGTGGTTCGAAGGGGCCTTGTTGATACGCTGCAAAGGCAGTACAAGGTCAATATTGCAGGCCCCACAACGTTTGCGGCGCTGCTGAACAGCCTTCAGATGGGATTTAGAACGCTCGCGATACAAAAGCGTTCCAGCGAAGTCTGGAACGTGTTAGGCGCAGTGAAAACGGAATTTACAACCTTTTCCGTGGTTTTGGAAGCGGCACAAAAGCGCATTGAACAAACGGGTGTCGAGCTGGATAAGCTGATTGGCGTCCGGACAAGAAAAATAAACAGCAAGCTTCGGGAAGTCTCCGAGCTTCCGGCCGTAGAATCGAAAGACCTGCTGGATACGGTCTCAGAAATAGATGAATGATATGGTGCTTAGATGGCAGCCTTGTGAAAGTAATGTAAGGTGGGGTACGGTCCTTTTCTTTCACGGGAAAGAAAAGGACCAAAAGAAAGCGATAAGTTTATCATTTTATTAATGTCTGCAGACAAATCATAATGCACAATCCCGCAACTGCCTCCGCATTGCGGGATTTTTATTTTCCTGCTACCATGTACTTACCCCTAAGAAACGTGAGGCATCCATGCTCATCAGCGCAAGCAGACGAACCGATATCCCCGCTTTTTATTCCGACTGGTTTTTGAACAGATTGCAGGCGGGGTTTGTTTACGTGCGCAATCCCATGAATTCCAAACAGGTGAGCAAAGTATCCCTCTCTCCCGATCTGGTGGACGGTATTGTGTTCTGGACCAAGAACCCCTCCCCCATGCTCTCGAAGCTTTCCGCCCTCAAGGAATACGCCTACTATTTTCAGTTTACGCTGACGCCCTACGGGACGGATGTGGAAGCGAATTTACCCAGCAAAAACGACGTCCTTGTGCCGACGTTCCAGCGATTGTCCGATGCCATCGGTCCCCGCCGCGTTATCTGGCGGTATGACCCGATTTTATGTAACCCCCGCTATACGGCGGCGTACCATATCGAATACTTTGAAAAACTCGCCCGGCGGCTAAAGGGCTATACCACAACCTGCATCGTCAGCTTTCTGGATTTTTACCGCAGCACCGTTAGCAATACAAAGGACTTGCACATCATCGACCCATCGGAGGAAGAAAAGCGCGCGCTGCTGACGGCCCTTTCCGCCATTGCGCAAGGCTGTGGCCTCACCATGCAGGCGTGCGCGGAACGGATGGATTTCAGCGATTGCGGCGTACAACCCGCCCGGTGCGTGGATGCTGCCTTACTGAGCGAACTCTCAGGTGTTCCGCTTTCCTCCCGCAAGGACCCAAACCAGAGGCCAGAATGCGGGTGCAGTGAAAGCATCGACATCGGCATGTATGATACCTGCTCCAACGGCTGCCGCTACTGCTATGCCAACCATTCGAACGCCGCCATTCTGGAGCATATGCGCGGGCATGACCCCGCCTCCCCGCTGCTGTTTGGGCAGCTCATGAGCGGGGATGTGGTGAAGGAGCGAGAGATGCGGCCGTTACGGGATGGACAAACGAGGTTGTGGGAGTAAGACGGATAATCAAGAAAGCCGATAGAACACATACCGAAAGTCAGCGCGGCCCGGACTGCGTGCAATCCGGGCCGCTGATTTGGTTCAAATGTCTAACTGCCTGATTTTGCCGTAAGCTTTATGCCGCTGATGAGAAGATACCTCTCATACTTCCATTATGTTACCCGCAGTACCAACGCTACGCCTGCGCGCCCTGCTGAAAATGCGCCTCACGCACAGCCTGCTTCAGCACGGCAGGATCTTTTTTGTACAGGGATTCTATCTGCTTGCTGTAGCCAATCGCAACGTCCGGGTAGATCGCCAGCATGTGGGAAAGGACCTCCTGCGCATCTTCCTCAGAACGGACATTGAGGGCGTGGGTCTTTCTGCCGTTTGTGCAGAAGATTACACGGTAGCTGTTGAATACTGGGATAAAGTATACGTGATGACGGGTACGTTTGGTGAATGCCCAAGCCAGATTCTGCGGGTCGATCAGCACAGACTCCATACCCGTCTGGAAGAACAGATGGGATCGGTTCATCCGCACGCCGTGGATGGGCGTCGTCTGCTCGTAGAATTCATCCAATTCAAAAAGGAACTGCTGCGGGTTACCGGCAACTGCTGCCGCCGCAGTGATCTTCTTCTGGAAGCCGCCTGTCAACGCCTTTATAGGGAAGTACGCCATGAGCAGCCCTATGGCGATCAACAGCGCGCCCATTACAAGCGTGGTGGTATGCTCGGATTGGGGAGTATGGCCATTGTCCTTCAGGTAGTAGTACGCAACGGGAATGTCGGCGGGGATCTCCTGCTCAACCAACGACTCCTCAAAGTAGGCGCGTGCGTCACCGCTGAGGGTATAAATATTGCCGAAAACAGAAAAGCCCGCCTCTACCATCTCCTCGGTTTCAAATAGGGGAGCAAGCGTTTCGCTCCGTTCCTGCGTGGTACGCAGCCCCATGAGATAGAGGACCTCGTTTGGGTCAAACACAGCAATGGTGTAATAGTAGTAAGTATGCCCATCCTCCTCCTCTGTAGCAAACTCGTAAATGGGGTAAAAATGTGCAATGGAAACGCCGGTCTTGTTCCCAACGTCCTCATAAGAAACCCCGGCCAGTTCCAACGGCTCCTCCGGCTTTTCCATGAGCACCATGACGCCCGATACTGTGAAGAATAAAAAGAATATAATCAGAATAATAGACCGTTTGATACTTTTCTTTTTCAGGTGATTAAGAATGTCCATGCCTGTTTCTCCCCATCGTAATGTCGTTTCCTACATGTCCGTATATTGACATGCAAAAAATACTATCACTTGCCATCATACAGGGATGGGTTAATTTATTCAAGCAGAAGCGTATGTAAAGGAAAACAATCAAAAGCTAGAATTTCTGCAATAGGAGCTGCCGATCCGCTTCACATTGGATGGCGTCCCCTATTCAATCCGCCGTGGATGGAGCCGGTGCGGGCCGGAAATCCTCGCCTCACGCGAATATAATGACCGATACTTTCCACAGCATGTAGTATAAAGGTTTCTAAAAAGTCGACTTCTAATCGGCGGCTTTTTTGTTTTCCTGTGCGGGAGGCTGCAAGGCAGCCAAATTTAACCCTTCTTCCAGATACAGTTCCTCCCCTTCCTGCTGCGCCCGCTTTAAGCAGTGTACCGCATCCTCCAGTCCATGCAAAAGCGCAGCATACATCGCATTGTAATCCGACATCCATATCACCTCGAATTCATTATGGGACAATTAGTCCCAAACGTCAATGGACAAATAGTCCAATTTTATAATGAATACGGGTGATAGAATTGAGATTAAAAATCCGAGATATGCGTGAGGACAATGATTTCTCACAAAAGCAAATAGCGGAATATCTAAAGTGCGACCGTTCCCTCTATTCCAAATACGAGCGTGGAGAACGGGACATCCCGCTTCATCTCATGGTGAAGCTTGCGCTATACTATAAAACGAGCGTGGATTACTTGGTGGGGCTGACGGCAGAGAAGAAACCGTATCCTAGAACAAAATGATGGAAGAAAATCCCGAAGGGTGCCGCCCTTCGGGATTGTTTTAATAATACCGTGGCACATGCTTTATCATGCGCCGGACACGGATTACTAATCCGTAATTTTTATGAATAATTTGTTAATTGTATAAATTTATGTCACATTTGCTCCCCCCTAATTGTGTATATAGTGTAGAACCTACAACCAAGGGGGTGAATCCAATGGGCTTCTGTGAAATATGATGCGATTCAATTGCTAGAAAAAAGGCTTATTCGACGAAAGGAGTATGTATTATGAGAAGGAAAATACTCGCGGCGTTTGTGACGCTAATAATGGTTTTCTCAGTGTCAATCTCCTCGTTTGCGTATATACCGCACATTACCATGGAGGATATTAACTCGGGCGAAACAAAGGTTATATATACTTCTGAGGAGGCGGTATTTTACCCTGACCCCAATGAAATAAGGCCTTTAACGATTGGAACTTACCCCATATACACCCGTTTAAGAACTATTCAAGGTTCGAGCAACGGGATAATTGAGTGCGACAGCGAAATTGGCAACTACGCCAGTATTGCATCTATTGCACTTTCGTTTTTTGGTAGTGTTCCTGCAATGACAGTCTCCACAATTCTCTCTGTGGTTGGCTTAATCGCAAGCCAAAATACATACGCTCAAGCAAAGACATTTAAATCCTATGTCACCTATCAAAAGCAAGGTGAAGCTAGATGGGCTGATGAAACAAACTATCTTCCTTGGGTTTTCTCTGGGAAAAGGGACTGGTATAAGCATGTTCTTGGCGCAACGAGAAACTCAAGCGGAATTTGGACTACAAAGAGCACGGATTATCTTAGTTCCCCAGCCGCGACTGATATCGGAATGAAGTATAATAACAGTGAAGCTTGGTTCCTTGAGGAAGCCAGGCAACGTTGCGTGGCTCAATTGATATTGGATGATTTGCCTTGGTAGTACTGCATATGGAAGGGTGAAAGATAATGGGAAACAATCGATTTACCTCTATTCAGATGTTGCTGTTGGGCCTTTCTATATTGGTCTGTTTGCTGGTCGCCTGTACGCCTCAGCAAGCACCGATTAATCCGAATTCTGATGTTGACCCAGCTCAACCATTTGAAATATCTGTAACAGAGGTAAAGGTAATCAGCAAGCAGCAGCAGGTGTTTCAAAATGAAAGTTTAATTCAGACCGACCAATTTGAAAACCGGCTGTTCGTGTCTGTGTTAATCAGTAATGTAACAAATCTGGAGTTTAAAGAAGTATGGTATGAGCTCCAGCTCAATTCAGAGGTAGAGCCCTATATTGCCAGCCATATCTTAAAATTTGCGAGTGATAAAATGGATATTACTACGCAAGAAGAGGCATTAGCGGCTGGCTCAAAAGATGGACCCATAATATGGGGTTTCTCTTACGAATGGGAAATGTTACTGACTTCTGAGGAGGATTTGGATTCTTACTATGACCTTTCACCCGAGGGACTTGCAGAAGCGCTAAAGAGCATCACTGTCCAAATCAATTGGAGTGACGGAACGCAATCGGAGACGGTTCCACTCGAACTCAGCGAAGAAGATGTGCATTTGCTGAAGTAATGGTGAAATGCATCCAGCAGGCCTTCATCATAAGACTTGAACCGTCTCAGCCAAAAAGCTAGTTAGCCCCTAAAATTCGAAAACCTCCAGAGATTCTGGAGGTTTTTATGACATGTAAAGCACAGAAACTTTTGTGGTCCATTTTTCTGGATACGCTGCAATGCAGTACTAGACACCTTGCCTTTCGGGGTTACTTATCTAACGTTTTACTCCCCCACGTCCTCCATCAGCTCTCTCACCAGCCCCAGCACCGCGTCCGCGGCCTCGGCAACGGGCACCTTGCGGCTGACCGTCTTATCCCGCGTAGAAACCTCCACGCAGCCCTCCTTGAGATTCCGGGGGCTGACCACCACGCGAACGGGCACACCGAGTAAATCCGCGTCGGAGAACATGACGCCCGCGCTCACCGCGCGGTCGTCGTAGACCACCTCGAGACCCTTGCGCTGCAAGGTCTGGTAGAGCACATCGGAAAGCACATGCGCTTCCACATCGTCCGCGCGCACGCAGCACAGGTGCACATGCCAGGGGGCGATGGAGATCGGCCAGATGGGGCCGTAATCGTCATGGTGCACCTCACAGACGGAGGCCGCAAGCCGCCCCACGCCGATGCCGTAGCAGCCCATGATGGGGTTTTTGAGCGTACCGTCCTTATCAAGATACTGCATGTTCATGGCCTTTGAATACTTCACGCCAAGCTGGAATATGTTGCCCACCTCTATGCCGCGGGAAACCGAGATAGAATGCTTGCCGCACGCGGGGCACACGCCGCCCTCCTTCGCCTTGGCAAAATCCTGGTATGTAACCTTGCCGCAGTCCCGTTCGAGCTGCACGCCGGTATAGTGGTATTCCTCCCGGTTCGCGCCGCAGCAGAGATTACCGGCACCCTCCAAAGACTTGTCAAAGAGCACCATCGCGTTAGTCTTCAGGTTGTATGGCCCGATATAGCCCGCATGGAGGCCGGAGTCTGGCGTGATGACGGCGGGATGGATATTCCCCACCACATTGGAAAGCTTCGTTTCGTTCACTTCGAGATCCCCGCGGATAAAGAGCAGCACGTAGCTGTCGTCCGCGTTGCGCTGATATACCACGGCCTTAATGGAATGATCCGTTGAAAGCTTAAGATAATTGCACACGTCCTCAATCGTCTGCTGGTGCGGGGTGTGCACTAGCTTCGCTTCCTCCAGCGTTTCCGGCATTTCGTTATGAATGATGCTTTCCGCAGTTTCCATATTGGCGCGGTAGCCGCACTCGTTACAAAGCACAATGGTATCCTCGCCCACCGGGGTCAGCAGCATAAACTCATGGGATACGCTACCGCCCATCATGCCGGAGTCGGATAAGACGGAGATCACCTCCGGTATCCCCGCCCGGGCGAATATCCTCTCATACGCGTGCAGGAACTCCTCATAATACCGCTCCAGATCCTCCTGAGAGGTATGGAAGGAGTACGCGTCCTTCATGGTAAACTCGCGCACGCGGATGAGTCCCCCGCGCGGGCGGGCCTCGTCGCGGAATTTCGTCTGGATCTGATAGATCATAAAAGGATATTTACTATAGCTCTGGCCGTATTCGCGCACCAGCTGCACGGCGGCTTCCTCATGCGTCATGCCTAAGACCATGGGGCTTCCGTTGCGGTCCTTCATGCGCATCAGCTCGCTGCCCACGCTTGTGAACCTGCCGGATTCCTCCCACAAGCTGCCGGGCAGTACCACGGGGAACAGGACCTCCTGGCCGTCGATCGCATCCATTTCCTCCCGGATAATCTGCTCAATCTTCCGCGTGATGCGCTTCAATGGCGTATAGAGCGAGTAGATGCCGTTCGCCACATACTTCATGTAGCCGCCGCGGATCATCAGCGCGTGGCTGTCTATCACGCAATCCGACGGACGCTCCTTAAACCGTTCCCCCACCAGCTTATCGATCTTCATATCATTGCCTCCTGTACTCCCTAAAATAAAAACGCCCCAAGCGACATTTCGCTTAGGGCGAACCTTTTGGGTCCGCGGTACCACCTAAATTCAGAGGGTCTCCTCTGCGCTCACGCGTACAAAATACGCTTCCCCTGTGACGGGGGGATTCCGGCGGGCCTTGCTGGAATGGTTCCGTTACAGCCAGCAGCTCCAAGACGGGTTTCCGCAGCTCCCCCAAAGATTTTCACCAACCATCTTCTCTCTATATAGGGGCGATATGCGTACTGGTTCTTTTCATCGCTTTTGCTATTCAATTCGTAAGTAAGGATAGCAAATAAGGCTCGCAAAGTCAATTGACAGATGCTAGGTTTCCTGCTATAGTATGCACAATTCCAATTTGGAGGTACCCCGTGCACAGCGGATTTATTAGGACAATCGCTTCCTCTTACGAGTCTGTTTCCTACTACTATGGAAACAGGCTTGGGTTGCTGTTGCCTTTGTAAGACTACAATTAGGCGATCAGGCGGCTCAAGGCAAATGCTTTGGGCCGCTTTTTTATTTGCTCATCAAGAAGGAGGAACAACATGGATCAGAACGACGTACTGGCTCTCATCAGACGTGACTCAGTGGACATTTTCTCCTACGAAGGTCTGCGGGAGCGTCTAAACAGCGGAAAACCGCTGAAAATCAAGCTGGGCGCAGACCCTTCCCGCCCTGATTTGCACCTGGGGCATTCCGTTGTGTTGCGCAAATTAAGGCTGCTGCAGGACGCGGGGCATGAAATCTACTTTGTGATCGGGGATTTTACCGGAATGATCGGCGATCCTTCCGGCAGGAACAAAACCCGCCCTCCCCTGACGTTCGAACAGACGCGGGAGAACGCGCAGAGCTATTTCGAGCAGGTAACAAAAATACTCGATCCAAATAAGACAAAAATCACCTATAATTCCGAGTGGCTGGGGAAGTTGAGCTTTGCGGATGTGCTGGCCCTGGCGGGGAAATACACGCTCGCGGGTATTTTGGAACGGGACGATTTTAAAAACCGGTACACAGCGCAGCAGCCCATAGGCCTGCATGAGCTCTTTTACCCCTTGATGCAGGGGTACGATTCCGTTGCGCTGCATGCAGATATCGAGGTGGGGGGCACGGACCAGACATTCAACCTCTTAGTTGGGCGCGCGCTGCAAAAGGATTACGGGCAACCGCCGCAGGAGGTCATCACGTTTCCGCTGCTGCCGGGCTTGGATGGCGTGGAGAAAATGAGCAAGTCGCTCGATAACTACATCGGCATCAGCGAGCCCGCGGATGTGATGTTTGAAAAATGCATGCGCGTGCCGGATAGGGTATTGGGCGACTATTTCCGCCTGACTACGGACATTGCCCCCGAAACTTATCTTCCCCTGATGGAGCAAGGCATGCACCAGGCGCACTTTGCCTTTGCCCGGGAAATCGTAAGGCTCTACCACGGGGCGCCTGCCGCGGAGGAAGCGGAGCAGCGTTACCAGAGCATCGCCGCAGGCAGCGCGCCGGAACACATGGAAACGCTCGCCATTGGGCAAGAGAGTGTTTCCATACTGGAACTTTTGAAACTTGCGGGCTTTGTTTCTTCAAATTCAGAAGCCAGGAGGCTGATTGCTGGGAAGGGCGTAAAATTCAACGGCGAACCCGTCACCGACAGTACCCTGGCCGTACGAACAGAGGGCATATTGAGCCGGGGAAAGAACAAATTCAGGCGCGTGGTGTTTGAAACAAGAGAATAACCGTAGTCAAATGCAACCCATACGACCCGCCGTTTACTCGGCGGGCTTTGTTTTTTCCTCGTGGGAATCGGGAACAATATGCAGCGAAGGCTCCGCACTATCGATATACGCGTTCTCCATATTGCACTGAACGGCTTTGAGGCTTTCGATGGTGGTCGATATGGTGTTGAAAAGCGCATGATACATCGCCTTATAATCCGCCATAAATATTGCCTCCTGCTCCATTATCGGAGCAATTATAGCATGGGCTTTTTTTATAATCAATGCGTTATGCCAAAAATTTTCAAGCCTTGAATACTATAATTTTTGGGAGAAACGAAATGCATCAGTATATCAAAGCGGACAAACGCCTGGGGGCAAATATCCACAGATTACGAACGGCAAAAAACATCACACAGGAACAGCTTTGTGCGCAACTTCAGGTCCGCGGCTGCGATATCTCCCGGGGCACATTGGCAAAAATCGAAGCGGGCATCCGCCACATCTCGGCAGAAGAACTGATCGCCGTCAAAAGGGTGCTGGATGTCGCCTACGAGGAACTTTTTCAATAGATCGAAAAACCAATGAGATTGTCCGTGTTCCGGTGGGCAAACATCGTGCCCTCTAAGGTGGAAAGATTATATACCACGGACCATTGCAGCTTGTCTTCCTGCCCATCACGGATGCCGACTTGCTTTAGCAGAGTAACCGCCTGCTCTGCAGATAATGCGCCGTTATTCGCCTGTATCGCTTCCTTCACCGCGTCATACCGTTCAAATTCGGTATATCCTTCGCCAAAATTCAGACCCTGATACGCAATGAAGTTAGATGCTATCTGGTAGGGATCCTCTGTTGTCACAGTCTGCAGCGCGCCGTCCCAGAACTCCACAATCACAGACTTGCCGGAAGCGTCCGCAATCAAATAATGGCACGTAATGTCGCCGGAAAAGTAGATGTTATAGTTTTTTAATAGCTCCACCGCTTCCTCCACCGTCGCCGCGCGGTCCAGCACAAGCCGGATGGCGGTGGTTGTGTTGAGCGTTATTTTTTCTTCATCAAAATCCAAATGCGCTTCCGGCACGGCCAGCAGCGCGATTACAAGACCTTTTTCATTCATTCCGTCAAACGGCAAATATGGCGCCGCCAGCGTGAGAAAGCTTTGAATGCTTATCCCATCAGGCAAATCGTCTTTTTCATACCCGGCAAACGATAGATTTACTGTAGAAACCGACGCATATCCATAATCGGGTTTTGTAAAAACCTGCAGTGAAGGCGAATAGGAGAAGTCAAAGTTTCTTCCGTAAATCACTTCCCCTTTTTCATTGGACGTAACAAAGGCGGTACAACCACCCCCCGCTACGCCCAGATCGATGGGGATGCCCTTTAGCAGCCGTCTGGTGACGAACGCCTCAATATCGCTGTCCTTTTCCGCGCCAACCTGTAAAAACTCGTCAAAGCCATAATCCCCGTAATAGGTCATCTGAAACATTCCGTAATCGTCCAGCTTTTTTAAGGTTGACAGGCTTCTGACCTCATTCCGGAACAGCGCAAGCGCCGCCCCTGCAAGAACAATCACTGCAGCAAGCAACACTGCCGCTATTTTGAAGAACCGCTTCATACGCACCTGCCAAATCATTGAATTGTTTCCGCAAACTATTATAGCATATATTTTTGATAAAAAATTCACAGCCATGTCCAATTTTGCTACAATATAAAATTGAAATCCTTTTTCCGATGCATTAGAATGGGTGGATACCGCATATATGGCGGAAAAAGCAAAAAAACTTTGGGCAAAAGACTCAATTATTTCCCGGAAAATGACGATATATGGAAGTACTTCGCCATTACGCGGGAAAGAGGGAACGTTATGAAAGTGCTTGTATTTTCGGATTCTCATACCGATACCGAAACCATGGCCGACGTCATCCTGCACGAACAGCCGCAGATGGTGCTGCACTTGGGGGACCATTACGGAGACGCGCTCACTTTAAGGGACCGTTACCCCTACATCCCCATGCATTTTGTAATGGGCAACACGGATTTTTTTGGCTCCGGCGATACGGAGCAGGTACTAAAGGTACAGGGCCGCTGCCTGTATATGACGCACGGGCACCTCTACAACGTTAAAAACGGCCTCAATACCATTTACCTCAAGGGGCGCTCCGTCAACGCGGATATCGTGCTCTTTGGCCACACGCATGTGCCGCTCAACGAGGAGGAGCAGGGCTATACGCTCTTTAACCCTGGCTCCTGCAACATGTATGGCCGCGGCAGAACAAAGCCCACATACGGGCGCATCACGTTTACTTCTTCCGGCTATGATTGCCGGATACTGGACGCACGGGCGTAGTTTAATTGGCGAAATCGACATGTCATAAATGAAAGACTGTCACATTTGTGGCAGCCCTTTTTTATTTAATTCGTACTTACATCCCCAAAGTTTCATCCACCAGAATAATCGCAATGCGCCCCTTCACGGTGGTCATGCTGGTAATCACCAGTTGGCTTATGCTCGCTTCCGCGATCTTAGCAAGCTCGTCAAACGAGGAATAGTCCTGTTTGAACAGCGTCAGGCATTTTCGCGCCGCCTCCGTTTTTACGCGCCGTATGGCGTCATCCAGCGTGGGTGCCACCTTATTCATGCCCGCAACCAGTATGACATGCTTCGGCCCGAAAATGAGAGCGCCCACGCGGTTGCCGTACCCGTCCGCGTTCACAAGCTCGCCCGTCATGGCAATGGCGTTCGAGCTCATGAGGTAATAGTCCGCGCCCAGCGCCTCATGCGCTATTCTATCTTTTTCTTTCGCCCCGGAAACGGCGTTCGGGTCTAAAAACCGATAGTCGCCGTTATGAAGCGCCTCGCTTATTCCGATTTCCTTCAGGGTCATGGAGCCGCCGTAAGAAACAACCGAATTTTGGGGGATCAATTCAACCAGCTTATTCAGGGCGTCGGCCTTTGTCTTGCAAAAATACCCCTCCATGTTCCGCTTTTTGAATTCCTCGATCAGTTTTTGCGCAAGCAATTGGTTGTAGCATTCCGCAGGCATCATGGCGTTTCCTCCTTGCGTTTTATAGGCACTAAGCAAGCATAGCACCTGCAAAGAGAAAATAACATTCTTGTTTTACATAAATTTACATGATACAATAAAAGTAGAAAGAGGCTTTCACTTAAAAAGTGAGGGCCTCAACGTTAAAAAACCCGCCGAAAAAGTCCTGTGGGACTTTTTCAGCGGCATACTTATACCGCCCGGATGCTTCCGTTTTCGTACCGGGGCACGACGCCGGTCTGATCTTCCTCAAAACAGAACGTGAGGTCCGCGTCAAAACCTAAATCCTTTAGCCTGCTGTAATGGGTGGTGACGGTCAGATCCGCCTCTCCCTTTTTCCAGGCTGTATACGTCAGCATACAGACGCGCGCAAAATCATTGAACGTAAGGTCGTTCTCCACCTCACCCAAAATCGCGTGCAAAATCGCGCCCGCGGCCACCATATCGTCCGCGGAACACTCACCTTCCGTTCCCGCACAAAGCACAGTAATATCCTGCCCATCCTTTGCCGCCGCGCGGGCGACCGCGGTTCGGTTGCGCATGCAGCCGATATAGAGCCTGGCGGCGTTGCGCGCCGCGTGAATGGCTGCGGTGCCGTTGGTGGTGGAAATCACCACCGCTTTATTTTTGACTACCTGCGCGCTGAATTCCAAAGGAGAATTGCCCAAATCAAAATCCGGCATCCTAAGGCCTCCGCGCTCGCCGGTTAAAAGGCTTTCCTTTCTGCCCAGGTGCCCGGCAAATGCCATCGCTTCCCCTGGATCGCGCGCAGGGATGACCTGATTTGCGCCATTCTGGAGCGCTTCCACCATACATGTTGTTGCCCTCAGAACGTCCACTACGATAACGGTCCGGTTGTGATACTGTTTTTCCATAAGCGCACCGGGAAAGGGATAAGCTGAAACGTGCATGTATGCTCCTTCAATTCCGTAAGATACGAGAAATAGTATAGCACGATTCCCTATGAAAAGGAATCGACCCGCCACGATCCGCTGCGATTCGCCTGTATTCCAATTCTTTCATACTTTCATTTTGAGAACAGCCAGTTGCAGACAACCACGCTGCCAATGGTGGACAACAGGGTAGCTACAAGGGCTACGGGCAATGTAAAGCGCGTTTCCTGTATCCCCACGGAGCCAAAATACAGCGCCAGGGTATAGAATATGGTCTCTGTGGAGCCCATCATGGTGGACGCCATCAGCCCAAGCAGCGAATCCGTGCCAAAATTCTTGAATATGTCCGCCACCAGCGCCATGGACCCGCTGCCCGAAAGCGGGCGCAGCAGAGACATCGGCACAAGCTCCGGCGGAAATCCAATTGCCTGCATGGGGCCCGCAAGCAAATTTGTTAATGCGTCCATCGCGCCGCTTTCCCGCAGCAGGCGGATGCAGATGAGCATGGCCGCCATATAGGGGAGCACGCGGTAGAGCACCGGCAGACCCTGGATGGCGCCTTTTACAAATGCGTCGTATACATTCACCTTTTTAAACAGCGCGTAAATGACTACCGCCACCGCCAGCAGCGGGATAATTGCTGCCATCATCTGCGCCTCACCAGAAAAATACACAGTACGGCCGTAACAAGCGTCGCAAACGTAGAGGAAATAAACGTGGGCAGCAATATCGCGCCCGGCTGCAGCGAGCCATAGGAAGCCCGCATGCCGATCATAGTGGTGGGCAGTACCTCGAGGGCTGAGGCGTTGATGGCAAGGAACACGCACATGGCGTCTGTCGCCCGGCGCTTATACGGGTTTTCCTTTTGCATGATGCGCATGGCCTCAAGGCCGAACGGCGTTGCCGCGTTGCCCATGCCCAGTATGTTTGCCGCCACATTGAGCGTGATGGCTCCCGTCGCCTCTCCCGCCCCCGGGAACAATTTTTCACAGGGCTTTTTGAGCGCACGGCTTAAAGACTTAATGAGCCCCGCGCGTTCCGCAACCCCCAATAACCCCATCCAGAGCAGGTAGGAGCCGGCAAGCGAAAAACAAAGCGTAACGCTTTCCTGCGCGCCTGTAAGCATGGCCGAAATCGCTGCATCCCCGCCCAGGCGCATCGTGGTCCAAACCGCGCCGACGGCAAAAAGGATGCACCAGATCCAGCTCATCATAGCGCCCACCTCCACTTTATTTTGCAAAAATCGACATTGTTTACATATATGCCGTAATCTTATTGACAATTATATTGACTGTTTGCACGGATTATGTGTATTATTGATAATATGTGGGAGGTTCAGCCTGCCTCTCATTAATTTAACTGATAGAGAGGATTACAACATGAAATCTACGGGCATCGTTCGAAAAATGGATACTCTCGGTCGGGTAGTCATCCCGATCGAACTCCGCAGGACTCTGGGCATCGACATCAAGGACTCCATTGAAATCTTCGTAGACAAAGAGACCATCATCCTGAAAAAGTATCATCCTGCTTGTTTTTTCTGCGATAACGCGAATGACCTCGTAAGCTTCCAGGGCAAAAACATTTGCCATGAATGCCTGGATAAGCTCAAGACCGTAGAGTAAGACACATCCTCCCCGCTGTAGCCGCGGGAATTTGTTTGACGGCATACAAAAGCCTTCGCATCAGCATATGACGCGAAGGCTTTTGTTCATGCGCAAAGAACGGATTTCGTTTGTTTATTAAGAGAATGGGTCCTTAGGGGCTTCCCGCAGGGAAGCGGGTTCGTTGCCTAAAAGGCAAAAACCGATCCTGTGAATCGGCTTTAGAACCCTGGGCACCTCTGTTACGGCCCTAAGCGGAGGTTTGGGGGGACGTAGCCAAGCGCCGCCTGTGGCGGAAGAAGCGCGGCATAGTCCCAGTGAGCAAGGGAGCATAAAAATGCGACCATTGCGAACTGTGGGACCAGAGCCTCCAACGTACTTCTTACCTTTTACGCAAAAATGCGCACGGGCAGTATCAGGTAATAATATGCGTCGCCCTGAATAGGCCGTACCACGCAGGGGCTGACGTTGTTGTTCATATCCAGGAACACTTCCTCATCGGAAAGCACCTTTAAAACATCGCAGAAATACCGCGCGTTGAACGCTATTTCAATGGGATCTCCGTTCAAGTGGATGGTGATTTCCTCATCGATGCGGCCCATGGCGCTGTTGGCAAATAGCTTCAGAGAATCCTCCGAAATTGAGAAACGCACCAAGTTGTTGTTGCCTTCGCGCGCCATCAATATGGCGCGGTCAATGCTTTCCAATAATTCATTTCTATTCACGCGCACGCGCGTGACATGCTCCTGCGGGAGAATGCTCTTGTAGCGGATAAAATCGCCGTCAAGCAGCCTGCTGATGATGCGCGTATGCCCCATATCGATTAACAGATGCGTGGGTGAGAACTGAACCTCCACGTTTTCATCGGTATCCAGAAGCGTCCTGGATATTTCCACGAATGATTTATTCGGCACCACCGCTTCCCTATTTTCAAAGCTCTGGCCCAGGGAAAAACGCCGTAATGCAAGCCGGAAGCCATCCAGCGCCACCGTAGTCAGCTCGCTGCCGGAAAGCTCGCATAATACGCCCGTCAATATGGGCTTGCTTTCCTCCTGCGCAGTCGCAAACACCGTCTGCCTTATCATATCCTTTAAGGCGACCTGCGGGATATGCAATATCTGTGCTTTTCCGGTTAATGCCATATCCGGGTAATCTTTCGCGTCCATGCACTGCAGCGTGGTGCGCGCGCGCCCGGATTTTAACAAAAGCGTATGCCCGTCCAAACGGATATCCACCGTCTCTTCCGGAAGCTTGCGGCAGATTTCCGCAAACAGGCGCCCGGGCACCACAGTGGTACCTTCTTCTTCCACCGTAGCGGCCACGATGCTTTCAATCTGCAAGGAAAGATCCGAGCACCTCAATAACAGCCCTTCGGAAGTAGCTGAGAGGTAAATGCCCTCGAGTACCGGTATGGCGGGCCTAGAAGAAAGCGATTTCACAACCGTCGCTATCCCCGCGTTCAATGTTTTGACGTCCATCAACAGTTTCATCCGTTATATCCTCCTGAAGGTAAGTAAGCAATATAATTCCCGCTTTGTTATCAACAAGCGCTCCATATACGAAACATGACTTATAATATTCTAATTTATACCATATAAGTATAAAAAGGAAAATTACTATTTAGGGCACGGAATGTTGCTCGTATTTTGCGCTGCCGCCGATGAAAAGCGTATGCAATCTTCGCCGTGCCTATGCACAGGCTCAATGTTGTGCACAGCCGTGCGCGGGCATACCCCTCTCAATCATATAGGAGTGTAGTAGCCGTAGTAGTAGGGGCTCTGCATTGTGTGCATAACCTGTCCGCGGCGAGACAAAATCAAAAGAATCCCCTGTGCGCTTTCTTGTGCAACGGCTATGCATAACTTGTCCGGATGTACACAGCATGCACACAGTACACACTGGGCACATTTTTTGCACATCCCCCGTGCACAGATTGTGGATATGCAACGCTGTATATCATTATAAAGGTTCTTAGTAAAAACCTCAAAGTAATAATCGGTAAGAATCATGTCGGAAAAGAGAAAATTGCGTAAAAAATTAATAAAAAGGATAGGAACGATGGAGGCTCTGCCTCCAAACCTCCGCCAAAGGGACAACGTCCCTTTGGAATCCCATCGTCTTATATACCTATATCAACAGCAGATATAATAAATTATAGATATGATATATGTCCGCTTTCTGTTGCTACTTGCACCCGAATGGTACATTCGGGTATCTTTCAAGGATTGATGTGCAGCCTAAAGGGCTGCACGACCGATCTTTCGTGGAAAGAAAAGAAACGTATCCCCGTAGCCTCAGTTCGAAATCAACCGTTTTTTCAAATCCGCGATGGTAGCGGAAAGAGTGGGGTCGCTCTTTATTTGCTCGGTTATTTTTTCATGTGCATGCATGACGGTGGTATGGTTGCGCCCGCCGAACGCGTCGCCGATCTTGGGCAAGCTCCAGTCGGTCATGCAGCGGGACAGGTACATGGCGACCTGACGCGGGAAGGCGACTTCCTGATCCCTGCGCTTAGCGGAGAACGACTCTACGGGCAGGCCGTAATAAGCGGCCACGGTTTCCTGAATGAGAGAGGGCGTCAAAATGCGCGGAGCGTCATTAGGAAGCATGTCCTTTAATGCGGTGGCGGCGACGTGCATGTCCAGCACCATGCGGTTAAACTGCGCGTAGGCGATGACGCGGGTCAATAAACCTTCAAGCTCGCGGATGTTAGACTGCACGCGCTCAGCGATATATTCCAATACGCTGTCCGGCACATGCATTTTTTCCTCTTCGGCGCGGCGCTTTAAAATCGCGATGCGCGTTTCAAGGTCCGGCGGCTGGATGTCCGCAATGAGGCCCCATTCGAAGCGGGACCTTAAGCGCTCTTCCAGCTGCGCGATTTCGCGTGGAGGTTTATCCGAGGAGATCACGATCTGCTTGTTGGCGGTATGGAGCGCGTTGAAGGTATGGAAGAACTCCTCCTGCACACCCTCTTTGCGCGCGATAAACTGAATATCGTCCACCATCAGGACGTCCGCGTTGCGGTAGCGGTTGCGGAATTCCTTGTTGCGGTTGGTGGAGATGGACTGTATCATTTCGTTGGTGAACGTCTCGCTTGTGACATACATGACGCGGGCGCGCGAATTGTTTTCACGCACATGGTGGCCGATGGCATGCATCAGATGCGTTTTCCCAAGACCCACGCCGCCGTAGAGGAAGAGAGGGTTGTAGGAGCGGGCGGGGTTCTGCGCCACGGCAAGGGCTGCGGCGTGCGCAAAGTAATTGGAGCCGCCGATGACGAATGTATTGAACGTATATTTTGCAAACAGGTTGCAGTAGCTGTAATCGTTGGTATCGTCCTTAACATAGAGGCCGCGCTCGCTGGGTGGCACGACGGTAACGGTATCTATGCCTTCGGAGACCTGCGCGGCGCATGCGCGGATGGTGGCAATGTAATATTTTTCGATGGTGGACTGAATCATTTCGTTGGGCGAACACAGCACGAGCGAATTTCCGGAAATAGCAAGCGGCGCCAATACATCGATAAAGGTATTGTAGCTGATGCCGTTCACCTCTGCCTTCAACAGTTCGCAGGTACGCGTCCATACCGCCTTTGCCTGATCCATTCCGCTCCCCCATCCTTTACTTCGTCCGCCGGTACCCGGATTGCTGTGTATAATTCACCACGCGAAAAATATCCGCCTTAAGCGGATACGCAACCTCGAGCTTGTACCATATATTCTATCTCACTATAATAACAAATCAAATCCGCAAAAACAAGTTCCAGTCTGATTCCAATCGCGCCAAACCACTGGAAAACCGCCGCTTAAAGGATTCCCGTCCGTTTCTTTGAGAGGATTGAACCAATGGAAATGAAGATGCCTCAAACCGCTTCATTTTGGAAGCGGTTTTGAGGCATAAAGAGCCGGAAGAAGGCAAGGAAGAGATAAATGGCAAGCCTTTTTTTTCGGCTGATTCATTGTTTTGCAAGTTTATTTCACCAAAATTTCATTTCATCGACACAAAGCGCTTGACAGGCACATATCCATGCAGTAGAATGAGCAATATTCATTTATAGTATGAAGCAATGTCGCTTCCGAAGGCATCTTTTTGCCTGCCGGAAGCTTTTTTCATTCCCCCGCCCGAAGGCCGCCGTAAGCATTGCGCGCCGCTGCAACCGGCCGCAAGCAATATAAAGGAGGATTTTCTTATATGAAGAAGACGGTTGTGTGGCTGCTCACGGCAATACTGCTTGTTGGCATGCTTTCCGGCTGCTCAAGCGGGGGCAACGTCATCAAAGTGGCAAGTGTCTCTCCCCTTTCCGGCTCGCAGGCCGCAATGGGCGAGGCAATCAAGAACGGCGCGCAGATGGCGCTGGAAGAACGCATAGAAGAGTTCAAGGCGTTGGGCTTTACGCTGCAGCTCGCGCCGCAGGATGACCAGGCAGACCCCAAGGTGGGCGTCAGCGTCGCCCGGAAGATGATACTGGATGAGGATATTCTGGCTGTGGTAGGCCACCTCAACTCCGGCGTCGCAATTCCTTCTTCCGAAGTGTACGCGGAAAAGAACCTCGCCATGGTTTCGCCGGCCAACACCGCGGTGGATGTGACGGAGCGCGGCCTGAAAAATGTAACCCGCATCTGTGCGCGAGACGATGGGCAGGGGCCCGCCGGCGCCGAGTACATGTTCAATGAAGCCGGCGTGAAGAGCGTATTCGTCATCAACGATAAGACGACTTACGGGCAGGGCGTTGCGGATGAATTCAGCAAGCACTTTGCCAATATCGGCGGCCAGGTCCTTGGCAATGAAGGCATCACGCCCGGTGAAAGCGACTTCTCCGCTGTGGAAGAAAAAGTACGCGCGTCCGGGGCGGAAGCCGTATATTTTGGCGGCATGTATCCCGAAGGCGCGCTGCTCATCAAGCAGCTTGCACAGAAGGGCATTAACGTCAAGTTCATGGGCCCCGATGGTCTGGACAGCGCAGAACTCGCCAACATCGCGGGCGATGCCGTAGTGGGCGCGCTTTATACCTCCACCGCAGCCGACGCTTCCGGCACGCCTGAAGGCGCGGCGTTTGTGGCAAAGTATGAAGAGAAGTTCAAAAAGAGACCCGAAGGGTACGCCTTCTATGGCTATGACGCGATGAACGTTGCCCTCAACGGTATCAAGAGCGCCATTGAAGCCAACGGCGGCAAAAAACCCGACCGTACCCAGGTGACTGATGCGATTGCCGCCACCAGCGGGTTTATCGGCATTGCCACCACCGTTACCTACAATGAGAAGGGCGATAACCTCGAAGGCGTTATTTACGTTTCCCGCTTCGACGTCAACGCCTATCCCGCTACCATGGTCAAGGCCGTTCCGGCGGGCGATTTCCTGAAGTAAGCTTGTCTCTTTCAGGGGTTGTGGGGGAAGCGCCCCCACGACCCCTCCATAGAATACTTCACATTACTCCTGTATTCTCCTGCGTTTTTTTGTTGTTATTCTTTGAATGGAAAGAAAAGCAACGTACCTCATACGGAAAGGTCGAGAACCGAATGGACCAGATCGCATCCATGCTTCCGCAATTGCTTATGGATGGCCTGACGCTCGGGTTTGTATACGCGATCGTCGCATTGGGCTATACCATGGTATATGGTATATTGGAATTCATCAATTTCGCGCACAGCGAAATTTTCATGTTCGGCGCGTTTGCCGGAACGGAAGTGCTGCTGTTTCTGGAGAACCAGGGGTTGCTTCCGGGGCTGTCCCCGGCGGTCGCGCTGCTTGTTTCAATACTGATCGCAATGGTGTTCAGCGGAACGCTGGGCGTGTTCATTGAACGCATTGCCTATAAGCCCCTGCGCGGCGCGCCCAAGCTGGTGCCGTTTATCTCCGCAATCGGAGTATCCTTTTTTCTGCAGGATTTTGTGCGCCTGGTGGAGGGGCTGTGGAAGAACGCGTTTTATCTTTCCACGCCGCTGCTGTTCCAGCGCGAGTTCACGCTGCCGGGCGGGGTAAAGCTGCCTGAAAAGGTGCTCTACATATTCGGTATCGCCATTCTTATCATGCTTGCGCTGCACCTGTTTGTGACCAAACACAAATGGGGCAAGGCCATGCGTGCCTGCGCGCAGGACAGAAGCACGGCGGAGCTGATGGGCATCAACGTCAACCGCGTGATTTCTCTTACATTCCTGATCGGCGCGGGCATGGGGGGTGCTGCGGGCACACTATTTTCCGTGCAGTATACGCTCATTCACCCGTATGTCGGTTATATTCTGGGCATGAAGGCGTTCACGGCGGCGGTATTCGGCGGCATCGGCTCCATACCGGGCGCGATGATCGGCGGCATTGTAATGGGACTGCTGGAGGTATTGGGCGCCGCGACGTTAGGCGCGCTCACCGGCGGCATGTTTGGATCGGAGTATAAGGATGTGTTCGCGTTTGCCGTACTCATACTCATACTCATATTCAAGCCCAGCGGCCTGTTGGGCAAGCCCGCGGGAGAGAAGGTGTAGCATATGAAAGGGTTATTTAAGAATCTGCTGCAATTCTCCAGGACAAAGCTGGCGCAGCTTCTGTTCGTACTTATCACGCCCGCGCTGTTTCTGGTGTTCAGCCGGAACGGCATCGTGTTCGTGCTGTTCCTGCTTTCGCTGCTGGTACTCTACCGGAGCACGCTGATCGAAAAAAAGTGGAAACTTATGATCGGCCTTGTGGACCTGCTTGCAATTATGCCTGTTGTAGGGCTCAATAACGGCTATTATCAGGATATCGTGACCCAGATCGGCATCTATGCCATACTGGCGATCGGGCTGAATATCGTGGTCGGTTTTGCGGGGCTATTAAACCTTGGGTATGTGGCGTTTTACGCGGTGGGCGCGTACTCTTACGCCATATTCGCTTCCACGCAGGCAAACAACTTCATTTCAGCGGGAACTGAGCTGTTCCCCGTGTCCGGCAACTTTTTCTGGCTGTTTCTGATACTGGGCTTCGGTGTATCGGCGCTGGTCGGCTTCCTGCTGGGGCTGCCGGTACTCAGGCTCAAGGGGGATTATCTTGCCATTGTGACGCTGGGGTTTGCTGAAATTATCCGTATCCTGTTTAATAATCTGGATAAACCCATCAACCTTACAAACGGCCCGCGCGGCATTACGCCGATCGAGCCGCCCAAGCTGTTTGGCATTGAACTCAACCAGCCCATCCATTTCTATTTTATCGTGCTCATACTCCTTGGGCTTACGGTGCTCTGCGTGCGGCGCATCAACAATTCCCGCATCGGGCGCGCGTTTGCCGCTATCCGGGAGGATGAGCTTGCCGCAAAGACCATGGGCATACCGGTAGTAAAGATGAAGCTTCTGGCGTTCTCGCTGGGCGCGGGGCTTGCAGGCATGATGGGTGTGTTTTTCGCCTCCAAGCAGACATTTATTGATCCTTCCAGCTTTGGATTCATGGAGTCGATCGGCATACTTGCCATGGTGATCATGGGCGGCATGGGCAATATTTCCGGCGTGGTACTGGGCGCTGTCGCGGTCATACTGCTGCAGCTGCATGTATTGAAGGAGGTCTCCTCGTTCCTTACCCAGCTTTCGGCCACGGGCATACTCACCATTCCCTCCCAGCTGGACCCAGCAAAATATGAGAAAATGGTGTTTGGGCTGATCCTGATACTGATGTGCATCTTCCGCCCGCAGGGCTTTTTGCCCGCGCAGCGGAGCATGCGCTATATCAAAAACTTCTTCCGCGGGAAAAAGGCGCGGGCGGAAACGACCGAGACGGAATGATGGACGCTGGAGGCTTTGCCTCCAGACCTCCACCAAAGGGGTGTAACACCCCTTTGGAATCCCGGAAAAGTTTTAAACAAGGTAAAAATGATAGATTGGTTTGGGATTCCAAAGGGACGTGTCCCTTTGGCAAGGATATGGGGACAGCGTCCCCATCGTTCCAACCGTAAACTGGAGGGTTGCACATGGCATTGCTGGAAGTAAAGGCGCTGACCAAGACGTTTGGCGGCCTGACAGCGATAGACAGCGTAGATTTCTCAATGGAAAGCAGGCAGATCGTAAGCGTGATCGGCCCCAACGGCGCGGGCAAGACGACGTTTTTCAACATGATCAGCGGGTATTATGCACCGGATGAAGGCTCCATACGCTTCGACGGGCAGCGGCTCACCAGGCTTACGCCGGAAAAGGTGGCGCTGTGCAGGGTTGCGCGGACGTTTCAGAATATTCGCCTGTTTTCGAACATGCTGACGGTGGAAAACATTTTGGTGGCGCGCAATATGCACATGAAAGCGAACCTGTTTGATATTGTCGCATCCACCGCGCGTATGAAGCAGGAAGAAAAGGCGCAGTACGAGCGCGCAGTGGAGCTGCTTAAATACGTGGGGCTTGCAGGCAAAGAAAACGAGCTAGCAAAAAATTTGCCGTATGGCGACCAGCGGCGGCTTGAGATTGCCCGGGCGCTTGCGATTGAACCGAAGCTCCTGCTTCTCGACGAACCGGCGGCAGGGCTGAACCCCAGGGAAACGGAAGAGATGAAGAATTTTATCGTCCGCCTCCGGGATGAGCTTGGGCATACCATACTGCTTATTGAGCACGACATGAAGCTCGTGATGGGGCTTTCGGACAGGATCGCCGTGTTCAATTACGGCGTCAAGATTGCGGACGGCACACCCGATGAGATCCGAAGCGATGAAAAGGTGATTGCAGCATATCTGGGCGACGACGAGGACGAATAAGGGGGCCGGGCATGGAAGAAAAGCAGACAATCCTTACGCTTTCCGGCGTGAGCACGTATTATAACAAAATCTGCGCGCTGCGCGAGGTTTCCTTTGAGGTAAAGAAAGGCGAGATCGTCACGCTGATCGGCTCCAACGGCGCGGGCAAGACGACGACATTAAAGACCATTTCCTCCCAGCTTAAGCCGCAGGAAGGGGAAATCACCTACAAAGGCGAGGTGATCAGCAAGCTCCCCGCACATGAGGTGGTGGAGCGCGGCATTGCGCATGTGCCCGAAGGCAGAAAGATATTTCCCGCCATGACGGTGGAGGAAAATCTGGAGATGGGCGCGTTCCGCTTTACGGACAGCAAGCGCATCATAGCAAGCAAGGAGCGCGTGTTCAGCGTGTTTCCGCGGCTCAAAGAACGCAGAAAACAGCGCGGCGGCACGCTTTCGGGCGGGGAGCAGCAGATGCTTGCGATTGGCCGGGCGTTGATGGGCGAGCCTGAAACGCTGCTGATGGATGAGCCTAGTATGGGCCTTGCGCCCATGCTGGTGCGGCAGATATTCGATTCCATCCGGCAGCTGAATGCGGCGGGCATCACGATCCTGCTGGTGGAACAGAACGCGAAAAAGGCGCTGAAGATTTCAGACCGCGCGTATGTGCTCCAGACAGGCAGCGTAGTATTGAGTGGTACGGGCGCAGAACTTTTGGAAAATGATATGGTGAAGGAGGCGTACCTGGGATAGCGCCCGGGCGCGTTGGGAATAGCGCAATGGCAAAAAGCGGACATCAGCCGATGTCCGCTTTTTGGCTACTAAGGTTTTTCAGGGGTTTCACCCCTGAACCCCACCCAAGGGACACATCCCTTGGGAATCCCCTTCTTTGAAAGCAGCCTAAATTAGGTGCTCCTGGAAGCGGGTTCTTAGGGTCGTTACGACCCTAAGCGGGAGTATGAGGGCAGAGCCCTCATGCACAAAACAAAGACTAGAACGATACAATCGTGCCGATCCCCTGCTGCTTTGCCGCCTCATAGATGCGGCGGGCGGTCACCACGTCCATCACCGCGGTGCCGGTGGTCTTGAAGAGGGTAATTTCATCCTCCCGTTCCCTGCCGGGCACCTTTCCCAACACGACCTCGCCCAGCTCGCCGGTGACGCGGTCTGCGCTGAACGTACCTTTTTGAATGGGCTTGATGAGATCGCCCGCTTCGTTGAGTACGCCGTTGCGCGTATCCACATACACCTTGTCCGCATGGATGAGCGCGTATTCGTCGATCTCCTGCATCTCGGGGGTGTACGCGCCGACGCCGTTGATGTGCGCGCCTTTTTTGACGAGCCTGCCGTCGAACACCGGGCGGGTGCTGGTGGTGACGCAGGTGATGATATCGGCGCCTGTCACGGCTCCCGCCGAAGTGGCGGCGGCGGCAATGGAAACGCCGAAGGCCTGTCCGAATTGCTCCGCCATGCGCGCGGCGAAGGCTTGTGCCCGCTCGGCGCTGATATCAAACACGCGTACTTCCTTGATGGGCCGCACGGTGAGCACGGCTTCCAATTGGCTTGCGGCTTGTCCGCCCGTGCCAAAGAGCGCGAACACACTGGCGTCTTTGCAGGCTAAGAGATCCGTTGCGGCGCCGGATACCGCGCCCGTCCGAATACGGGTGAGGTATGTGCCGTCCATAATGCTGCACACCTCGCCGGTTTCGTGGTTCACGAGCACCATGGTGGCGGGGACGCTGGTAAGCCCTTTTTCAATGTTGCGCGGGTAAACGGATACGATCTTTACGCCTAGAGCGTCTGCTTCCGCTGCGTAGCCGGGCATATACAGGCTCTGGCCTTCGTGCTCCGGCACGTTGAGGTTGACCCGCAGGGGGATGTCGCTTTTGCCTGCGGAATAAATGGCAAGCGCGTCTTTATCGGCCTGCACCGCATCTTTCATGCGCAATACGGCCTGCATTTCTTCCTGCTTGAGAACGAGGATTTCCATTGATGCCATCACCTTTCCGCTCAAACTTCCGTCTTGGCGGGAGCGGCTTTTTTGCGCGTGCTCAGCAGCATGGTGACGGCGCTGTAGAGGATAACGGCGGCAACCAGCCACTGCAGTGCTGAGACATCCAGGCTCTTGACTACGAAGGCTGCGACCAGAACGCCAACGACACCGGCGGTGGAAGCAAACAGCGTGATTTTACGGGAGTAGCTGTCCAGCTTCACGAACTGCATGCTGCCCACGGGAACAGAGAACGTGCAGGCGCCCATCATGATGGGGAACGCCACGCCGGGGTTGAGGCCCAACGCGTAAACGGTCGCCATCGTCAGCGCATAGGAACCGATGCCTATGTTGTTGAGCGCGCCATAGACAAGAGAAAGCACGCCAAGCAGCACGAGCTTGAAGCCGGTGAGGCTTGTTGCGTCGCCGCCGGTAGGGTAAATGTTGAACTTCCCGGCCAGGATCAGGGCGGCGGCAACAAACAGGCCCGCGGCGACAAAGCGCTTGATGATGTTGACGGGCAGCTTGACCACGAAGCGGGGGCTGATGTATGCGCCCACAACCTGCGCCACGATTGCGATGATGAGGGTTGCGTAGCCAACGTTAATGGTGGAAATGTAGGCAAGCGCCATGACTGCCACGGGAATCACGCAGGCGGCGTTGAGCGTGCCGGGCAGCTTTTTATCCTCCACCCACTTTAAGCGCGGGTAGAGCGAGGCGCCTATGGCAAAATCCGATACGCCGAATGTGGAAAGAAGGAAAATAACAAATTCAGAAATGGCCATGACGAAGGGATTCCCATGCTCTTTCATGGTTTGGCCCTTGTGGCGGATGAGGTCCCGGATGAACATGAATGCAAACGCGCCGTTGACCAGGACAACCAGGATCAATATGATGGTTACGACTGTCATGATGAGCTCCCCCAAATTAATTATTGGATGGCAAACACATCGCGTATCCCTTCCATATCTTCACCGAATACCGCTTTTACACGTTCCCCCATATGCTCGATCAGCCTAAGACAATATGCGTCATGCTTGATGTACTCGTTCGCGAAAAATACCATGCTCGCGTTGCGGGTAAATATGGCCGTGGCCCTCTCCTTGCTCTGAATGGAGACGTGCACCATCTCCCTTCCATCCGCCGAGATCGTGATCCACCGGGAGCCCGCGTCGTGCATTTTATCCCGCTCGAAGCCGTGCGGATAAAATTGCCTGATGGCGGTGCCATACGTCTCTTCCTCATCATAAAGGATGACGAGCACGCGCCCTAGCTCCGCCTGCTTTTCGATGATGCATTGCTCCAGCCGGGCGTCCAGGTCCTGCTTCCAGATCTGGATCAACACTTCCTGCGTTGCGTCCTCAATGAGTTGCCGGCACTTGTTGAGGATGCTGTGGTAGCCCGTCAATTGCCAGATTTGCTCGCCGTCCCGGGGGGCTTCGAACACGCGGGCTTCTTCCTCAAGCCGAGTAAGCGCGTCCTCCGTTTGGTTGCGGATGAGCGCAACGAGCTGCTCGATGGGTTTGGCGCGGTACACGCTTGTCTTCTCCCGCAGCGTGGTGGCCAAAATGCCGCGGCTGACGAGCGCCTCCAATGTCGCATACACCTTGGAGCGCGGCACGCCCGCGTACTTGCTGGCCTCATACCCGGTACAGTCCCCGTTTTGCAGCAGCGCGATATAGACTTTCGCTTCCGTCTCCGTAAAGCCGAACTCCCTGAGACGGCTGATCATATCCCCCATGCCGATATCCTCTTTTTTCCTTTGTTTGTTCTTATCATAAGGTTTTCAGATGGGGCTTGCAAGTATTGGGGTTGCGTATTCGGCTATAAAGGTGCGCTAGGAAAGGCATACATCAATAGTAGCTATCCTTAGTAGCTACTATAAAACTTTGTGACATATGTGTCAATCTATTTTGTTAAAAAAAATACGAAAATGTCCAAACGAAAATCCTCAGCAAATCCGGCGTTTATTTTGGCTCTTTGCGTTGGCCAAATTCTTGTTATCAGCAGACTTTTCGACATAACTGTGCATAATAAAAAGGCCGCCATTTTGAAAAGGAGGCCTATGGATATCCTTAAGCAAATTTTTATCCGTTCGTGCCGGTTTCGTCTTCGCCCGCAGCCTCAAGCTTGTTCCGCCTTTTCTGATACAGGGACGCGGCGATTGTAAGAGCAGTCAGCGTTGCGGCAAAAGTAAAAATAAAAACGAACAGCCCTGTCGCAGCAGATCCCAATAATTTGCCATATTTGAGATACGAGCTGGTAAACAATATGGCCCCGCATACAATACCGGCAATGAGACTGAATATGGCATGCGTTTTCAGATTGGGCTTCCATTTTCGGTCCCAAATGCCGTTTTTGATACAGGCAATCACCAGATACACACAAAGGCACATGAATACGATCCATTCGGCAACGATATTGCGCCAAACATCTTCGCCGCCAAGAATGGTTTGCACTAAAATTGCCGCCAACAACCCCCAAAATGCAAGCCAGGCGGCGTTGTGCTCTATTTTTAACAGCTTTTGCTCCTGCATTTCATCCAGATTGGATTTTTTCTTATTCATCGCACGCTTCCTCTCCAAATAATTCATCAAGGCTTTTTCCCAGCGCTTTGCAGATGGCTCTGCACAGCTTGATTGTCGGGTTATACTCGCCTTGCTCAATAGCGTTCATTGTCTGCCGGGAGATTCCAACAGTTTCGGCAAGCTGCTTTTGTGTCATATCAAGCTGCGCGCGCGCAACCTTTATTGGAATATTCCGTCCCATAGTATCGCCTCCACAGAGAAATGGTAGCATAAAAATTACATTATGTAAAGTATATACGACAATAAATATTTTATTTAAGACATTTAGCGCGTCCTGTGCGCTGTGCTTGTCCGCAACCTGACGCAATGGAATATCTAAAAAAATAGTTCCCACCACTTGTACGTGACGTAACGTCATGAGTTATGATAAAAGCAGGAGGTCATGACTATGGAAAAGAATAGAGCAATACCGGAAGGATATATGATGGTAGGCGAGGTGGCAAAGAAAATGGGCATCACCGTTCGCACCTTACAATACTACGACAAAGAAGGTATGCTTTCACCGTCCTCGGAGAGTGAAGGAGGCCGTAGGCTGTATACCCACAAAGATGTTATTCAGCTCTATCAAATTCTATCGCTCAAACAGTTGGGGTTTTCTTTGGATGATATCAAGAACCGCCTGATCTTGCTGGATACCCCCGCGAATGTTGCAGGCGCGCTTTCAGAACAAGCAGCAGCGATACGCAAAGACATAGAGACCCTGTCAGAGTCCCTAAAAGCGATAGAAGCATTAAAGGCGGAGGTGCTGCAGATGCAATCGGTGGATTTCAAGAAATACGCCGATATCATTGCAAATCTGCAAATGAAAAACGAGTTTTATTGGATGATCAAGCATTTCGATGACAAGACCTTGGACCATTTTCGTAGCCGCTTCGATAAGGACAGCGGCTTAAAGATGATGGGCACGTTCACACAGCTGCGCGATGAGGCGCTACAGCTTCAAAAAGACGGCGTGGCGCCCGAAAGCGAGAAAGGGCAAGCTTTTGCCAAAGTGTTTTGGGATATGGTTACGGAATTTACAGGCGGGGATATAAGTATGCTCTCTGAATTGATAGAGACGAAGAATAGGAACGATCTGGATCATGGAGGGAACCTAAAACAGGTGATGCCCCATGCTTTTATCGAGCCGGCGTTGGATGCTTATTTTACGAAGCTGGGAATCAATCCATTGGAGGAGAAGCCGAAATGAAGTATGCCATGCAGATTGAAGGGCTAAGGAAAAGCTATGGTGGGCACGCTGTGCTCAAAGGCTTGACGTTCCAGGTAGTAAAAGGTGAAATTTTTTCATTGCTTGGCGTAAACGGCGCAGGTAAGACCACGGCCCTTGAATGTATTGAACGCTTGCGCAAGTATGACAGCGGCAGTATCGTGGTGAATGGCAAAACGGGGATCCAATTGCAATCTGCCGCCCTTCCGGCCCATATCAAACCAATGGAAGCCGTTCGGTTGTTTGCGCAGTGGAATCATACAAAAATAGACGACGCTATGCTTGCCGCTCTTGGAATCAATGAACTGAAGAAAAAGCAATACATAGAACTGTCTACGGGACAGAAGCGGCGCTTACACCTTGCCCTTGCCTTAATCGGCAATCCGGACATTGTGTTCCTTGACGAGCCAACCGCAGGGCTTGATGTGGAGGGCAGACTATCGCTCCATGACCAAATTCGAAAACTGAAAGCGCAGGGAAAGACGATCATTTTAGCCAGCCACGATATGGCGGAGGTGGAAAGCCTGTGTGACCGCATTGCTATTCTCAATGACGGCGATATCGTCTTCTTGGGTACCGTCACAGAGTTGACTGCGAAAATCGGCAAACGCTGTACCATACACATCAAGACCGAGCAAGGCGACGAAACGTATGAATCTGACAACATTGGGGATACCATGCTGACTCTGCTTGAAGAGTTTAAGCAACGGGGCATTGCCGTGCTTGACATAAAAATAAACAGAGGAACGCTTGAACAGCATTTCATTGATATTGCAAGGGGGAATGGTGCATGAGCGCGTTTTTGTACGGAGTGGCATTGCAATGGAAGCTGGATATCCGCAGCAAATCACTGTTGATCACGTGTTATGTGGTGCCTCTTTTGTTCTTTGCTGTGATGGGTGGGATATTCACCTCCATAAACCCTGCGGCCAAGGATACGCTCATACAATCTATGACCGTGTTGGGCATATCAATGGGCGCACTCATAGGATTGCCGCCCTCCCTTGTGGAGATATATGCAAGCGATATCAAGAAAGTGTATAAGGCCAACGGGGTCCCGTTGTATCTTGGCTTGGTGTCTATGTCTTTGTCCGCGTTTCTTCACCTGTTACTGATGTCGGCAATCATATGCCTCATTGCCCCCATTGCATTTGGCGCAACACCTCCGGCACATCTTCCTCTGTATTTTGGCGCGCTCTCCATTTTTGTTGCGGTATCATTGAGCATTGGGAGTGTCCTGGGGCTGTGGATGAAAAGTCAGGCAAGACTTACGATGATTTCGCAGGTGATATTTCTGCCATCCATAATGCTCTCTGGCATTATGTTTCCTGTCGATTTGCTGCCTGGCGTTTTTAAGATTGCAGGAAAAATGTTCCCCGCGTCCTGGGGGTATCAGTTATTGCAAAGCGACGGCTTTTCTTTCGGCAGCCTGCTGCCTTTACTTGCTATCTTCGCGGCTGCGGCCATACTGTGCGGTTTTCTGCTGAAAAGACTGCAATCGGAATAATGAGCCAATTCCGACATGCCCCGGATTATAGGGATGGGGAGGCATCCCCTTTTTTGTACCCCCAAAAACGCACGCATCCAGAAAAATCTTCTGAATGCGTGCGTTTTTGCGGTTTTGTAGAAACTTGTCTTGTGCCAGAATGCGAGTGGATGCGGCATTATCCGTGGTTGAAAGGGAGATGCTCCGTACCCAGGAACATAGGCGGCGCGCCTGCAACCATTTCCGCTATATGCTCCCCCACCGTCCCGGGAAGCAGGCGGATAGAGGAAAGTGCTGTTACATCCACCCACACGGCGCCCAGTTGGAGATCGTCCGTTTCGGTGGGCGCCTGCACTTCTTCGCTTGCCAGCGTACACACAAATATGTGGTACAGCTTGTGTGCATACTGTGGATAAACCGTCCGGATTTCTTCATCCAGGCAAATTTCTTCGCACAATGCGGCGAAGCGAAGCGGCGTTACGGTGTAGCCCGTTTCCTCCAGGCATTCGCGGACGACGGCTTCCTCAATCGTCTCATACTGGTTTTGCCCGCCGCCGGGCAGCGAATAATAGTGGCCGTTGTGCTTGTCGTAGCATTTGTTGAGCAGCACCTTGCCGTTGTGTAGGATAATAGCTTTTGCCGTGCTTCTGACGCCCATGGGGTTCAGTCTCCGTTTTCATAGGTTTTTAGCAAGTATACCATACCCGCATTGACGGCCGGAAGGATCTTATGCGATTGGAATATTTCCAATTACTTCGCTCGCTGCTACAGACGATAAACATAAAATCGTATCCCGTTTATTTGCGCGTACCCGCGGTGATACCGTGCGGCCTCGCAGAGAGTTGATAATCAACACCGTTTGCCTTTGCCATTTGGCGCCAACCCATATTTCCGCCCAGCTTATAGAGGAAGCGGGGAATTTTAGGCGTCACAAACACATCTTCGCTTTCGTTTGCGCTGTTGCCGCGGATAGCTTCCCCCAGCGCACACAGCGCGGCATGAAGGTTTGCCGCAGGGCCCTTTGCCGTATTGTTTAACGCATACGCCAAAACCGCCGCAGCCGATACCCAAACCGTATCCCCAAGGGAGTCCGGCGCGAAGCGCAAAGTGGCGTACCATCTTCAGGGCAAGCCTGGTGTGCTCCGCTTCATAGAAGCCGCAGTTGCAGATCGCGTAGACTTTGGGCAGCGGCGCGCTTGAGGCTTTCGCCGCCTGTTCCATGAGCGTGAGCAGCTTGATGAGCGGGGCGGGCAGCGAATCGACATAGAGAGGGAATACAAGTAACAGCACATCGGCAGCTAACATGCCCGCAATGGTTTCCGAAACGGTTTCGGGGGCTTTTCCCGGACGGGTCAGCTGCACCGCCTGCGCAACGTCGATTTTTGCGGCTAAGACTTTTTCCATTCTTTCTATCAGCAGGCTGGATACGCTTTCCTTTGCCTTGGGGCTTCCGTTTATTGCGGCAATGCGGGTCATACGCACACCTCCTCCGATAAAATCCGGCCCAACGTTTTTAAGGCATCCGGGCAGCCGTCAGCACTCTGTATGGTGAGGCAGAATTGCTTCGGCGGGCGCATGTTCAGGGCGTTCCGTTCGGAGAGCTCGCGGAATGTTTGGCGCTCTTCCTCGGTGCTCTCGCCATATCCCATAGCGATCCAATATGGAAATTTTTCATAGCGCAGCTTATGATGCATTTCGCCATGATAGATTTCAAAAAAGGGCGATATATTTGGGATGCACCGGTCAAGGAAGGCCTTTACATCAGGGCTGAAGCCGCCGTAGGTCAATTTGGAGAGTATCACCAATACATCAGCCTGCATTTGCTCACGGGATACACTGTTCGCACTATCATTCATGATGATGCAGAGGCCCGGGGTTTTGACCCAGCAGGAAAAGCAGCCGAGG